>CAYJMY010000196.1:3925-4845 GCA_964371125.1 uncultured Mesorhizobium sp. | reverse complement strand
CCGCCCTACACCGCACAACCCCGGGCGCCTGTAGGGCTCCCGGTCCTCCGACGAACCGGGAGGAAGGGACGTTACACCCGGTCGACTTCGTTGCGGCTCCGATGTGTCGCCGTCGTTGTTGATCGGAAGCTAGCATCGCGATCCTGAACGCAGGTCGAAGGCCTGGTTCATCGTGCGTTCATCGCCGATCGCGGCGGCTACGAACCGACGGAAATGGCAATGCACGCCGCTAAATCAGTCTTGAAATCGCGCCGGCCGATGCCCAGATCAGTTGCGCGGCCGCCCTTGCGGGGCCGCTGGACGCCAAGGAAACGCCAACAGGGTTTCCGCTCGCATCCAAACGCAAGAACCCGTGTTGCTCTAATGGAGAACAGAACCATGCGTCACGTTGACTTTTCCCCCCTCTATCGTTCGACCGTCGGCTTCGACCGGCTCTTCTCGATGCTCGATTCGCTCGGCCAGCCCGATGCCGGCCAGAGCTACCCGCCCTACAACATCGAGCGCACCGGCGAGGATTCCTATCGCATCAGCATGGCCGTCGCCGGCTTCTCCGAGGATGACATCGCGATCGAGGCACACCGCAACGTGCTGACCGTCAAGGGCGAGCGCAAGGAAGAGACCGCCAGCGAAGGGTCGGAGCTCCTCTATCGCGGCATCGCCGCGCGCGCCTTCGAGCGCCGTTTCCAGCTTGCCGATCATGTCGACGTGGTCGGCGCCGCGCTGAAGAACGGCCTGCTGCACATCGACCTCAAGCGCAACATTCCCGAGGAGATGAAGCCGCGCAAAATCGCGATCGCTGCTCCGGCGAAGTCGTCCAAGCAGATCGAGGCGAAGGCCGCGTAAGGACGGCCGGGTCTTCTAGGAATTCGACGGGGGGGCCCCCCGCGCCGCCCGGGGGGGTTTTGCGGCCCCGGCGCCGG
>CAYJMY010000196.1:0-3915 GCA_964371125.1 uncultured Mesorhizobium sp. | reverse complement strand
GCGGGTATTTTCGACTTGCCGCGCCGGCCCCCGAGGCCGCGCCGTTCTGCATTAAGCGCCCTCGATCAGGCGATCAGAGCGGCGAAGCGGTCGACGTCGTCTGTCGTGGTCGCGAACGAGGTGACGAATCGATAGAGCGCCTCGTCGTCTCCGTGCTTGTCGCCCCATCCGGCCGGCGGCTCCCAAGGATAGAAGACCGCTCCCCGGCTCTTGAGTTCCTCCGCCAGTCCGGTCCGGAATACGGCGAACACCTCGTTGGCCTGCGGTTCCCAGGCGAGCCGGGCCGTGCGGCTCTCGCGGAATGCAGCGGAAAGCTTCTGCGCCATGGCGTTCGCGTGCCGCGCCGTCTCGAGCCACAGATTATCGCGGAAGTAGGCGTCGAACTGGGCCGCGATGAAGCGCGACTTGGAGAAGAGCTGTGCGCCGCGCTTGCGGATAAATGCCATCTCGCGCGCCTTGTCGAGGTCGAACAATACGATCGCCTCGGCGCACCAGCATCCGTTCTTGGTGCCGCCGAAGGAGACGATGTCGACGCCGTTCTTCCAGGTCATTTCCGCGGGCGTCGCCCCGAGGGAAACGAGCGCGTTGGCGAATCGCGCTCCGTCCATGTGGAGCGGCAGCGAATGGCGGGACGCCACCGCGGCGATGGCTGCGATCTCGTCGAGATTGTAGACGGTCCCGACCTCCGTCGCCTGCGTGATCGACACGGCCATGGGCCGGCCGCCATGGACAAAATCCGGCTGGAATCGCGAGATGGCGCGTTCGAGGCCGGCCGGGTCGATGCGACCGAGGTCGCCGTCGACCGCCGCCAGCCTGCCGCCGCCGGTCAGGTATTCGGGCGCGCCGCATTCGTCGACGAGCATGTGGGCTTCGCGGTGGGCGAAGGCGACACCGCCCGGGCGATTGACCAGCGCCAAGGATAGCGCATTGGCCGCCGTTCCCGTGGCGACGAAGAACACCGCCGTCTCGCGTTCGAACAGGATGCTGAAACGGTCGCTGACCGCCTGGTCGAGGTCGCTGGTGCCGTAGGCCGGCGCGTAGTCCCCTGCCTGGGCCGAGAGAGATGCCGCGATCTGCGGATGGGCGCCGGCCCAGTTGTCGGAGGCAAATATCATTGTATGGAGGGTCCCGTTTGGCGATCGTCCGCGGCGGACCATTCTCCTTTCCACGGTTTTGATCAAGAGGCGGGCTCCGCTGTGCGAGGATACGCCTCGCCGTGACGGTCGGCCTGTCGCCGAGGTGGGTCGCGCAACATTATTTCGTTGCCGGCACATGCGCAGCAACTTCCTGAGCTGCGGTTGCCGAATTATTTACGTTTCAATCTTGATGCCCCGGCTCATTTCTGCCATACACGGAGATAGGACAGTAGTGCTGTCTTAATTTAGTGAGCCTAAGCGGCGCGGTACCAGCGTATAATACGATGGTTCTGCGCGACTTGCGCGGCCGACCGTTACCGCGGGAGGCGATGCGCCGGTTGTGCCCGCGGATGCATGGTTGACCTTGGGCCGAAGCAGCGTCGAACGGCCGGCATGACCGGAAGTGGGGCGCAAGCGACGGGATGCCCGGAGGGGCAAAGACGGAGGACGGGACGATGACGGACGGAACGCCATCTGCGACGACGGGAATCAACCCTTCCGTTCAGACCAAAGCGGCCGCCGTCAAGGCTGCTTCCTCCGGCCTTTACGATCCGCGCAACGAGCACGATGCCTGCGGCGTCGGCTTCATCGCCCAGATGAAGGGCGTGAAGTCGCACGGAATCGTCGAGGACGGGCTGGCGATGCTGGAGAACCTCACCCATCGCGGCGCGGTCGGCGCCGATCCGCTGATGGGTGACGGCGCCGGCGTCCTGGTGCAGATCCCGGACCGCTTCTTCCGCCGCGAGATGGCGAAGCAGGGCGTCGACCTGCCTCAGCCGGGCCACTACGCGGTCGGCCACATCTTCATGCCGCGCGATCCGCAACTGCGCGCCCACATCGAGGCGATCGTGGCCGAGGTCGCGCATGCGGAAGGCCAGCCGCTGCTCGGCTTCCGTGACGTGCCCGTCGACAACGCATCGCTGTCGAAGGCACCCGACATCGCGGCGTCGGAGCCTGTTCACCGCCAGGTCTTCCTCGGCCGCTCCGCCGCGAACGAGACCGACGACGACTACGAGCGCCGCCTCTACATCCTGCGCAAGGTCATTTCCGGCCGCATCTACAGCGAGACGCAGGGCCGGGACAACGGCGCCTACATCGTTTCGCTGTCGGCGCGGACCATCGTCTACAAGGGCATGTTCCTCGCCTACCAGGTCGGCGCCTACTACAAGGACCTCCGCGATCCCGAGTTCGAGTCGGCGCTAATCCTGGTCCATCAGCGGTTCTCGACAAACACCTTCCCGTCTTGGAAGCTCGCCCATCCGTACCGGATGGTCGCGCACAACGGCGAGATCAACACGCTGCGCGGCAACGTCAACTGGATGGCGGCGCGCCAGGCATCCGTCGATTCCGAGCTGTTCGGCAACGACATCTCCAAGCTGTGGCCGATTTCCTATGAGGGTCAGTCGGACACGGCCTGCTTCGACAACGCGCTGGAGTTCCTCTACCAGGGCGGCTACTCGCTCAGCCATGCAATGATGATGCTGATCCCCGAGGCGTGGGCCGGCAACAAGTCGATGGCGGCCGACCGCAAGGCCTTCTACGAGTACCACGCGGCCCTGATGGAGCCGTGGGACGGCCCGGCCGCCGTAGCCTTTACCGACGGCCGCCAGATCGGCGCGACGCTCGACCGCAACGGGCTGCGGCCGGCGCGTTACATCGTCACCAACGACGACCGCGTCATCATGGCGTCGGAAGCCGGTGTCCTGGCGGTCCCCGAGGAAAACATCGTCCGCAAGTGGCGCCTGCAACCCGGCAGGATGCTGCTGATCGATCTCGACAAGGGACGCATCGTCTCCGACGAGGAGATCAAGTCGGAGATCGCCTCGCGGCACCCCTACCGGACCTGGCTCGCCAACACCCAGCTGATCCTCGAGGACCTGAAGCCGGTCGAGCCGCGGGCGCTGCGCAAGGACGTGTCGCTGCTCGATCGCCAGCAGGCGTTCGGCTACACGCAGGAAGACACGAAGCTGCTGATGTCGCCGATGGCGACGACGGGGCAGGAAGCCGTCGGCTCCATGGGCACCGACACGCCGATCTCGGCGATGTCGGACAAGTCGAAGATGCTCTACACCTATTTCAAGCAGAACTTCGCGCAGGTGACGAACCCGCCGATCGATCCGATCCGCGAGGAACTGGTCATGAGCCTGGTGTCGTTCATCGGGCCGCGCCCGAACATCTTCGACCTGGTCGGCTCGTCGCGGCGCAAGCGGCTCGAGGTGCGCCAGCCGATCCTGACCAACGGCGACCTCGAGAAGATCCGCTCGATCGGCCACACCGAGGACCGCTTCGACACCAAGACCATAGACATCACCTACGCGACCGGCGAAGGGGCGGCCGGCATGCCCGGGGCGCTGGAGCGCCTGTGTGAGCGCGCCGAAGCCGCGGTCGCTGGCGGCTACAACATCATCATCCTCTCCGACCGCCAGGTCGGTCCCGACCGCATCGCCATTCCGGCGCTGCTGGCGACGGCCGCCGTGCACCATCACCTCATCCGCAAGGGACTGCGCACCTCGGTCGGCCTGGTGATCGAAACCGGCGAACCGCGCGAGGTTCATCATTTCTGCTGCCTCGCCGGCTACGGCGCCGAGGCGATCAACCCCTACCTCGCCTTCGACACGCTCCTCGACATGCATCGGCGCGGGGAGATGCCGCCTGAGGTCGACCCCCAGGAAATCGTGTCGCGCTACATCAAGTCGATCGGCAAGGGCATCCTCAAGGTCATGTCCAAGATGGGCATCTCGACCTACCAGTCCTATTGCGGCGCGCAGATCTTCGACGC
>CAYJMY010000195.1:0-9075 GCA_964371125.1 uncultured Mesorhizobium sp. | reverse complement strand
ACATGGTCGTCGTCTTCGGCGCCTCGGAGATGTGCGATCCCGACGACGTCATCCCCGCCGCGATCCGCAAGGCCGGCGGCACGGTCTTCCGCGCCGGCATGCCGGTCGATCCCGGCAACCTGCTGGTCCTCGGCCGGCTGGGACAAAAACCCGTGCTCGGCGCGCCGGGCTGCGCCCGCAGCCCCAAGGAGAACGGCTTCGACTGGGTGCTCGACCGGCTCGTCGCCGGCCTCGACGTCACCGCGTCCGACATCGCCGGCATGGGGGTGGGGGGGCTTTTGATGGAAATCCCGACAAGGCCGCAGCCGCGCGAGGCGACCAATCCGGCGCTCGCCGCGAAGGTCTACGCCGTGGTTCTCGCGGCCGGGCGCTCCAGCCGCATGGGCGGGCCGAACAAGCTGATGGCGCTGTTCGACGGCAAGCCGCTGGTCCGCGTCACCACTGAGCGCGCGCTGAAGAGCCGCGCCGCCGGCACGGTCGTCGTCACCGGCCACCAGGCCGACCGCGTCTCTGCCGCGCTCGCCGGGCTCGGCGTGACGACCGCGGCCAATCCGGACTATGCCGAGGGCCTGTCGTCGTCGCTGAAGGCCGGCGTCGCCGCGCTTCCCGCCGACGCGGCCGGCGCGCTGGTCGTGCTCGGCGACATGCCCGGCGTCTCGGTGCGCGACCTCGACCGGCTGATCGAGGCGTTCCGCGCCGCGGGTGGCACGGCGATCGTGCGCGCCACCCATGGCGGCAAGCGCGGCAACCCGGTCGTGCTGCCGCGGTCGCTGTTCGCCGAAGTGGCGACGCTTCAAGGCGACACCGGCGCCCGCCACCTCGTCGAGGCGGAAGGGGCTACCGTCATCGACGTCGAGATCGGCGAGGCGGCCTTCGTCGACGTCGACACGCCCGACGCCATGACGCGGGCGGGCGGCGTGCTGCAGGACTGAACGCCGTTGGATTGGCCTGTGCCCGCCTTAACGCGGGCCGAATCGGCGCTATAAGTCCTCGTCGTGAAACTGGATCGGCCGGGCAGCCGCATAGGGAAATGTCGATGCGTCTTTTATCGGCCGCACGGATTCATTCGAAGAGGCGGTCGGGGAGGGAGGTCAGATACCCCCACCCCTGCCCCTCCCCACAAGGGGGAGGGGAAACCCCCGACTCATTCGCCTTGTCGTCTCCAAGCAGCACCCGTGAAGCAAGCGCCAACTTCGGCGTCCCCCTCCCCCTTGTGGGGAGGGGCAGGGGTGGGGGTCGCCTGCCGCTACGGCCGGTCAACCCGGCCCGACCGCTGCGCAAATTCCTCCTCGCCGCCGCCCTTTTCCTCGCTGTCGCCCTGCCGGCCGCAGCCGGAAACCTCGCGCCCTTCAAGGACGAGCTGTTCGCCTATCCGGCGATCCTGTCGCAAGAAGACGGCGGCGCCTACCGCGTCGTCGACTACCAGGAGATGCGCGACATCAACGGCCGCGACGAGATCCCGGAGCGGCGCGTCCAGGGCAAGTACGTCGCCCTCGGCGTGCGTTCCGTTCAGAAGGACCTCGTGCTCGACGGCCCGGCCGGCAAGGTCGCCCATGTCGCGGTGGGCAAGGCGGCCGGCGCCTCGATGATCACCGTCTACCTCCACGGCCAGGGCGGCAGCCGCAAGCAGGGGGTCGACGACTTCACTTTCGGCGGCAACTTCAACCGCATCAAGAATTTGATGGCCGCGAATGGCGGGCTCTATCTCTCGCCCGATTTCTCCGACTTCGGCGACGGCGGCGCCGCGCAGGTCGCCGCCCTCATCGACCACTATGCCGGCCAGTCGCCGGGCGCGAAGATCTTCGTCGCCTGCGGCTCGATGGGCGGCGGCCTGTGCTGGAAGCTCGCCGCCGACAAGAAGACGGCGGGGCGGCTTTCGGGCCTGCTGCTGCTCGGCTCGCACTGGGACGACGCCTTTCTTTCCAGCCCTGCGTTCAAGGCGAAGGTGCCGGTGTTCTTCGGCCAGGGCAGCCGCGACAAGGTCTTCCCGGTCGACAGGCAGGAGGCCTTCTTTCGCTCGATCGTGAAGAAGGCGCCGGGCTATCCGGCGCGCTTCGTCCGCTTCGAGACCGGCTCGCACGGCACGCCGATCCGCATGACCGACTGGCGCGAGACGCTGAACTGGATGCTCGCGGCGAAGTAGAGGGGGAACTCATGACCGGACACGTCGACCCGACCCGGGAGCGCTTCGGCGCCTTCCGCGCGCTGCCCGACGAGGGGCCCATCCACATGCTCAACCTGGTGCGGCTTCGCGGCGAGGCCGCCTATGCCGACGGCCGCAAGGCGACCGGGGCGGAGGCCTACGCGGCCTACGGCCGCGAGAGCGGGCCGATCTTCCGCCGGCTGGGCGGCCGCATCGCCTGGAGCGGCGACTTCCGCCTGATGCTGATCGGCCCGGAGGACGAGCGCTGGGACCGCTGCTTCGTCGCCGAATACCCGTCGGCTGCCGCCTTCGTCGCGATGGTCAAGGACCCCGACTACCAGAAGGCGGTGATCCACCGCCAGGCGGCCGTGCTCGATTCGCGGCTGATCCGGCTGTCGCCGCGGCCGTCGGGGGAAGGGTTCGGCGAGTAGGGCGGGCGCCGCCGGGACACGGGTCCGGCGTCTACCGCGTCCCCGGATGGACGACCTCCCACGGCGCCACCCAATCGCCGGCGACGCGCAACGACACGCCGCCGTCCTCCTCGATCAGCCGGCACACCGACATCTCGCCGGCCTCGGCGCCGTAGCGGCCGGCCGCCTCGCTGAAGCGGGCGTGGCAGGCGTCCGTCATTTCCGAGCGGGTGCCTGTTTCTTCCATGAGTTCATGGATGAGGCCCAGGTCCTTCAGGCAGAGCTTGAGCGGAAAGGACGGGTCGTAGTGGCCGGCGAAGATCGACGGCACGTCGTGCTGCAGCACGAAGCTGTCGGCCGCGCCGCCCTTCATCACCCGCCACCAGACTTCGGGGTCCAGTCCCGCCTTCGCCGCGCAGACCATCGCCTCGCCGATCGCCGCGGCGTGGATCTTCCACAGCTGGTTGTTGACCAGCTTGGCCACGTAGCCGTTGCCGTAGCGGCCGACCTTGCGCAACTCGCCCATCGCCTCGATGACCGGGCGCGCCGCCTCGATATCGGCGTCGTCGCCGCCGACGAACATCGGCATGTCGCCGCGGATCGCGGCGTCGACTGAGCCGGTCACCGGCGCATCCACCGGGCGCCCGCCGGCGGCGGCGAAGGGCTTCACCAGCTCGCGCATGAATTTCGGCGACGACGTCGTCATGTCGATCCACAGCTTGCCGGCGCAGGGGCCGGCGAGCAGCCCGTCGACGCCGTTGACGATCGCCTCGAGGTTCGCAGGGCCGAACACCATGGTCACGACGCAGTCGACGCGCTCGATCATCTCGCGCGGGCTGCCGGCCCAGGCAGCGCCCGCGGCGAGGTGGCCGGCCGCCGCCTCGCGGCGCAGGTCGTTGACCGTCGTGTCGAAACCGGCGCGCATGACGTTGCGGGCGGCGGCACCGCCCATGTTGCCAAGTCCGATGAAGCCGACCTTCATGCCTTCCTCCGCGCGAAAAAATGTCGTCGCGGCCAGCTAGAAGTCCGTTGCATCATCGGTAAAGCCATTTTATCCGATCAGTGGAATTGGGAAATCCGATCTCGTGGCCGACATCGACACCAGGCTCCTGCGTTCGTTCCTCTCTGTCGCGGCCGAGGGCAGCTTCTCGCGCGCCGCCGAACGGCTCGGCTGCTCGCAGGGCACCATGTCGCTGCGCATCCGCACGCTGGAAGACCTGCTCGGAGCGGAACTGTTCGTGCGCGGCTATCATCAGGTGGTGCTCAGCCCGTCCGGACAGAGGCTGGTGACGCAGGCGCAGGCGCTGGTCGACAGCCATGACGCGCTCGTCGACCGCATGAAGCAGGGCGAGGTCACCGGCAGCGTGCGGCTGGGCGTCGCCGAAGACTATGCGCAGCCTTTCCTGCCGGGCCTGCTGCGGCGGGTCAGGCAGGCGTTCCCTGGGATCGAACTCGCCATCACCGGCGCGCTCAGCATCCGGCTCAGCCAGCAGGTGGAGGCGCGCAGCCTCGACCTCGCAATCGTCACGCTGCCGCGCGGCGAGCGCCGTGCCACCGTGCTCAGCGAGCCGGAACTCTGCTGGGTGGCGGCCGAGGACTTCCGCCCGCCCGCCGACCAGCCATGGCCGTTCGCCTTTTATCCCGAGGGCTGCGCTTTCCGCGCCGCTGCGATCGAGGCGCTCGAGCGCGCCGCGATCCCCTATCGCGAGGCGCTGACCAGCAGCAGCGGCCAGGTCATCCAGGGCGCCGTCGGTTCGGGCACGGCGGTCTCCGTCATGGCGGAGGGGACGGTTCCGGCAGGCTTCCGCCGGCTCGGGCCGGATGCCGGCCTGCCGCCCCTGCCGCGCACCTGCATCCAGATCATCGAGCGTGACGGCGGCCTCACTGTTGCTGCACGGCAGGTGAGGGACGTCATCCTGCAGCTGCTCTGAAGCGCCGCGACGGCTGTCCGATCCGGTGTTCCGCCCCGGTTCGTCGTCGTTCCTGGGTGCAGGTCTCCGGATGACGGCGCGCGAATGGCCGCCCGTTCCCGTTGGACTGCGCCCCGTGTCGGGGATTCGTGGCCGAAATCCGCGCCCTCCTTCAACGAAATCAACGTCTTCCGCGATTTCCACCGCGATCCGCCGGCGATTTTATCCCCCTCCCCAGAAGCCGGCCGTAGAATCGCCGCCGGCAAAGGAGGCCCGGAATGGACGGCGCCATGGACGGCGGAGTGCGGAACGAACCGATGCTGCTGAAGATCGCGGCCCTGCTCGTCTCGCTGTCGCTCGTCGCCGAGCGCGCCGCCGGCCGTTCCTTGCCCGTGCGGTTCCTCATTCTTGTGATCCTGCGCCGTGCCGAGGCCGTGGCGACGGCCTTCGTCGCCGCGACGGCCGAGGCGGCCGGGGTGACCGCGGCCGATTTCCCCTGGCTCGACGAAGCGGCCGAGAGCGGCGCGAGCCCGCTCGACGCCGCGTGGCTGGCCTTGCGCTTCCGCCTGCTGGCGGCCGTCCTCGACCTCTGCCGCGCGGCCGGCCTTTCGCACAACACGACCGGCAACACGTCCGGCAACTGGGCCCGATCCGGCAACATATCCGGCAACAGTGCGCCGCATCCGGCAACACAGTTCCCGATCCTGCTGCTGGTCATCCCCGGCCGGCGGGGGGTGCCGGTCAACGACTCGTCGTAAAGACCGCCGGCCTGCGGCCAAATTCCCGAATCCGCGAAACCGCCATGCCCCCGGGGCACGATCCCGCTCGTCCGCGAAAAGAGGAGCGCCCGCGCGCCGCTCAGGGCGCGGTATCGAAGTCGAGCACCGTCTGCGGATTGATCTCTTCGTCGTAGCTGGCGTCGACCTCGAAATTCACCAGCGTGAAGCGGCCGTTGCGGAACAGGTATTGGCCGGTCGAGGAGGCGTCGCCGACGCCGCGCCATTTCGAGAACGTGGTGATTGTGCGCGTCGCGGGATCGTAGGACGAGTTCACCGCCTGGGCGCTTGCCGTGTAGCCGACGATGCGCATCGCTTCGACCTTGGTCTGGCTGTCGTCGTTCTCGTAGCGGATGTCGAGTTCCGGCTCGGCGAACTGCAACTGGCTCACCTCTCCGATGTCGTCGGCCAGGTAATAGACTTCGCTGCTGTTGTAGGCGCCCCAGCCGCAGGTGAAGCGGAACAGGTGCGCCTTGCGCTCCTCGCCGCCGTCTCCGTCGTAGGAATAGCGGAAGGCGATGTCGTGGATCTCGGGCTTGGCCGCGTCCGGCTCGGCGCCGGGGTCGAGCGTCTGGCAGGAGCCGGCATAGCTTGCCCGGAACGCCGCCTCGACGCGCTCCAGGACGGCGTCGCGCGGTTCGGCGGGCGGGCCGTCGGGACAGCTTTCGGGCAGCACGTCGGCCAGGTCGCCGTCGGCCGGTTTCAGGCTGCCCTTTTCCAGATGCATCGGCTGGAACGGCACGTCCTGGATCTGCGGATTGGCGAGGCGGGCCAGGTAGCAGCCGGCGAAGATCCTGGCGCTGCCGTCCGTATCTGTGGCGCTGATGGCGACGGGGACGTAGTAGAACGTGCTGCCGGCTGCGCCTTCCAGGGCAACGGCGCCGGTCAGGACCTCGACGCGCTCGGTCTTGTCGTATCCCGCGGCGAACGCCGAGAAGGACTTCGACGGCTTGGCATCGCCGAAATAGCCCCAGGCGCGGGCATATTCCCGCAGGTTGACGGCGTTGTAGAAGGAGCGCACGAGGGCCGCCGCATCCGAACGGTCGTCAACATAGGCGCTATCGGCGGCAGCCGGACCGGCGAATGCGGCCGTCGACGCAAGCAGCAGCGCTGCCGTCAGCCGTTTACCCATGGCGAATCATCCTCCTCAGGCGTTGCCGGAGAATGCTGTGCGAATATGGCGCGGCGGTGAAGCGCCTCTCTGGCGCGGCGCCGGAAAAAGCGCCATTGATGGCCCGCCGCGATGGCCGATGGGAGGGTGTTTTGACGATTTCGATGTATCGGGCTTCGGTGCCTGTCTTCTCCGCCATGCTGAAGTCGCTCGACCATGTGCTGGCGAAGGCGGAGCGCCACACCGCCGAGACCGGCACCGATCTCGGCGAGCTGTTCTCGGCGCGGCTGGCGCCGGACATGCTGCCGCTGAAGTCGCAGGTGCAGATCGCCTGCGACCACGCCAAGGGCGCCAGTTGCCGGCTGGCGGGCCGCGAAATCCCGTCCTTTGCCGATACGGAGGCCAATTTCGCCGACCTCCACGCGCGCATCGAGAAGACGCGCGCGTTGCTGAAGACCTTTTCGGAGGCCGAAATCGACGGCTCCGAGGAGCGCGAAATCGTCGTCGCGCTTCGCCAGGGCGAGATGCGCTTCCCCGGCATGCAGTACCTGCTGCACTACGCGACGCCGAACTTCTATTTCCACGTCACGACCGCCTATGCGATCCTGCGCAGCCGCGGCGTGCCGCTCGGCAAGTCCGACTTCTTCGGCCGCTGACAGGCCGGCCAGGGCGCGGGCGGCTGCCCGCGCGCCGGATATTTCGGGGGCGCTACTGGCGCGCCGCCATCTCGCGGGCAATGCGCGGAAAATCGGCCGGCCTGATGCCGATGTCGATGCGATCGGCGTCGCTCATCGCGTTGAGGACGGCGAGGGCGGCGCGAAAGCGATCCTGCTCCTTCGGCCGCGGCCTGGCGAACAGTTCGGTGAGAAACCCCATGGCATCGCTCCTGGTATGGCTCCCCCTCGGTGCCGATGTAGGTCGGTTTACGTCTATTGTGCAGTGCAGCATACGCATGGCTGCCATGCGCGCGCGATTCACCGCGGGTCATGAAACCGCCGCATCGGCGTCGTGGCGCGCGATTCCGCGCCAAGGCTAAAATCGTCATGCCGGCGCGAAGCTATTCTTAACCTCGCACGCATAGATTGCGAAACCGGACCGCTATCCGCGTGTTAAAGGGTCGGAGGAGCTGTCATGCCGATGCATACGAACCGCGACTTCGCCACGCTTCTGAAGGATCTGCTCGCCGAATCCGAGAAAGACGGAGGCGGCCCGACAGGTCCCGCGTCCGTCTCGTTCGACTATCTTGCCGTCGCCGACGAACTGCTGTCGGGCCGCATCACCGTGTCGGACGAAACCGTCGCGGCCGTCTACCGCGAGACGTCCGGGGACGTCGACGAGACCGTCGAGGCGCTGTTCGAGGCGGCAGGCAACTCCGTCGAGCCGGACGCCGCGCCGGCGGAGCTTCCGCCGGTCGAGCCCGAAGCGATCTCGCGCGAACTCGGCATCAAGGGCAACACGCCGGTCGCCGACCTCGCCCATATCCGCCGCGCCTTTGCCTTCAGGAACCACCCCGACCGCGTCGCGCCGCACCTGCGCCCGCGTGCGCTGCTGCGCATGCAGGTCGCCAACATGCTGATCGACGACGCCCGCCGGCGTGCGCTCGCCGCCGCGCGCCCGCCCCACGGCTGAATTCCCGATTCGCGCAATCGTCATGCCTCCGCGCCGGTCGGGGCTGGCCTCGCGCGCCCGCTCGTGCCAGAATCAAAACAACACCGGCGCCGGAAATCGACGGTAGAAATTGACAGTCCGACCGTCAGGGTTTTTGGTCGCACTTCGTGCCGCGGGCGAGATTCGCCGCGACGGTGCGCGCGGCTCCGCGAGGAACTGGTATGGAAGATAATTACGAGAAATACGCAATCGCGGTGATCATCGTCTTCGGTGCGGTCATCATCTGCGGGCTGATGACGGCGAACCTCGTCTACGGCGACCGCTCCGGCTTCCTCTTCGCGCTCGGCTCGGCGACGGCCGCCTGGATCGCCGGCCACGCCATGCTCTTCGACAGGCCGCGCGTCTACGGCGTGCTCATCGTCGTCGCCACATTGATGTCGATCGCTTCGACGATCACGCTGATCACCTGACAGCGAGCGGCCCGTAGCGGGTCGCCGCGCCACTCCCCACTGCGCACGAGGGAATTCCCATGCAGCGACGCCGTCTCGGGCGGACGGACCTTACCGTGTCGCGCGTCTGCCTCGGCACCATGACCTGGGGCCAGCAGAACAGCGAGGCGGACGGCCATGCGCAGATGGACCGCGCCTTCGAGCGCGGCGTCAATTTCCTCGACACGGCCGAACTCTACTCCATCCCGCCGAAGCCGGAGACGCAGGGTTCGACCGAACGCATCGTCGGTTCTTGGATGAAGGCGCGCGGCAACCGCGACCGCGTCGTGCTGGCCAGCAAGGTCGTCGGCCGCACCGCCGACGATTGGTTACGCGGCGGCCGGCCGTCGCGACTGGTTCGCACCGATATAGTCGACGCGGTCGACAAGTCGCTGGCGCGCTTGCAGACCGACTACATCGACCTCTACCAGATCCATTTCCCCGAGCGCCGCGTGCCGTGGGGCTCCAATCCGACCCGCGTCGAGACATGGCCGCTGCCGCGCGACGCCGACGAGACGCCGATCGGCGAGACGCTCGGCGTCTTCGGCGAACTGGTCAAGGCCGGCAAGATCCGCCATTTCGGCCTGTCCAACGAGAGTTCCTGGGGCGTCATGCGCTATGTCTTCGAG
>CAYJMY010000194.1:2377-9184 GCA_964371125.1 uncultured Mesorhizobium sp. | reverse complement strand
TGTCCGTCGATATCGCGCGCGCAATCGACCACGACGCCTCGATCGAGTTGTGGGATCGCTATCGCCGCGGTGATAAGAACGTCTTCACGCGTCGCCTGTACACGCTGAAGGGCCAGCAGACATTCGACGAGATCCGACGCAAGTACCAGGCCGAGGCCGAGTTCCGCTCCGCCGTGGACCGCTATTGCGAGGATTTCGAGAAGCTGCTGCGCGACGTCGGCCGCAACGACCGCGAGAACGTCATGACGCAGACCTATCTGACGTCCGACACCGGCAAGGTCTACACCATGCTTGCCCACGCCAGCGGACGCCTCCGGTAGCGCCCGGCACCGCCCGGCAGGGTTTGAAAAGGCGGGGCGACCCGCCTTTTTTTTATGTTTGGCAACTTGCGTACGGTTCGTCCGCCCGACGATCAAAGTCACGATCCTTCCGAGCCGGCCTCCCGGACCATCCTCCCGGGATGGGGGATCCCGCACGTTCGCTTGGTACCGATCGGTGAATTGCCCGGGCGCCGGCTCAGATCGCCGAAGCGACCCATGTGACCACATGCGTGGCCGCGTCGCCGAACGCGCGATCGAGCGCGCCGACATAGGCCGCATTTCCGCTGCCCGAGACCGGAGACGCCGCCTCGAAGGTACGCGAGGCACGCACCACGCCGTTGCGGTCGTTGAGGATCTTGACGAAGAATTCGACGCGCGCCCGATCGCCGCCGCCGATGGCGACTTCGAAGCCGCGGATCTCGACGATGACCTGATAGTCGATGGCGAGCCCCTCGCCTGGCCGCCCGACGCCGGCGAAAGCACCGGATTTCTGGAACGCCTCAGCCAGACGCGCCTGCACGACCTTGGGCAAGCGATCCGCCCACTGGGCACCCTTGAGGTATTCGATGGCGCCGGGCGCCGGCCGGATGACGATGTTCTCGCTGTCCAACGCCTTCAGCGCGGACGGCTCGGCGATCAGGATCTGCGTCCGCCGACGGTGGGCGCGCGTCTCGGGCGTCGGAGCAGAGAGTTCATAGGTATCGAGGGGTGCGGGACCGACGCCGGGAAGCGCCGCGCAGCCCTGCAGGATGAATGCGATCGCCACCGCGCCGGTCACCCAGGCTTTCCGGTCGGTCACGCGCCGGTCCTCATTAGCCGCCCCGTTGAACTGCTGCATCTGAGGTGTTCTTGGGGCGGTCTCGGGCCAAAGTCAACGGCGGTTCAACGCCGCGTACGCCCGTCATACTGCCGGATGGTGCCTTCTCCGCCTGTGAGCAGACGCTGCGGGTTGCGTTCGATATTGGTGATCGCCTGTTCGATGCGCGACACCGCGCGGCGGCTCTCGCCGATCAACGCCTCGACCTCGCGCAGCCCCTGCCCGGAGAAGCGCGCCAGACCGTCTGCGATCGTCCCCATGCGCGCGTTCAGCGTTTCGGCGACCTTGCGGAACTCCTTCAGCGTGGCGCTGGCGTCCGTCATCACCCCTTCGGCCTCGCCCGAGCCCAGCAGCGAATCGAGCTTCGCCAGAACCCCGTCGACCCGCACCGACGCCTGGTTGATGCGTTCCGCGATCTGTCCGGCATCCGAGATGATCTTGTCGATGTCCTCTGCCCGCTCGCCGAAGCGGCTGGTGACCTTGGATACGTCGTCGACCACCTTGTTGGCGTTGCGGCTGGCTTCGCCGATATCGGTGATCGCCGTCTTGATCGTCGCCGGATCGACGCCCTCGACGATGCCGTCGACCTTGGCCAGCGTCTGGTTGGCATTCGCCGCGAAGTCGTTGACGGACGTGATGGCGGTCTTCACGCCTTCCATCAGCGTGTCCATCTCCTCGCTGCTCTGCTTCAGGTTCGCCGTGATCTCCTCGACATTGGCGACGACCGTGGCGACCTTGTCGCGGTCGACCGACTTCAGCAAGTCCTCTGCGGCGGTCAGCGTGCTGTCGAGCCTCCCGGAAACGCCAGCCAGTTCTTCGGAGAGTTTCGCGACACTCTCCAGGAATTTGTCCACTCCGTCGGCATTGCGGGCGAGCGCGTCGGAAAACTTCTGCGCGTTCTCGAGCGTTGCCGTCAGCGGCCCGCGCGCGTCGCCGACGAACTTCTCGAGCTCACCGAGGACCTTCTCGACACGGACGAAGATGTCCTGCGCCGTCTGCAGGAGGTTCGTCACCGCCGACGGATTCGCGGTGATCTCCGCAACCTTCCCCAGCCGCGCGGCCTCGTCGAAGAGACTCGGTTCGCCGGGCGCCCCACCGCGCAGTTCGACCACCGAACCGCCGGTCAGTCCCGCCGCGGCGATGTCGGCGCGCGTCGACAACGTGATCGGGGCAATCGAGCGGTCGACTGTGGCGTCGGCGATGGCGATCGTCGGATCGTTGAGATCGAGATAGACGCTGTCGATCTGGCCGATGCGCACGCCGTTGAACAGCACCAGGCTTCCGCGGTCGAGACCGGCCGCCGATCCCGGCACGCGGATACGCAGGAAGGCGGCCTCGCCGATCTTCGAATACTGGTCGATCCAGTAGACGAAACCGAAGCCCGCCAGGAGCGCGATGAAGGCGAACACGCCCACGACGACATAGTTTGCTCGGGTCTCCATCGCGGAAAGGCCTCAGCTCTGGTCTCGGACGATGGCGCGCGCGCGCTTGCCCTGGAAGTAGGATTTCACCCAGGGATGATCGAACGCGAGTAGTCCGTCGATCGTCCCTTCAACGAGAACGCGTTTTTCGCCGAGCACGGCTACCCGGTCGCAGACCGTGTAGAGGCTGTCGAGATCGTGCGTGACCATATAGACCGTCAAACCCATCGTGTCGCGCAGATTGGCGACCAGTTCATCGAACTCGGCCGCTCCGATCGGATCGAGCCCGGACGTGGGTTCGTCGAGGAAGACGATCTCCGGATCGAGCGCCAGCGCCCGCGCCAGGCCGGCGCGCTTGATCATACCGCCCGACAATTGCGCCGGATATTTGTCGCCGGCCGAACGCGGCAGACCGACCAGTTCGAGCTTCAGGCGCGCGAGTTCGTCCATCAGTGGCCGCGGCAGGTCGAGGTATTCCCGCATCGGGATCTGGATGTTCTCTTTCACGGTCAGCGACGAGAACAATGCGCCGTGCTGGAAAAGAACGCCCGTCCGCAGGTCGATTTCGCGGCGCTGGGCATCCGACCGCCCGAAAGCGTCGTGGCCGAACATCTCGATGCGGCCCGACTGCATCGGATTGAGGCCGAGGATGGTGCGCATCAGCACGGACTTGCCGGAGCCCGAGGCCCCGACGAAGCCGAGGATCTCGCCGCGAACGACATCGAGGTTGAGGCGATCGAGCACGGTTACATCGCCGAAGGCGACCGTGACGTCGATGGCGCGCAGCACGATGTCGTGCGCGGCCCTTTGCGGCGGCGGTGCAGCTTCCACGGCCGCCATCAGTCGACGACCGCCGCGTAGAACATGGCGAACAGACCGTCGGCGACGATCACGATGAAGATCGATTTCACCACTGCCGCCGTGACGTGGCGGCCGAGCGATTCGGTGCTGCCGTGCACGCTCATTCCCTCCGCCGCGGCGATGACGCCGATGATGAGGCCCATGAATGGTGCCTTGATGACGCCGATGACCACCGTCGGCATGTCGACGAAACCGCGCAGCCGGGTCAGGAACGCCAACGGCGTGATGTCGGAGTAGAACCAGGCGACGACGATCGCGCCGGCGAGCGAAGCGAATTCCGCGGCGATTGTCAGCAGCGGCATACCGATCATCAACGCCACGAGGCGCGGGAAGACGAGCACGCCGATCGGGTTCAGTCCCATCACCTTCAGCGCGTCCACCTCCTCGCGCATCTTCATCGCGCCGATCTCGGCCGTGATCGCGCTGCCGGAGCGCCCGGCGATCAGGATTGCGGTGAGAAGCACGCCGAGTTCGCGCAGTACGAGAACCGAGACGAAGTCGATGACCAGCATTTCGGCGCCGAAATAGCGCAACTGGTAGGCCGCCTGCTGGGCGATGATGGCGCCGATGATGACGCTGATCAGAATCACGATCGGCGCCGCCGAAACGCAGGCCCGGTCGAGCTGGTGGACGAACGCCGCGGCGCCCAGCACCCTGCCCCGCCCGACCTTCATCTGCGGACCGTAGAACGTGGCGCCGAGAATGTTCATGGCCCGGAGAAAGTCGAGGCCCGATTCGGTCACGGCCTTGCCCGTGAGGGCAAGGGGCCGCAGCCAGTCGACGCCGCGCCGTTCATTCTCGGCCGCCTCGTCGGCGCGGGCCGCCGGCGCGACTTCGCGCAGCAGCGTCGCCGCGGCCTGCGGGACGTCGCGGATTTCCGCCGTGCCGCCGCGTTCCCTCACCTTGGTCGCCAGGCGTTCGATGACCCAGGCGCCGCCGGTGTCGATACGGCCGATTCGCGACAGATCGACGACGACCTCGTTGGCGTTCTGGTCGGCTTCGAGGTCTCTCAGCGGCGCGTCGACCGGCGCGATCGTGCGGGTCAGCCAGTCGCCGGCCGCGGCGACTTTCGTCATCGATCCTTCGCGGGTCACCTCGAGGACGGCGGGCCGTACCTCGTCGACGGTTGCATTGGCCTCGGGGTTCATGATCATGGGCGCGAACTTAAAGCCTTTCATGGCAACACGGAACCATGAAAGGCTCGAATACCACCGCGACGGGATATCACGCATGACGCGCCGGCTCACCGCCTTTTCCGAACGATTTCCCATCGCCGGGACCTTCACCATATCACGGGGCTCGAAGACCGAAGCCGAGGTCGTCACCTGCGTCGTCGTCGAAGGATCGCATGCGGGCCGCGGCGAATGCGTACCCTATCGCCGGTACGGGGAAACCGTCGAAGGCGTGCTCGCCGCGATCGAAGCAATTCGGCCTGCGATCGCCTCGGGCATGACGCGGGAGGAATTGCGCGCGGCGATGCCGGCGGGAGCCGCGCGCAACGCGGTCGACTGCGCGCTCTGGGACCTTGAGGCGAAGAGGTCCGCTACGCCGGCGTGGCGCAAGGTCTGCGTGACCTCGCCGCGTCCCCTGGTTACCGCTTACACACTTTCGCTCGGCGATCCCGCGTCGATGGCGGACCAGGCGCGGGCAAACGCCAGCCGGCCTCTGCTCAAGGTCAAGGTCGGCGGCGACGGCGACATGGAGCGGGTGCGCGCGGTTGTCACGGCGGCGCCGGCAAGCCGAATCGTGCTCGACGCCAACGAAGGCTGGAGCGAAGCCAACGTACTACCGCACCTCGATGAATGCGCGCGACTCGGCGTCTCATTGGTCGAACAGCCCCTGCCGGCTGGACAGGACGGCTTTTTGCGCTCGATCCCGCATCCGGTTCCGATCTGCGCCGACGAAAGCGTGCACACAACCTCCGGCTTGGAAGCGCTCGTCGGCCTGTACGATGCCGTGAACATCAAACTCGACAAGGCAGGCGGCCTCACCGAGGCGATCGCCATGCGCGGGAAGGCGCGCGCGCTCGGCCTTTCGGTGATGGTCGGCTGCATGGTCGGAACGTCGCTGGCGATGGCGCCGGCGGTGCTGCTCGCCCAGGACGCCGACTACATCGACCTCGACGGCCCCCTTCTGCTCGCCCGCGACCGCGTTCCTGGTCTCGTCTACGAGGGTTCGCTGGTCTCGCCGCCGGAGGCCGGCCTATGGGGCTGAGCGCCTGGCAATCGCGATCAGCGTGAGCCCGGTCGCCGCCACCACGGCCATGGCGAAGAAGCCACCGGCGCCGAAACGCTCGTAGAGCAACCCCGACGCCAGCGTGAACAGCGCCATCGACACGCCATTGGCGAAGAAGGCGATGCCCTGGGCGGCGCCGGTCCGTTCCTCGGAAACGGTCTCGGCGATGAGTTTCTGCACGGCGATCAGCATCATGCCGGTGGAGAACGCATGGAGGGCCTGGACGGCAAAGAAGCCGGGTACCGCCAGCCCGGAGGGCCAGACCAGCGGAAAGGCGATCCAGCGCAGGATTGCGAACGCGCCGGAGATCGAAATGAGCGAGGTCGCACTCATACGCCCGAACAGGCGCGTGAAAACCAGGAACAGCGCGACTTCGCAGATCACGCTCCACGCCCAGAGGATTCCCACGGTCGACTCGGCGATGCCGAGCGATCTCCAGTAAATCGACGAGAAGCCGTAGAGGAAGGAGTGGCTCGCCGTGATCAGGCCCGCGCCGCCGACCAGGAGAAGGAAATGGCGGCTCATGAGCGACGGCGTCACCGGCAGATCCGTCGCCGACAGTGGCGAGGCGATCCGCGGCCGGCCCAGCCGCGGCGCGGCCGCTGCCGCGACGAGCGTGCCGCAGAGCCCGATTACGATCAGGAGCGGCACGACGCCCGGGCCGGCGCGCGCGATGATGACACCGCCGCCGAGATTGGCGAGCAGGAAGGCGCTCGAGCCCCAGATGCGCATGCGCGTGTAGTTGGAACCGAACCGCCTTACCCCGGACAGCGCCAGCGAATCGGTCAGCGGCGAATGCGGCGTCCACGCGATAGCGAGCAGGATTGAGATGGCGAGCACCGCCGCGTAGCCGTCGAAGAGCAGATAACCGCTGGCGAGCGCCAGCGACGCGGCGACGAGCACGACGAGGATGTCGGCGCGGTCGCGGGCCCTGTCGGCGAAGGCGGTGACGAAGGGCGTGGTGACGACACGCAGGAACATCGGCAGCGACAGGATCAGCGCGATCTGCCCGGCGTCGTAACCCTTTGATTCCAGCCAGACCGGGAAGAACGGCAGGTGGATGCCTTGCGGAATGAACAGGAAAGCGAAAATGCAGGCGACCCGCAGCTCGAAATGGCGGGGCTTGATGCGTTGTTCAGGCGACAGCGGGGGG
>CAYJMY010000194.1:0-2367 GCA_964371125.1 uncultured Mesorhizobium sp. | reverse complement strand
AGTCCGGCACGCGCCGACAGGGACTCGCGGCGCGGTTGTTCGATATCACGGGCTCCGATGCCGCGATACCGCGTTTCAATCGGTTCGAACGTGAGTTCTTGCCGTCAGGCCGCCGCCGCGCCGCCTTCGATCACCACCGGCACGTAGCGCTCAGGAGTCGTCCGCATGGGCAACGCGGCTCCCGTCCAGCACAGGATCTCCATGGTACCGTCGAAATTCTCGACGACCGCCGTGCAGCTTTCCACCCAGTCGCCGGTGTTGATGTAGTGGATGCCGCCGAGGTCCTCCATCGCTGCGTGATGGATGTGGCCGCAGATGACGCCGTGGACGTCCCGGTTGCGGGCCTGCTCGGCGACGACCGTCTGGAAGGCGCTGATGAAGTTGACGGCCCGTTTTACCGTCACCTTTGCCCAGGACGAGAACGACCAGTAGGGCATGCCGAACGTCCTGCGCACCCGGCCGACGACGCGATTGACGATGATCGCCGCGTCGTAGGCCTTGTCGCCGAGATAGGCGAGCCAGCGCACGTTGTGGACGATCGTGTCGAACTGGTCGCCGTGAATCACCAGGTAGCGCCGGCCGTCAGCCGCCTCGTGGACGATATCGTCGACCACCTCGATGCCGCCGAAATGCACGCCCTGGAAGTCGCGCAGGAACTCGTCGTGGTTGCCTGCGACATAGATGATGCGCGCGCCCTTGCGGCCCTTGCGCAGCAGCTTCTGGACAACGTCGTTGTGCGACTGCGGCCAGTGCCACGACCGTCTGAGCCGCCAGCCGTCGACGATGTCGCCGACGAGATAGATGGTTTCCGCCTCGTGCTCGCGCAGGAAGTCGAGCAGGAAGTCGGCCTTGGCGATCTTCGAGCCTAGATGGATGTCGGAGATGAAAAGCGTGCGCACCTGGCGCGGATTTTCGCCGGACATGCTTGATCCAACCGTTGTTCCGGCCTGCCTATGCCCCGATTCATGCAACAGGCTTATGACGGTTGCCGCAGGCGGGCGCGGCGCGCTAGCCTTGGCGAAAGGGAAGGACGAAGAAAGATGGATCTCGGCATACGCGGAAAGAAGGCGATCGTCTGCGCCTCGAGCAAGGGCCTGGGGCGCGGCTGCGCCGCTGCGCTCGCCGAGGCCGGCTGCGACCTTGTCGTCAACGGCCGCGATGCTGCCGTGCTCGCCGAAACGGCTTCGGCGCTTCGTTCGCGCTGGGGCGTCGCCGTGACCGAGGTCGCCGGCGACGTCTCCTTGCCGGAGATCCAGCAGCGCCTCCTCGCCGCCTGCCCCGATCCCGACATCCTGGTCAACAACAATGGCGGGCCGCCGCGGCGCGACTTCCACGACCTCGACCGCAAGGCGATCATGGACGGCCTGATCGGCAACATGATCACGCCGATCGAACTGGTGAAGGCCGTCATCGACGGCATGGCCGAACGCGGCTTCGGCCGCATCGTCAACATCACCTCGCTCTCGGTTTATACACCGCTGCCGGGGCTCGACGTGTCGTCGGGCGCACGTGCCGGGCTGACCTCGTTCCTGGCCGGAGTCGCGCGCACGGTGGCGGACCGCAACGTCACCATCAACAATCTCCTACCGGGTAAGCTCGACACGGACCGCATCCGCAGCATCGCGCCGAAGGGCGTTTCCCAGGAAGAACACCTCCGGCGCATGGTCGTCGACATCCCAGCGGGACGCCTCGGCACGCCGGAAGAGTTCGGCCAGATCTGCGCGTTCTTCTGTTCCATCCATGCCGGCTACCTGACCGGCCAGAACATCCCCGTCGACGGCGGGGCCTATGTGAGCGCCTTCTGAGCCGGCAATCTGCGCCGGCGTAGCGATGCCGGCGCCGACCGATGTTATGAGAGAACGGCGTCGAATCACGGGAGAGCGCGTCATGGACAACGAGACCAGGAAGGCGGAGCTCACCGATCTCGACGAGGCCGCGCTGTTCTTCCATAAATATCCGGTTCCGGGGAAGCTGGAGATCCAGGCGACCAAGCCGCTGGGCAACCAGCGCGACCTGGCGCTGGCCTATTCGCCGGGCGTCGCCGCTCCCTGTCTCGCCATCCAGGGCGATCCGGCCCTTGCCGCCGAATATACGGCACGCGCCAACCTGGTCGGCGTGGTCTCGAACGGCTCGGCAGTACTCGGCCTGGGCAACATCGGTCCGCTCGCCTCAAAACCGGTCATGGAAGGCAAGGCGGTGCTGTTCAAGAAGTTCGCCGGCATCGACGTCTTCGACATCGAGATCGACGCTCCCGGCATCGACGCCATGGTCGAGACGATCGCGGCGCTCGAACCGACCTTCGGCGGCATCAATCTTGAGGACATCAAGGCGCCCGAGTGCTTCGAGGTCGAGGAACAGCTCAAGCAG
>CAYJMY010000193.1:0-9214 GCA_964371125.1 uncultured Mesorhizobium sp. | reverse complement strand
GCTCCATGTTGGCCAGCACCGGCACCAGCGGCCGCTCCAGCCGCTCGTAGACCGACGCCAACCCCCTCGCCGCCAGCCGCGGCTTCAACACCTGCCAGAGCCTGAGCGTGACGTCGGCGTCTTCGGCCGCATAGCAGGTGGCGCGGTCGAGCTCGACGAAGTCGAAGGTGGTCGCCGCCTTGCCCGAGCCGGCGACGTCCTTGTAGTGGATCGTCTTGTGGCCGAGCCACTTCTCCGCCAGAAAGTCCATGCCGTGGCCGCCGGGATTGCCGGCGTCGAGCACGTAGGAGATCAGCATCGTGTCGTCGTAGGGCGCGATGTCGACGCCGTGGCGGTTCATCACCACCAGGTCGTATTTCAGGTTCTGCGCGATCTTCAGCACGGCCTTGTGCTCGAGCAGCGGCTTCAGCACGGCGAGCGCGTCGCGGATCGGGATCTGCCCTTCGACCAGTCCTCCGCCGAGCAGGTCGCCGCGGCCGCTCTTGTGGGATAGCGGCACGTATGCCGCATGGCCGGGACGGATCGCCAGCGACACGCCGCACAGCTCAGCCTGCATCGGATCGAGCGAGGTCGTCTCGGTGTCGAAGGCGACGACGCCCTCCTCGACCGCCTCGTCCACCCAGGCCTGCAGCGTCGGCAGGTCGCGGATGCAAAGATAGGCGTTGACGTCGATCCTCGCCGCCACGGCCGCCTCGGCGCGCCGCGCGGCCAGTGCGGCGGGGCTGTCGGGTCTGGCGACACCGCCCCGCTGCCCCTCACCCTTACCCTCTCCCCGTAACGACGGGGAGAGTGGGGCGCCGACGCTCGTGCCTCCTCCTTCTCCCCGTTCTTCACGGGGAGAAGGTCCGGCAGGGGATGAGGGGCCGCCTGCGGCCTCTCCCGTACCGACGTCCGGCCCGTGCGCCGCCTCGCCGGTCTCGACCGCCACCGTCGCCGCCTCGACATCGGCCGGATCGGTGCCGGTCGCCTCGCCGACACGCCGCGTCAGCGTCGAGAACTCCATCGCCTTGAGGAAGGCGATCAGCTTCGGCCCGTTCGGCGGCCTGAGCTCGAATTCGTCGAGGCCTTCGCTCACCGCCACGTCGTTCTTCAGCGTCACCAATTCGCGCGAGATGCGCGCCTTGTCGGCATTGTCGATGATCGACTGCCGCCGCTTGTCCTGCTTGATCTCCGCGGCGCGGGCGAGAAGCGTGTCGAGGTCGCCAAACTGTTCGAGCAGGAGCGCCGCCGTCTTCGGCCCGATGCCCGGCACGCCCGGCACGTTGTCGACGGAATCGCCGGTCAGCGCCTGCAGGTCGATCATCTTCTCCGGCGGCACGCCCCACTTCTCGACGACCTCGGGGATGTTGATCTCGCGATCTTTCATCGGGTCGTACATCCTCACCGTCGGCCCGACGAGCTGCATCAGGTCCTTGTCGGAGGAGACGATGGTGGTGTCACCACCCGCCTCGCGGGCAAGCCGCGCATAGGTCGCGATCAGGTCGTCGGCCTCGAACCCTTCCATCTCGATGCAGGGCAGGTCGAAGGCCCGCGTCGCCTGGCGGATCAGGCCGAACTGCGGGATCAGGTCTTCCGGCGGCGGCGCCCGGTTGGCCTTGTATTCGGGATAGAGCGCGTTGCGGAAGGTCTTCGCCGAATAGTCGAAGATCACGGCGAAATGCGTCGGCGTGATGCCGACGTCGGTGTCGCGCGCGTCGCGGATCAGTTTCCACACCATGTTGCAGAAGCCGAGCACGGCGCTGGTCGGCAGGCCGTCGGACTTGCGGTTCAGCGGCGGCAGCGCGTGGTAGGCGCGGAAGATGTAGCCGGAGCCGTCGACGAGGAAGAGGTGATCGCCCTTTTTCATGGCGACAACGGGTAGCGCGGGGGCGAAAGCCTGTCCACGCCAAAGCGGCGGCGGGTGTCAGCAGAGACGCGGCGGCAATCACGCCTATGTTACGAACTTGTAATTTTCGTGCCCTTGAATCGCCCATTTCGTGGGACCAAATGACGATCATCGGCGGTTTTCGCCGGATCCGGAACAAAGGCCCGTCCCCCGCCTTCTCCGGATAGTGCGGCAGCCTCATCCCCCTCTCCGGGCTGCCGCATCGTTTCGAGTAAAGCCGCCGTGGTCCCCCCTCCACCACGGCGGCATTTTTTTGTGGGTGTGACAGTGACCGAGACTTTCCCGATCCGATCCGCGACGGCCCGCCGCCGCGCCCTCCTGCTCGTCAATCCGAAGGCGCGGCGCGGCGCGACCGGGATCGACGCCATACGCGACCGGCTGGCCCTGGGCGGCCTCGAAGTCACGGTCGAAGCCTTCTCCGTGCTGCCCGAGCTGGCGCGCGACATCGTCCGCCTCCGCGAAAAGACCGACTGCATCGTCATCGGCGGCGGTGACGGAACCGTCTCCGCGGGCGCCATGGCCGTCATGGAGAGCGGCCTGCCGATGGGCATCATCCCGCTCGGAACCGCCAATGACCTCGCCCGCACGCTCGGCATCCCCATGGACCCGCTCCAGGCGGCCGACCTCGTCGTCGGCGGCTACGAGCGGCGCATCGACCTCGGCTCGGTCAACGGCCACGCCTTCTTCAACGTTGCCAGCATCGGCCTCAGCACCGAGCTCGCCGCGGGCCTGCGGCCGGAGCTGAAGCGCCGCTGGGGCCGGCTGGGCTACGCCATCGCCGCGTCGCGCGTGCTGGTGAAAGCGCGGCCCTTCACCGCCTGGATCACCGAGAAGGGCGAGACAGTGAAGGCGCGCACCTTCCAGATCGCCGTCGGAAACGGCCGGCACTATGGCGGCGGCAACGTCGTCGAGGCGAGTGCGGCCATCGACGACGGGTTCCTCGACCTCTACAGCCTGGAAATGCGCAACGTCTGGAAGCTGGCGCTGATGCTGCGCTCCTTCCGCGCCGGCACCCACGGCGCCTGGGACGAGGTGCGGACCGCCCGCTGCGTCCAGTTCGACGTGCGCACCAGGCGGCCGCAGCCGGTCAACACCGACGGCGAGATCGTCACGGCGACGCCGGCAAGGTTCATGGTCCACCCAGAGGCGATCGCCGTCTACGCGCCGCCGGGCACCGACGATGTCTAGGCAAGTTTTTCGCCTGACCTACCGTCCCCTACTTGCGTTCCGCCCGGATCTTGGCCTCTAACCGGAACCCGATGCCGGGCGAGCCATCGGCCGCCCGCCGTATGCGCTCGAACGGAAACGTAATGTGAGGTTGCCTGAAATGTCGCTCTCCCCTGTCCTCGACCGGCTTGACGCCGACCTCGACAAGAGCCTCGCCCGGCTGTTCGATTTCGTCCGCATCAAGTCGATCTCGACCGATCCGGCCTATGCCGGCGACTGCCGCAAGGCGGCGGAGTGGCTGATGGCCGACCTGAAGACGATCGGTTTCGAGGCGAGCGTGCGCGACACGCCCGGCCATCCGATGGTCGTCGCCCGTCACGCCGGGCCGGCGGGCGCGCCGCACGTGCTGTTCTACGGCCACTACGACGTGCAGCCGGTCGATCCGCTGGAGCTGTGGACCAGCGATCCCTTCGATCCCGCGGTGCAGGAGCTCGAGCCTGGCCGCAAGGTGATCACCGGGCGCGGCTCCTCCGACGACAAGGGGCAGCTGATGCTGTTCGTCGAGGCCTGCCGCGCCTGGAAGGCGGTCAACGGCTCGCTGCCCTGCACCATCACGCTGCTCTTCGAGGGCGAGGAGGAATCCGGCTCGCCGTCGCTGAAGCCCTTCCTCGAGGCGAACGCCGCCGAGCTGAAGGCCGACTTCGCCATGGTCTGCGACACCGGCATGTGGGACCAGGACACGCCGGCGATCTCGATCGCACTGCGCGGCCTCGTCGGCGAGGAGATCACCGTCAAGGCGGCCAACCGCGACCTGCATTCCGGCGAATTCGGCGGCGCCGCGGCCAATCCGATCCGCATTCTGGCGAAGGTGCTCGCCGACATCCACGACGCCGACGGCCGTGTCACCATTCCCGGCTTCTACGACGGGGTCGAGGAGACGCCGACGCAGATCCTGAAATCCTGGGAGAGCCTCGGCGAGACCGCAGAGAGCTTCCTCGGCCCTATCGGCCTGTCGATTCCCTCCGGCGAGAAGGGCCGTTCGGTGCTGGAGCTGGTCTGGGCGCGGCCGACGGCCGAGTTCAACGGCATCTCCAGTGGCTATACGGGCAAGGGCTTCAAGACCGTCATCGCCGCGGAAGCCTCGGCGAAGGTCTCGTTCCGCCTCGTCCACAAGCAGGACCCGAAGAAGATCCGCGCCGCCTTCCGCGCCTTCGTCGAGGAACGCATCCCGGCCGACTGCTCGGTCGAGTTCCACCCGCATGGCGGCTCGCCGGCGATCCAGCTCTCCTATGACTCGCCGTTCCTGACCAAGGCCAAGGACGCGCTCTCCGACGAATGGGGCAAGCCGGCGGTGATGATCGCCATGGGCGGCTCGATCCCGATCGTCGGCGACTTCCAGACCTATCTCGGCATGGAATCGCTCATGGTCGGTTTCGGCCTCTCCGACGACCGCATCCATTCGCCCAACGAGAAGTACGACCTGAAGTCGTTCCACAAGGGACAGAAATCCTGGGCGCGCATCCTCGATGCCGTGTCCCGCAAGGCCTGAGGAGAGGGCGATGACCGTACGCTTCCACAAGGGCGACCTGCCCGACCTCTCCCGCTACGGCGTCGAGGCGGTGGCCATCGACACCGAGACGCTCGGCCTCAACCCGCATCGCGACCGGCTGTGCGTCGTCCAGCTGTCGCCCGGCGACGGCACGGCCGACGTCGTCCAGATCGCCAGGGGCCAGAAGGAGGCGCCGAACCTCGCCCGCCTTCTCGGCGACCCGAAGGTGACAAAGCTCTTCCACTTCGGCCGCTTCGACCTCGCCGTGCTCTTTCACGCCTTCGGCGTCATGCCCGAGCCGGTGTTCTGCACCAAGATCGCCTCGCGCCTCACCCGCACCTACACCGACCGCCACGGGCTGAAGGACATCTGCTCCGAGCTGCTCGGCATCAGCCTGTCCAAGGTGCAGCAGTCGTCGGACTGGGCGGCCGAGACGCTCACCCCCGACCAGCTCGACTACGCGGCCTCCGACGTCCTCTACCTGCACCGGCTGCGCGATGCGCTCGCCGCGCGGCTCGACCGCGACGGCCGCCGCGCCGAGGCCGAGGCCTGCTTCCGCTTCCTGCCGACGCGGGCGAAGCTCGACCTGATGGGCTGGGACGAGGACGACATCTTCGCCCACAGCTGATCGGATTCTTGCACCGCGCCCGGGAACTCCCCGGCGGCGCGCGAGTTGAAAGGCGTCATAACCACACCTTTCGACAGGAGAACCGCCGTGGCCGCGAAGAAACTGGACGACCTGTTCCTCGATACGCTGAAGGACATCTACTACGCCGAACGCAAGATCCTGAAGGCGCTGCCGAAGATGGCCAAGGCGGCGCAGTCGCCCGAGCTGAAGGCCGCGTTCGAGAAGCACGAGGACGAGACCGAGGGCCAGGTCGAACGCCTGCAGAAGGTCTTCGAGATCCTCGGTAAGCAGCCGCGCGGCAAGGTCTGCCCCGCCATCGACGGCATCATCGAGGAGGGCGAGGAGATCATGGACGAGTTCAAGGGCTCGACCGCGCTCGACGCCGGCCTCGTCTCCGCCGCCCAGGCCGTCGAGCACTACGAGATCACCCGCTACGGCACACTGAAGCGCTGGGCGCAGGAACTCGGCATGAAGGATGCCGTCCGCCTTCTCGACCAGACGCTCGCCGAGGAATCGAAGACCGACGAGGCGCTCACCGGCATCGCCGACGCCGTCGCCAACCAGAAGGCGAAGAAGGCGGCCTGACGCCCTTCCGCTGCCGCGGGACCGAATGCGTTCCGCGCTTTGACCTCATCGGCCCCGCTGTCCTCCGGCAGCGGGGCCGCAGTCTTTTCTCCCCGCTGTTTCCCCAGCGTAAGTTAGGCTAGAGTACGGACGGGTCGGGAGGATGGGCGATGAGCCAGCACCCGGCGGCGGTCGCGGCCGTCGCCGAACTGCGTCGGCTGAGCGCGGCGGGCACGATGGACTTCGAGCCGCCGGAGCTGATGCGGCTGGCGGACGAGGCCGTGTCCGGCTTCGACCTGGACAAGGATCGCCGGGAAATCGCCGACATGCTGATCGAGGCGCTGACCGTGGTGCGCTTCGCACCCGTCTTCGGCCACGACGCCGAACCCGCGCGGCGGCGCATTACGGCGATCCTCGACGCGATCGTGAAGTCGACCCTGGCCTGAGGGCGGGGAATTGGGGGAAGAAATGGTCCGGAAATCGTCAATCCGCCTGGCGGGCCTCCTGCTCGCCGGCTGCGTCGTCGCGGGCAGCGCCGTCGCCGCGCCGCCCGCCGGCTGCCCGACCGAGGCCGAGGTGCGCGCCTCGGTCGAGCGCTACATCCTCGAGGACTGGTGGTCCCCGTCGCAGCGCGAGACCTGGCAGATCGCCGACGTCGGCGAGTTCAGGTTCGGTCCGGTCAAGTACGGCAACCCGCGGTACAACCAGTGTCCCGTGCGCATGGAGTACGCGTTCAAGGTCTGGCACAATGACGGCCGGGTCGAGGAGACCCGCAAGGGCATCGGCGAGACGTTCTCCTTCTCCAAGAACGACTTCGACGAGTGGATATTCACGGTCGGCCCGAGCTGAGGCCGGGCCATCCCGCCCGAGTGATCGCCTGAACTCCGGCGCCGCGGCCGTCCGCGACCCGGATTCTCGCTTGCGGGGCGAGGGCAAACGTCATGACGGTCGCCCCCGGGTCGACCCTTAACGACCCCTTAAATCGCCGCATTTAGTGTCCACCCGGTGCCGATGAGCATCGGGGACGAGATGGCGAACCGCAAGCGGCGCATCGAGCCGACATTCGACGAGCCCGCGCGCGGCAGGTCCTCTGGCCTGTCGGCGAGCGAGGACGACCGGGTCGTCCCCTCGGGCCGCAGGAAACCGGCGAAGAAGGCGAGTGCAGCGCGCGGCAATGGTCGCGGCTCGCGCGGTCGCCGGCGCCGTTCCGCCGGCGTGTTCGGCCGCCTCGTCTACTGGTGCCTCGTCCTGTCGATCTGGGTCGGCATCGGCGTCGTCGGCCTCGTCGCGTATTATGGCGCGCGTATGCCCAGCGCCACGACATGGGCCATTCCCGACCGCCCGCCCAACGTGCGCATCGTCTCCGTCGACGGCCGGCTGGTCGCCAACCGCGGCATGACCGGCGGCGAAGCCGTGGGCTTACACGAGATGTCGCCCTACATCCCCCAAGCGGTGATGGCGATCGAGGACCGCCGCTTCTACTCGCATTTCGGCATCGACCCGCTCGGCCTCGCCAGGGCGATGTTCGAGAACATCACGTCGGGCCGCTTCACCCAGGGCGGCTCGACGCTGACCCAGCAGCTCGCCAAGAACCTCTTCCTCAAGCCCGATAGGACGGTCGAGCGCAAGGTTCAGGAGGTCCTGCTCGCTCTCTGGCTGGAGCAGAAGCATACCAAGGACCAGATCCTCGAAATGTACCTGAACCGGGTCTATTTCGGTTCCGGGTCCTATGGCGTCGAGGCGGCCTCGCGCCGCTACTTCGGCAAGTCCGCCCGCGATGTCACGCTCGCCGAGGCGGCCCTGCTCGCCGGCCTGCTCAAGGCGCCGTCGCGCCTGTCGCCGGCCCGCGATCCGAAGGCCGCCGAGGAGCGCGCCCAGCTCGTGCTCGCCGCCATGCGCGACGAGCAGATGATCGGCGATCGCGAGCTGTCGACGGCGATGAGCGCGCCGGCGACCCGTACCGCCGCGTTCTGGACCGGGTCGGAAAACTACGTCGCCGACCGCGTCATGGAGGAACTCCCCACCTTGATCGGCGAGGTGCAGACCGACGTCATCGTCGACACCACCATCGACCTCACCCTGCAGAAGCTCGGCGAGAAGTCGATCCGCCGCCTGCTCGACGAGAGCGGCAGGAAGCTGAACGTCAGCCAGGCGGCCCTGGTGTCGATCGACAACACCGGCGCTGTCCGCGCCATGATCGGCGGCGCCGACTACGCCTCCCCCCTGTGCTCCGCGGCAACCGAGGCGCGCCGCCAGCCGGGATCGGCCTTCAAGCCCTTCGTCTTCCTTGCCGCGCTGGAGCAGGGGCGCACCCCCGACAGCGTGCGCAACGACGCGCCCGTGCGCATTGGCAAGTGGACGCCGGAGAACTACAACGGCAAGTACTACGGCAAGGTGACGCTGACGACCGCGCTGGCCAAGTCGCTCAACTCGGTCGCCGCGCAACTCGCCATGGAGGTCGGGCCGGCGACCGTGGTCGAGACGGCGCACCGCATGGGCATCGAATCCAGCCTCCAGGCCAACACCTCGATCGCGCTCGGCACGTCGGAGGTGACACCGCTGGAACTGACCGCCGCCTACGTGCCCTTCGCCAACGGCGGTTACCGGCCGCAGGTGCATTTCGTCCGCCGCGTCACCACCGTCTCGGGCGAGGTGCTCTACGAGAACACGGGCGGCCACATTCCGCGCGTGCTGCGCCCCGAAGTCGTCGGCATGATGAATTCCATGATGACGCAGACGCTGAAGGACGGCACCGCGCGCAAGGCCGACTTCGCCTGGCCCGCGGCCGGCAAGACCGGCACCAGCCAGAATTCGCGCGACGCCTGGTTTATAGGCTACACCGCCAATCTCACCACCGGCGTGTGGATGGGCAACGACGACGGCACCCCGACGAAGAACATCACCGGCGGTTCTTTGCCGGCTAAGGTTTGGCACGAATTCATGGTCGCGGCGCACGAGGGCGTACCTGTGGCGCAATTGCCCGGCACGTGGAATCCCGAGACGGCCGGGGCAGAGACAGCGCCGGTGCCGCTGCGCGCCGTCGGCGAACCGGCGATGGATAGCGGCACGGGCACGCCTTCGTCCGGACGCAAGTCCGCCATGCCCGAAATGGCCGGCAGCAGCGGTACAGATGACGGACCGACGGCCTCCATCCCGCGGCCGCGCGCGGAAGTCGGCGGCAAGCCGCAGAAAAAGCCGTCCTCGATCCTCGACGTGATCATGGGCAACTGACGCGCGCCGCGACGTCGCGGCCTCTCGCCACGCCGACGGCGTTCGGCTACATAGCGGCGGCTGGAGGATCGCATGAGCGAAGCCGCGATACGCAAGACCATCGTCCTGACCGGCGCCAGCCGGGGCATCGGCCACGCCACGGTGAAGCGCTTCTCGCGCGAAGGATGGCGCGTCATCACCTGCTCGCGCC
>CAYJMY010000192.1:0-9237 GCA_964371125.1 uncultured Mesorhizobium sp. | reverse complement strand
TCTGGTAGGTGCCCATCGGCCAGCCGAAATCGGTGAAGACCTTGTCGACCTGCGCCGGCGTGGCGCCTTCGAGCAGCAGGTCCTCGGCCTCCGCGCCGCGGGCGCCGAGCATGCGGTTACCGACGAAGCCGTGGCAGACGCCGACGACCACCGGCACCTTGCCGATCTGCCTGCCGACCGCGATCGCGGTGGCGATGACGTCCGGCGCGGTCTTCTCCCCGCGCACGATCTCGAGCAGCTTCATGACGTTGGCCGGCGAGAAGAAGTGCAGGCCGAGCACGTCGGCGGGACGTGACGTGAACTTCGCGATCCCGTTGACGTCGAGATAGGAGGTGTTCGAGGCGAGGATGGCGCCCGGCTTGGCGATCCTGTCCAGCGTCTCGAAGACCTGCTTCTTGACGCCCATCTCCTCGAACACCGCCTCGATGATCAGGTCGCAGTCGGCGAGGTCGGCATAATCGGTCGTTCCCGTGAACATCGACATGCGCTTGGCCCTGGCCTCCTCGGTCAGCGAGCCGCGCGAGACGGAAATGCCGTAGTTCTTGTCGATGACGCCGAGGCCCCGCTTCAGCGCCTCGTCGGTCATCTCCAGTATCGTGACCGGGATGCCGCCGTTGACGAAGGACATCGAGATGCCGCCGCCCATCGTGCCGGCGCCGATGACGCCGACCTTGGCGATCCTGCGCGGCTTGTCGTCCTTGCCGACGCCGGGGACCCTGTTGGCCTCGCGCTCGGCGAAGAACAGGTGGCGCTGCGCCTTCGACTGGTTGCCCTCGACCAGTTCGACGAAATATCTGCGTTCGACGGCCAGCGCCTCGTCGAAGGGCATGGTGAGGGAATTGCGCACGGCGTCGGCGCAGCGCCTGGGCGCGTCGAGACCTTTCGACTTCTTCAGGACCTCGGCGATCCGCGCATCGAACGCCGGAAGATCGGCGCGGGCGGCAGCAAGCTTCTCCTCGCGATCGCGCACGGCCACCAGCGGCTTGCGCGCCGCGACCGCCTCGCGGGCGAAGGCTATGGCGTGCTCGACCAGCGCGTCCTCGCAGACGGCGTCGACGAGACCGTCCGCGAGCGCGGACTTCGCGCCCATCGGGTTGCCGGAGACGATCGCCGGCAATGCCTTTTCCGGGCCGACGAGCCGCGGCAGGCGCACGGTTCCGCCGGCGCCGGGCAGGAGGCCGAGCTTGACTTCCGGCAGGCCGAACTGGGCGCGGCTGTCGGCGACGCGGAAATGGCAGCCCATGGCGAGTTCCAGGCCGCCGCCGAAGGCGGTGCCGTGGATCGCTGCGACGGTCGGCTTGGCAAAGCCCTCCAGCATGGCGATGAGTTCGCGCAGGTTGGGCGAGGCGGTGGCCTTCGGCGTGTTGAACTCGGGGATGTCGGCGCCGGCGACGAAGGTGCGCCCGGCGCAGGTGACGACGACGGCCGCGACCGAGCCGTCCTCGCGCACGCTCTCCAGCGCCTTCGCCAGCGCTTCGCGCAGGTGGAAGCTCATCGCGTTCACCGGCGGATTGTCGAGCGTCAGGACGGCGACGTCGCCGTCGCGGGTGATGGTGACCGGCTGGGTCATGGGCAAGCTCCTGCAATTGTCGTGGCTGCGCGCCGGGCTGGCGCGCGGGCGGTCGTGGTGTCAGGCGTAGCGCGCGGTCCGCAGGAAACCGCGGATCAGCGTCGCGACGGCCTCCGGCTTTTCGATGCAGGGCAGGTGCCCGGCCCCTTCGACGATCCTGAACTCCGAACCCCTTATCAGCGCCGCCGTCGAGCGCACAAGGTCGGGGGGCGTCGAGCCGTCCTGGTCGCCGACCATGAGCAGCGTCGGCACCTTCAGCGCCCGCGTCGATTCGGTCAGGTCGGCGTCGCGCAGCGCGGCACAGGTGCCGGCATAGCCGTCGACGTCGGTGCGCGTCAGCATTGCGGTGTAGCCGACGAAGTCGGGATTGTCGGGCGAGCGGTAGGCCGGCGTGAACCAGCGCTGCATGATCGCGTCGGCGAGCGAGGCGATGCCCTTGCCGGTGACGGTGGCGATGCGGTCGTTCCACATCGCTTCCGTGCCGATCTTGTGGGCGGTGTCGCAAAGCACGAGTGCGGCGACCTTTTCGGGGTGCAGCGCGGCGAGGCCCTGCGCGATCATGCCGCCGACCGAGAGGCCGACCACCGCGGCGCGGGCGACGCCGAGATGGTCGAGCAGCGCCGACAGGTCCTCGACGTGGTCGGAGAGCGAATAAGGCGCAGGCGTCGATTCGGAGAGGCCGTGGCCGCGCTTGTCGTAGAAGACGAGGCGGTAGGCGTCCTCCAGACGCGCCGCCACGTCGTCCCAGATGCGGAAATCGGTGCCGAGCGAATTGGCGAAGGCGATGACCGGCGCGCCCGCGGGGCCGCGCGCCTCATGATGGATGACCACGCCGTTGACGCGCGCAAAAGCCATGCCGGTCCTCCCAACCGCCGAACATACTACTGAGTATGTTGTATCTGGTTCCGCGGGTCAACCGGTTGGGCGCGCGGTCCCCGGCGCCGTCAGCTGCCGAGGATCGCGCCTTTGATCGTCGTGATGTTGTGGCGCATCATGTCGATGTAGGTCGCGGCCGGCCCGTCCGCGGCGGACAGCGCGTCGGAATAGAGGGAGCCGCCGACCGTGAGGCCGGTCTCGGAGGCGATCTGCTCGACGAGGCGGGGATTGCTGATGGTCTCGACGAAGATCGCCGAAGCCTTGTCTTCCCTGATCTGCCGGATCAGCGCCGCGACGTCCGCGGCCGAGGCTTCCGATTCGGTCGAAACGCCTTCCGGCGCGAGGAACCTGATGCCGTATTCGTGCTCGAAATAGCCGAAGGCGTCGTGAGAGGTGATTATCGTCCGCTTCTCGGCGGGGACATCGGCCACCGCCGCCCTGATCTCGGCGTCGAGCGCCTCGAGTTTCTCGCCATAGGCCGCGGCGTTGGCCCTGTAGGTGTCGCAGCCCGCGGCATCCGCAGCGCAGAAGGCGTCGGCGATGTTCTTCACATAGACTTCGGCATTGTGCAACGACTGCCATGCATGCGGGTCGAACGCGCCGTGGTTGTGGCCTTGCTCGCCGGCGTGATCCCCTTCCTCGGCACCGTGCTTCTGCTCGTCCTCGGCATGATGGTCCCCGCCCTCGGAGGCCTTCAGCACTTCGGCCCCCTTGGCCAGTTCGGCGATCGGGGCCTTGGTGCCACTCGCCTCGACGAGCCGCTGCAGGAAGCCCTCGAACTGCAGGCCGTTGACCAGAACGACGTCGGCGGCGCTGACGGCGGCCGCGTCGGCGGGCTTCGGCTCGTAGGCATGGGCGTCGCCGTCCGGGCCGACCAGGGTGATGATCGTGACCCGGTCGCCGCCGACGTTGCGGGCGAAGTCGCCGATGATCGAGAAGCTGGCGACGACCCTGAGACCTTCGGCCAGAGCAATCCCGGGGAAGGTGAATGTTATAACGCTCGCGAGAGCGGCGCGGCGAAGGGACTTGAGCATGGGCGGGTCTCCCTGGTCGGTCAGGCGGTGCGGTGGCGGTGATGGGCGAGGCGGGCACGCACGACGCCGCGCGATCCGAACAGGACCGAGGCGAGATAGACGGCGCCCGCCGACAGGATGATGGCCGGACCCGACGGCAGGGCGGCGTGATAGGACAAAAGCAGCCCGGCGATGCAGGAGGCGAAGCCGATGGCGATGGCGAGCGCGCACATCGGCTCGACCCGCGACGTCCAGAAGCGCGCCGCGGCGGCCGGCAGCATCATCAGTCCCACCGACAGGAGCGTGCCCAGCGCCTGGAAGCCGCCGACGAGGTTGAGTACGACGAGGCCGAGGAAGATGAAATGGACCGGCGTGCCGAGCCGGCTGACCGAGCGCAGGAAGAGGGGGTCGAGGCACTCGGCCACCAGCGCCCGCCAGAACACGAACATGGTCAAAAGCGTCGTGCCGGAAATCAGCGCGATCAGCGTCAGCGCATCGTTGTTGAGGGCGAGCACGGAACCGAACAGCACATGCATGAGGTCGACGCTGGAGCCGCGCAACGAGACGATCAGCACGCCGAGCGCAAGCGAGATCAAGTAGAAGGCCGCCATCGAGGCGTCCTCCTTCTGCAGCGTGAAGCGCGATACCGCGCCCGCGCCCAGCGCCACGACGACGCCCGCGACCAGCCCGCCGATGGTCATCGGCACGATCTCCAGCCCGTAGAGCAGGAAGCCGGCGGCGGCGCCCGGCAGGATGGCGTGGGCCATGGCGTCGCCGGTGAGGCTCATGCGCCGCAGCATCAGGAACACGCCGACCGGACAGGCGGCGAGCGACAGCATCAGCGAACCGGCCAGCGCGCGCTGCATGAAGGCGAATTCGACGAAGGGGCCGATGAAGAGGTCGTACATGGTCAGGCTGCCGGCGGGCGGCCGGCACCGCCATGGTCGTGATGCGCATGATCGTGGCCATGATCATGATGCGTGTGGTCGTCGTGCGAAGAGTCGTCCGCGTGGCCGCCGGTCGAATGCAGGTGGTCATCGGTGTCGCACCATGGCGCGTCGTCGTGCCAGGCCTCGTCGAAGCGGCGGGCGCGCAGCAGGTTCTCCGGCTTGAGCGTCTCGGCCGTCCCGCCCCAGGCGACCGGCTGGCGGGCGAGCAGGAGCGTCTCGGGGAAGGCGCGGCGGACGAGATCGAGGTCGTGCGCGACAACGATGACGGTGCGCTTCTCGCCGTGCCAGCGGCCGATCAGCGCGACGAGGTCGGCGATGGTCTTGGTGTCGACTGCGTTGAACGGCTCGTCGAGCAGGATCAGTTCGGCGTCCTGCACCAGCACGCGGGCGAACAGCGCGCGCTGCAACTGCCCGCCGGACAGCGTGTCGAGGGCGCGCTGCTCGAAGCCTTCGAGACCGACGGCCGAGATCGCCTTGGCGACGGCGGCGCGGTCTTCGCCGGTGATGCGGCCGAGCAAGCCGCGCTTCGGCCACAGGCCGAGCGAAACGAGGTCGACGACGCGGGCGGGAAAGGTGCGGTCGAGTTCCGACAGTTGCGGCAGGTAGGCGATGCGCGTGCCGGGCGCCACGACGCAGGAACCGGCCATCGGCTCCAGCACGCCGACGATGCCCTTGAGCAGCGTCGACTTCCCCGACCCGTTGGCGCCGACCACGGCGGTGAGCGAGCCCTTGCGCACCTCGCCGCTGAGATGATGGACCGCCGCATGGCTGCCGTAACCGAGCGTCAGGTCGCGGAAAGTGAGGCAGGCATTCGTCATGGGACGGTCTCGGGGGGCAGACGAGTTGCGTGAATATGTGATGTTATTACATTTGTCAATCGTCGAGCGCGGCACGTACCTGCGATGCCGCCGAGCCTATGGAACCCGCGGTCCCGTTGATTTATGACGACAAAACCAGCCGCCGCAGAGCGGCGCGAGGGAGCGCATCATGTCCGAGGAATTGAAGGCAGACGTGGCGATCATCGGCGCGGGCATCGCCGGAACCGGTCTTGCGGCCGACCTCGCCGGAGACTTCGACGTCGTCCTCCTCGAGCAGGAGAGCCGGCCGGGCTACCACTCGACCGGCCGCTCGGCGGCGATCTTCATCCAGAACTACGGCAACGACGTCATCCGCGGGCTGAGCCGGGCGAGCGCGCCGCTGTTCCACGGCGCCGACCGGACCCTCTTCCCGACGCCACTGCTTTCCCAGCGCGGCATCCTGCACATCGCCGACGAGGCGGGTCTCGGCGCCTTCCATGCGCTGGTCGACGGCGCCGAGGGCATGCGCGTCCTGACCAGCGCCGAGGCGCTGGACATGGTGCCGGTGCTGCGCGCCGAGAGGCTGAAGGCGGCGGCCTACGAACATGACGCCCAGGACATCGACGTCGATGCGCTCCACCAGGGCTTCCAGCGCAAGGCGCGCGCCGGAGGGGCGAAGCTGGTCGCCGACGCGCCGCTGACCCGGGCCACCCGCGCCGGGGGCGTGTGGACGATCGAGACGCCCAAGGCGGTCGTCACAGCGAGGGTCCTCGTCGACGCGGCCGGAGCTTGGGCCGATACGGTGGCGAAGCTGAGCGGGGTCGCGCCGCTCGGCATCCAGCCGATGCGCCGCTCGATGGCGGTGCTGCCGGCGCCGGAAGGGCGCGACATCCACCGCTGGCCGCTGTTCGGCGATGCCGCGGAAAGCTGGTACGCCAAGCCCGATGCCGGGCGGCTGCTCGTCTCGCCGGCCGAGGAGATCCCGGTCGATCCGCACGACGCGTTCGTCGACGACATGGTGCTGGCCGAAGGGCTCTACCGCTTCGAGGAGGCGGTCGACTATCCGGTGACGCGTGTCGAGCGCAGCTGGGCCGGGCTGCGCAGCTTCGCGCCCGACCGCACGCCGGTCGCCGGCTTCGATCCGACGGCCGAAGGCTTCTTCTGGCTGGCGGGGCAGGGCGGCTACGGCATCCAGACGTCGCCGGCCTTGTCAATGCTCGCCGGACGGTTGATAAGGCGCGCCACGCCGCCGGCCGGGCTGGAGGCGCTGGTCGCGCCGCTGTCGCCCGCGCGTTTCCGCCGCGCGGCCTGACAAGAAATAGAGGAAGGAAATCCCATGACCATTCGCCGCATCGAAGCCGGACCCCGCATGAGCCAGGCCGTGATCCACGGCAACACCGTCTATCTCGCCGGCCAGGTCGGCGACGGCGACACGGTCGCGGCGCAGACCGCCTCCTGCCTCGCCGAGGTCGACCGCCTGCTCGCCGCCGCCGGCACCGACAAGTCGAAGATCCTGCAGGCGATCATCTGGCTCGACGACATGGCCAATTTCGCCGAGATGAATTCGGTGTGGGACAAGTGGGTCGACGGGGCGAACGCACCGGCGCGCGCCACGGGCGAGGCCAGGCTCGCCGCGCCGAAGTACAAGGTCGAGATCATCATCACCGCGGCGATCTGAGCCGCGGTTTCGGGAAGGGGGCGAGGGCGACCTCGCCCGCCTGCTCCCCGTCTCCTCCCGCCCGCCTGTTCCGCAAGGCCCTTCATCCCGAGGACGGGGCGAAGCGCGCCACCAGCCGGTGGCTGTCGCCGGGATAGATCAGCCGGACATGGGTGATCGGGTTGTCGGCGCTCCACGTGCGGCGCTCGACGACGAGGCACGCGGTCCCCTCGGCGATGCCGAGGGCGGCAGCGATGCGCGCATCGGCCGCCGCCGCGCTGATGGCGTGCTCGGCAGCGCTCCACGGCACGCGCCGCAGCAGCCACGGACCGGGCGCCAGCTCGGCGAAGCGCTCCTCGGCAGCTTCCGGCACGGCGCCGAGATTGATGATGCGCTCCTCGAGGCAGAACGGCTGCCCGCCCGCCATGTGGCGGCAGGCGAGTTCCAGCACCTGGCCGCCTTCGCCGAGTTCGAGGCGGTCGCGGTCGTCGCGTGTCGCCTTGCGCCTGCGCCGTTCCGTCACCGCGAAGCCATAGGGCAGGCCGAGCGCCTCGACCTCGGTCTTGATGTCGTGGATCTCGAGTACCGCGGCCTGCGAGCGCGGCCGCGTGACGAAGCTGCCCGAACGCCGTCGCCGCTCGATGAGGCCGGCCTTGGCGAGTTGCGACAGCGCCTTGTTCACCGTCATGCGCGAGCAGGAATAGGCGGCCGTCAGCTCGTGCTCGAAGGGGATGCGCGCGCCGGGCGCGAGTTCGCCCGAGACGATCTTGCCGCGGATGTCGTCGAGGATGCGCTGGTGCAGCGAGGTCTGGGGCGCGTCCTGTTCCGCCGCTTCCGACACGTTTCCCCTCCCGCCCGTCAGGCCTTTCCGGCGAGGCCGGTCATGGTGCGACGGTAGCGCGCCGCGATCTCGTCGCGCAAAGGGTGCCGGCCGCCCTCCACGCGTTTCTTTCCCCGCGCCCAGACGCAGTCGATCTTGGCGCCGCCGGAAAAGATCCAGGCATCGAGGATCACGTCGCCGCGTTTTCCGGCGAGCGTCGGGTGGCTTTCGTCGAGCGAGACGAGGTCGGCGTCGGCGCCGGGCTCGATGCGTCCCGTCGGCGCGCCGAGCGCCGGGGCGCCGCCGGCGAGTGCGGCGTCGAACAAGGCGCGTCCGTTGGAGCCGCCCGGCCGGGCGAGCACGTTGCGGGCGCGGCGGTCGAGGCGCTGCGAATATTCGAGCTGGCGCAGCTCGTCGCCGACGCCGATCAGCACGTTGGAATCCGAGCCGATGCCGTAGCGGCCGCCGGCGGCGACGAACTCCGGCGCCGGGAAGGTGCCGTCGCCGAGATTGGCCTCGGTGACCGGGCAGAGCCCGGCGACCGCGCCCGACGCGGCGAGCGCCGCCGTCTCGGCGCCGGTCATGTGGGTGGCGTGGATCAGGCACCAGCGCCGGTCGACGCCGGCACGGCTAAGCAGCCATTCGACCGGCCGCTCGCCGCCCGACCAGGCGACGCAGTCCTCGACCTCGCGGACCTGCTCGGCGGCGTGGATGTGGATCGGCCCGCCGCCGGCGAGCTCCACGGCCGCGGCGAGCTCCGCCGGGGTCACCGCGCGCAGGCTGTGCGGGGCGACGCCGACGACCGCGCCGTCGAGGCGAGCGGCGATCCTGCGCGAGCCGTCGAACACTTTCGCATAGAGGTCGCGGTCGCAGATGAAGCGGCGCTGGCCCTCGCCCGGCGGCAGCCCGCCGAAGCCGGAATGGGCGTAGAACACCGGCAGCAGCGTCAGCCCGAGCCCGGTCGCCGCCGCCGCGGCGGCGATGCGCGCGGCCATCTCGGCGGGATCGGCATAGGCGCCGCCGTCGGGGGCGTGATGCAGGTAGTGGAACTCGCCGACGCGGCTAAAACCGGCTTCCAGCATCTCGACATAGAGCTGGGAGGCGACCGCCTCGACGTCGTCCGGCGTCATCTTCAGGGCGAAGCGGTACATCGTCTCTCGCCAGCTCCAGAACGAATCGGCGCCGGGGCCGCGCGTCTCGGCCAAGCCCGCCATGGCGCGCTGGAAGGCGTGGCTGTGCAGGTTGGGCATCGCCGGGAGCAGGATTGCGTGGCGCTCGTCGCCGGCCCGCGGCGCGACGCCGGGAGAAACCGCGACGATCGCGCCGTCCGCGATCGCGATGCGGACGTTTTCCGCCCAGCCTTCGGGGAGCAGCGCCTCGGCGGCGTGGAGAATGGTCATGGCCGGTTCCGCATCGGTTCGAGTGGCGAATATGTATATACATTATCGCGGTGCTTGCGAAGGGGGCGGGGCGTCGGGGAATCCCCCCTCGTGGGGAGGTCGACGCGAAGCGTCGGGTGGGGCGGAGACGCTGACGTTTCCCTCGCCCTTGAGG
>CAYJMY010000191.1:0-9268 GCA_964371125.1 uncultured Mesorhizobium sp. | reverse complement strand
ACGTCAACGCGCGAACGCAGCTTGGTCTTGATCGGGCCCTTGCCGTCGATCGGCTCGCCCAGCGCGTCAACCACGCGGCCGAGCAACTCCTTGCCGATGGGCACTTCCACGATGGCGCCGGTGCGCTTGACCGTATCGCCCTCTTTAATATCGCGGTCGTTGCCGAAAATAACCACGCCGACATTGTCGGTTTCGAGGTTGAGCGCCATGCCGCGGATGCCGCCGGGGAATTCGACCATCTCGCCGGCCTGGACGTTGTCGAGGCCGTAGACGCGGGCGATACCGTCACCGACGGAGAGAACCTGACCGACTTCGGAGACTTCAGCTTCCTTGCCGAAGTTCTTGATCTGGTCCTTCAGTATTGCGGAAATTTCCGCGGCGCGGATATCCATCAGCCGACCTCTTTAAGTGCAAGCTTGAGCGAATTGAGTTTGGTCTTGAGCGACGTGTCGATCTGGCGCGAGCCGATGCGTACGACGAGACCACCGAGCAGCGACGGGTCGACCGTCACCGAGAGCGAGACATCCTTGCCGGCGACGCCTTTGAGGGCGGCCTTCAGCTCCGTCATCTGAGCAGGAGAAAGGGTATGCGCGGAGGTCACCTCGGCGCTGACTTCGCCGCGCTGCTCGGCGGCGATGCGGCGGAACGCCTTGATCATCGCCGGAATGGCGAACAGGCGACGGTTGTTGGCGACGACGCGCAGGAAGTTGCCCGTCAGGCCGACGATCCCGGCCTTGTCGGCGATGGCGGCGATGGCCTTGAACTGGTCGTCGGCCGAGAACACCGGGCTCTTGATCAGCCGCTGCAGGTCCTCGCTGCCATCGAGCAACGTCTCGAACCGGGTGAGATCGCTCTCGACCGCCGCGACCGCGTTCGACTGGGCGGCGAGATCGAACAACGAACCCGCGTAGCGGTCGGCGACACCGGAGATGGGCGAGGTTGACTGGGCCACTGCCGTCTTTTCTCTTGTCTGAGAGGCCACAAGATTATGCGCGCGAGCGGGAGACTCTTAGCTAAATCTTTGACCTTGCTTGTAATTTCCGACCGCAAGGACATGCATGCGGCTGTCCCCGGCCGAAAGTCGCTTGCCGTCTAGCACAGGCTTCCTACGACCGCAACACGCTCTCTGACAGGCTTTGCGTCAGTTTTGTCGCAGTGGCGCGGCGGCTTCGCGCCGGGCAGGCGGAATCAGGCGACGAAGCCGAGCGCGAACGCCAGCGGCAGGGCGGCGAGCACGAGGTCGACGGCCAGCGCGATCCAGTTGTAGAGCGTGTTGGCGCGATCCGAGAGCATGGCCACGACCCGACCGAACGCGGTGAAGGCCCAGGAGAAGCCGAGCGCCATGTAGAGCAGCGGCTGGGCGAGCAGGATGCAGGCGAGACCGAGGCCGAGATAGAAGCCCGAGATCCTCGCGCGGGCCTCGCCCACCGCCTCGGGATGGCGTTCGTTCGGGGCGAGTCGCAGCAGCCTGAGCGCCAGCCGCGGCGCAAACAGGCTGAACAGGCCGAGCAGCACGGTGACGGCGGCGGACGACCAGGCCAGCCACTCGCCGTCGCTCATCGGCCACGGAAACGCGATCTCCATCGAAGCCCCCTCGCAAGACGACGCCGAATTGAGGCGCGGCGCCGGCGGAAGTCAAGCGGGACGAAAGGGCCGGGGCGAAAGGGCGCGGGCTGCGCCGGGAGGCCGCTGCCGAGGGGCGTCAGTGCACGCCGAACAGCGCCGCTTCGACCACCGCGACGAGCCGGTCGAAGCCTTCGGCCGTGCCGGCGATGCGGCTGCGCAGCGCCTCCTGGCCGCCGAGGAAGGCGATCTGCTCGGTGAACAGCATGCGGGTCTCCCCGCCCGCCGCGAAGAGTTCGACGGTCGCCAGCGATACGGACTGCCGCGACGATCCGACGCTCATGTCGAAGGCGTAGAGGATGCGCCGCGCCGGTTCGATGTCGAAGTAGCGGGCGCGGAAGGAAAGCGCCTCGCCGCCGGGCATGCGCCAACGCTTCACCTCGTCGCCGCCGGCGCGGAAGTCGAACCGTTCTTCCAGCACGGTCCAGCCAGCATGGCAGTCGGTCCAGGCGCGCTTCAGCGCAGGATCGGACCAGAAGCGGAAAGCGTGGCGCGGGCTGCCGGGGAGCACGCGTTCGACTGTGAAGGTCCTGTGCAGCGTCTCGTTCACAGGACATCCTCCGGCATCCGCCGCATGGCCTCGGCGAGGCGGGAGAAGGCGGCGTCGTAGGCGGCCTTGCGCCGCTCCAGCCAGTCGTCGAGCAGGCGGAGCGTTTCCGGGCGCATAGCGTAGGTGCGCGTGCGGCCGACCTTGCGCGAGACGACCAGGCCGCCTTCCTCGAGAACGCGCAGGTGCTTCAGCGCCGAGGGCAGGCGCATGCCGGCCGGCGCGGCGAGCTGCTTGACGGTCGCCTGGCCGCGGCTCAGCTGCTCGATCATGCCGCGCCGCGCCGGGTCGGCGAGGGCGGTGAAGATCCTGTCCAGCGCCTGCGCCTCCATCGGGTTCAGTCCTCGAGGTAGTGCGGCGGCATGGCGTCGCGATAGGGGAAGAGGGAGAAGAAGGGCCGCGCTTCCGCCAGCACGCGCTGCACGGAGGGGCGGGCCAGAAGCCGCTGGAGATAGGCGGCGAGGTTCTCCTGGTCGACGGCGAAGGGGTGCACGATCGAGGCGAAAAACAGGCCGGGCGCGGCGGCGCAGTCAGCGATGGTGAAATCGTCGCCGCACGCCCAGGTGCGGCCGGCCATGCGCCTCTCGACCATGGCATAGGCGGTGTCGAGCATGCCGCGCGCCTCGTCGACGCCGAAGGGATCTTGACTGCCTTCGGGGCGGATGCGGTCGGTGACGATCTTCTGCATCGGCTGGCTGACGTAGAGGTCGAAGAAGCGGTCCCACAGGCGCGCGTCGAGCCGCGCTTCCTCCGCGTCGGGCAGGAGGCGGACGGGTCCGCCGCAGCGTTCCTGCAGGTACTCGATGATGATCGAGGTTTCCGCCAGAAAGCAGCCCCGGTCGCCGTCGTGGAGCACCGGGATCTTGCCGACCGGCCAGTGGGCGAAGACCTGCTCGGCCGATTCCGGATCGCCGAAATCGACGGTGACGGCACGGAACGGCACCTGGTTCTCGTAAAGCGCGATCAGCACCTTGTGGCAGAACGAGGCGAGCGGATGCAAATAGAGGGTCAGTGCCATGGTGCACCTCGATAGTTTCCGTCGAGAGAAACTAACGCGCCGGGCCCGTGCCGGCAAGGGAAAGTTTCCGCGATCGGAAACTGTTGGCGGCGTCGCTAGAAGAAGCTCTGCGGGTCGATGTCGACCTGCACGCGCACCGAGCCGCGCGGCTTCGGCCCGGCGGCGAGCAGGGCGCGCAGGAAGGCCTGCATGTCGGAGCGCCGCTCGCCGTGGACGAGCAGGCGGAAGCGGTGGCGGCCGCCAACCAGCGCGAGCGGCGCTTCCGCGGGACCGAGTACCTGGATGTCGTTCGAGGCCGGCGCGGCGCGCCGCAGCGCACGGGCGTGGCCCTCCGCCTCGGCGCGCGTCGCGGCGCTGACGATGATGCCAGCCAGCCGGCCGAAGGGCGGCAAGTGCGACTTCTCGCGTTCGGCCGTCTCGCGCTCGTAGAAAGCCTCTGCGTCGCCGGAGACGATCGCCTGCATGACCGGATGATCGGGCTGGTAGGTCTGCAAGAGGCCGACGCTCTTCTTGCCGGTGCGCCCGGCGCGGCCGGTGACCTGAGAAAGCAGCTGGAAGGTGCGCTCGGCGGCGCGCGGGTCGCCGTTGGCGAGGCCGAGATCGGCGTCGACGACGCCCACCAGCGTCATGTTGGGGAAGTTGTGGCCCTTGGCGACGAGCTGCGTGCCGATGACGATGTCGACGTCGCCCTTGGCGATGGCCTCGAGTTCGAGCCTCAGGCGGCGCACGCCGCCGAGCATGTCCGACGAGAGCACGATCGTGCGCGCGTCGGGGAAATGACCGACGACCTCTTCGGCGATGCGCTCGACGCCTGGGCCGCAGGCGACGAGATGGTCGAGCGTGCCGCATTCGGGGCAGGCTTCCGGCCGCGGCTCGGAGTGGCCGCAATGGTGGCAGACCAGCTGGCCGCGGAAGCGGTGCTCGACCAGCCAGCTCGAGCAATCCGGGCACTGGAAGCGGTGGCCGCAGACCCGGCACAGCGTCAGCGGCGCATAGCCGCGCCGGTTGAGGAAGAGCAGCGACTGCTCGCCACGGGAGAGCGTGTCGCCGACCGCCTTGAGAAGCACGGGCGACAGGAAGCCGCCGCGCAAGGGCGGCGCCCGGCGCAGGTCGACGGCGCGGATGTCGGGCAATGCCGCGTCGGCATAGCGGCCGGGCAGGACGATGCGCTCGTAGCGGCCCTGCAGCGCGTTGACCCGGCTTTCCAGCGACGGCGTCGCCGAGGCGAGCACGACGGGGAAACCGCCGATGCGGGCGCGCACGACGGCCATGTCGCGGGCATTGTAGAAGACACGGTCCTCCTGCTTGTAGGCGGGGTCGTGCTCCTCGTCGACGACGATGAGGCCGAGTTCGCGGAACGGCAGGAAAAGCGCCGAGCGCGCGCCCGCCACCACCCGCACGCCGCCTTCGGCGACCTGGCGCCAGACGCGCTCGCGCATCTTCGGCGGCAGGTCGGAGTGCCATTCGGCGGGCTTCGTGCCGAAACGGGCGTGGAAACGCTCGAGGAAGACCTGGGTCAGCGCGATCTCGGGCAGCAGGATCAGCACCTGCCGGCCGGCCCTGACCGCCGCGGCGACGGCTTCGAAATAGACCTCGGTCTTGCCGGAGCCGGTGACGCCGGCGACCAGGGGGACGCCGAAGCCGCCCTTTTCGGCGCGGCGGCGCAGCGCCTCCGCGGCCCCGCGCTGGTCGGGCGTGAGTTCGGGAACGGCGTAGTCTGGATCGGGGGGGGCGACCACGGGCCGGGGCGGTATGAACGTCGTCTCGAACACGCCCTGTGCGCGCAAACCATCGACCACGGTCAGCGACGCGCCGGCGGCGTGGGCGAGCCCGGAGCGCGTCCAGGCGAGCCCGTCGGCCGCGAGTTCGAGGACGCGCCGGCGGGCGGGCGTCACCCGGTCGGGCGCCCGGCTGGTCATGACGATGCCCTCGACGGGCGGCTCGGGATCGAAGGCCTCGGGCGCGCGCAGCAGCATGCGCGCCACCATGCCCGGCGGCGACAGCGTGTAGGCGGCGACCCAGTCGACGAAACGCCGCGTCGTCTCGTCGATCGGCGGGCAGTCGAAGACCTGGGAGATCGGCCGCAGCCGGCGTGGGTCAAGCGTCTCGGCCTCGCCATCCCAGACGATGCCGGCCACTTCGCGCGGCCCCAGCGGCACGCGCACGATCGAGCCGGCGATGGCGGTCGCGCCCTCGGGGACGGCGTAGGAATAGGGGCGCTCGGCCGGCATCGGCACCAGCACCGGCACGGCCTGCCTTTTCGGCGAATCTGATCTCATCGCGCGTGACCTTGCCCCGACTTTCGGTTAGAGCAAAGTCCGCAAAAAAGGGGCGGCCGCGGCCGCCGGCCATCCTCAGGGAGAAAACGATGAAATTCTTCGTCGACACGGCGGACGTCAAGGAAATCCGCGAACTCAACGATCTCGGCCTGCTCGACGGGGTCACGACGAACCCGTCCCTGATCCTGAAGTCCGGCGGCAACATCGCTGAGGTGACGAAGCAGATCTGCGACATCGTCGACGGGCCGGTTTCGGCCGAGGTGGTGGCCACCGAGTACAAGGAGATGATGCGGGAAGCCAAGATCCTCGCCAAGATCGCGGCCAATGTCTGCATCAAGGTTCCGCTGACCCTCGACGGGCTGAAGGCATGCAAGGCGATCCGTTCGGACGGCCGCCAGGTCAACGTGACGCTGTGCTTCTCCGCCAACCAGGCGCTGCTCGCCGCCAAGGCCGGCGCCAGCTTCATCTCGCCCTTCGTCGGCCGCGTCGACGACACCGGCAGCGACGGCATGGACCTGATCGCGGAGATCAAGCAGATCTACGAGAACTACGATTTCGCCACCGAGATCCTCGTCGCGTCGGTGCGCACCGTGAACCACGTCAAGCAGGCCGCGATGATTGGCGCGCATGTCGTGACAGCGCCGCCGGCGACGCTGCGCGCGCTGGTCAAGCATCCGCTGACCGACAAGGGCCTGGAGATGTTCCTCGCCGACTGGGCGAAGACCGGCCAGAAGATCGGCTGAGCATGCCTGCGTCCCCGTCCGGGATCGCGGCGGAAGCGCTTGCCGCGCTGGACGAGCGCCGCCAGGTCACTCCTTTCGTCGCCCGCGATCCGGCCTTCGACGTCGAGGCGGCGCGGCCGGTGATCGCCGCGTTGCGCGGCCTCCGCGTTGCCCGTGGGGAAAAGCCAGTCGGGCGCAAGATCGGCTTCACCAACCGCGGCATCTGGGACGAGTACGGCGTCTATGCGCCGATCTGGGGCCACATGTATAACACGACGGTGCGCGAGGTGGCGCCCGGAGAGACGATCCGCATCTCCCACCTGCCGGAGCCGCGCATCGAGCCGGAAATCGTGCTCGGCATCGGCCGCGATCTTCACCCGGGCATGGACCTCGCGGCAATCGCCGGCGCAATCGACTGGGTGGCGCACGGCTTCGAGATCGTCCAGTCGATCTATCCCGGCTGGGTTTTCGCCGCCGCCGACTGCATCGCCGACGGCGGGCTGCACGGGGCGCTGTTCGTCGGGCCGCGGCGCCGGCTCTCCGACGCGGAACGGGTGACCCTGGCGGAGGATCTCTCCGCGCTTCGCGTGATGCTTCTCCGCGACGGCGCCGCGGTCGATTCTGGATCGGGCGCCAACGTGCTCGACGGACCGGTGCAGGCGCTGGCGTACCTGGTCGCCGTGCTGGCGGACGATCCTTTCAATCCGCCGCTCGCTGCCGGCGAGATGGTGACCACCGGCACGATGACGCGCGCCTTTCCGGTCCGGCCCGGCGAGACCTGGGCGACGGCGATCGAGAACTACGCGCTTCCCGGACTCTCGGTGAGAATGGCCTGAGCGGTCGGCCGGGCGCCGGCCCGTAGCGATGCCCTTCTCAGGCGAATTCGGCGTGCCGATCCTGGCGCAGCCGCGTCACCGTGTGATGCTGCAGCCTGGCGGTGACCGCGGCCGGATCACCGGTCAGGGCCTCCGCCGGGATCGGCCGGCCGACGACGATCGAGAAAGGCTGCCGCTTCTTGTTCAGGAACTCGTGGAAGACCGTGATGTCGCGCAGTTCGGTTGAGTAGCGCGACAGGAGGTAGAAGAGGCCGGAATTGCGCGCGGTCATGTTCGCCGGGACGACCGGAAAGCCGTACCGCCTCGCCAGCGCGACGACGGAGTTCTGCCACGGCCGCTCGGTCAACGCGCCATCGTTCCAGTAGGCGATGCGCCCGGCCGGAAACAGGACGACGGCCTTCTGCCGGGCGAAGGCGCGCGCCGTCTCTTCCAGCGTGTCCCTGCTCTTGGCGTGGCTCCTTTCGCCCTGCCGCCACTCGACGGGGATGAGCACGTCGCGGAAACCCGGCGCGGCGCGGATGGCGTCGCGGTTGGCGAAGATCGCCATGTCGGGCCGGCGGGTCTTGAGCAGATCGAAGATAGCGATGCCGTCGGCGATGCCGGTCGGATGGCTGGGCGCGAGGATGAAGCCGCCATCTGCCGGGATGTTGTCGAGGCCCTCGACGGAAAGGTCGAGTTCTAGCAACCGGCTGAGATAGGCCAGCGCATCCCGGCCGGGCAGGCCCGAAATTTCGTCGCACATGCGCAATGCCTGCCGGTAGTGGAAGAAGCGCAGCAGGGCCGGCTTGACCAGGGGCCAGAGCGGATGTCGCGACAGACGGACGGAACGTTCGTCGATCAGCTGGTCGACGATGTGCCGATCCTCGCGCCGTTCGGCGTCACTTTCGGCTGCCGTACCCGCCGGGAGGTGGGAACCCGACGTCGAAACCATGAGGTCACACTCCGTTCCCGCCTTTTCGGGTTGGATCTGGTGTTGGCTGCGTTCACCCGTAACTGTGGCGGCTCGGAACGGTTCCCCGGAGCGGCTACCGGCTTGCCACGTCCTGAGCGATGGCGAGGTGCAGGAGTTCGGCGAGTTCGCGGGCCGCGCGATCCTCGGCGTCGCGCGCGGCGCGCAACGCGGCGAACTCCTGGTTCGGGACATCGTAGGACGACGTCATCTGCCGGCGCCCGGAGGCGACCTCCGTGCCGTCCGCGGCGAGGAGCGCGTATCGGCCAACCATGGTGACGGTCTTCGCCGTCGGCTCCTCATCTTCCGTCGTCAGCTGGATCGAAGCGGCCACGTCCACCTTCGCCGAGACGGTGAGGGCGAGCGTGTATGCCGGGCTGGCCGGCTCGGCCGCGCCGCCATAGAAAAGGAACATCAGGTGGTTGCGGACCTGCTGGGCCTCGCGCGTCGTCACCGGCTTGATCGCGATCGACGCCAGTTCCTGCGCCATCGTGGCCGTGCCGCCCGAGGTCGCCGGCGCGCTGGAATAGAGCGGGCGCACCGTGCAAGCCGGAAAGACCGCAAGAGCCGCGAGAAGGCCGATGGCCATTGCCGGTCGGGCGATTCGGTTCACGCGCAGCTCCTCCGCTCAGGCGACCACATTGACGATCCTCTGCGGCACCACGATGACTTTGCGCGGCGGCTTGCCGTCGAGAGCCTTCTGCACCGCCTCGAGCGCCAGGGCCGCCTTTTCCACCGCACCTTGATCCGCGTCGCGCGCGATTGTCAAATCCCCGCGCTTCTTGCCGTTGACCTGGACCGGGTAGGTGATCTCGGTGTCGACGACCAGCGATGCGTCGTATTCGGGCCAGCGCCGGTCTGCGACCAGGCCGTCGCCGGCGAGCGCGGCCCAGCACTCCTCGGCGAGGTGCGGCATCATCGGCGCGATCATGGCGACCAGGAAATCGACAGCCTGGCGGACCGCGCCGGCCGTCGCCGGATCAGCCCTGCCGGCCGCCATGTCGGCGAGCGGCGCCTGCAGCGTGTTGACCAGTTCGTAGAGGCGCGCCACCGCCTTGTTGAAGCCCAGGCGGGCGATCTCCTCGCCGACCGCCTTCAGCGTCTTGTGTGCCGCCTTCGACACCTCGCCGGCCGCACCTTCGCGGGCGGCGGCCGGTGTCGCAGCCGACAGCGGCTCCGCTGCTTCGGAGACCAGGCGCCAGACGCGCTGGACGAAGCGATGGGCGCCCTCGACGCCGGCCTCGGTCCAGATCACGTCCCGCTCGGGCGGCGAATCGGAGAGCATGAACCAGCG
>CAYJMY010000190.1:0-9329 GCA_964371125.1 uncultured Mesorhizobium sp. | reverse complement strand
CGGAGGCCGGCACGATGCCGATGCGGTAGTCGGCGGGAACCTGGAGCACCTCGCGCGTCAGCGCGATGGCCTGCTCGAGCTTCGCCTTGCCGATCTTGGCGCGGTGCGAGCGGCCGAGCGGCGCGTCAGTGAGGCACTCGGGCGTCCAGCCGGGACGCTTGGCGCAGGGACCTGAGGAAAAATTGGGGTTTGCCGGACGCAAGTCCGGCTTTGCGACGGTCGTCGTCATCGTGGTCTATCCTTCCAGATAGCTGGCCCCTCGTTGGGGAGGGGTGGCCCACGGACGGCGATATGCGCTCGCCCCGCTGTCGTCAAGGGGAAAGTTTCCGTCGGTTGCAGGACACGTCGGCGCACCCTTCGGCGCGCCCGAAACGACGAAGGCGGCCACGGGGCCGCCTTCGCAATGATGGGAAGGGGAAGAGGGCTACCAGAGATCGTAGCGGAAGCCGACCTTGACCTGGTGGTAGCCGAGGCCCTTGCGGATCTCCGGCGTCGCCAGCGCGGAATTGTAGGTCACGTAGCTGGCGTCCGGAATGGCGAGGTATTCATAGCCGAGGTCGATCGAAGCGTTCTCGTTCATCCGGTAGGAGAGACCGGCGGCGAGCGAGTAGACCAGCTTGATCTGGCTCTCCGAAGTCACGGCGCCGTCGTAGGACGAATCGTTGTAGCAATCGAAGTTGATGGTGGTGGTGGTGCCGCCGCCGACCGTCGTCGTGGTCTCATCGACGCAATCGCGCGCGCCTTCGGCGAGCCGGTACTTGTTGTAGGCGAGGCCGAGGCCGCCGCCGATATACGGCGTGATGCCGACATAGGTGCCGAGGTCGACGTAGGCATTGGCCATCAGGTCGTAGGCCTTGTTGTTGCCGGTATCCATGCCCTCGCAGGGACGCGTGCCCACGCCCGTGACCTGGCTGGTGATGGTGCCGGTGGCGTTGTCGACGACCGTCGTGGTCTGGGTGCCGTCGCAGGTCGTCGTGTAGGCGTTGTCGAACCGGCTGGTCGGCAAGAGCCCGATGTTGAGTTCGCCGCGGAAGTAGTCGTTGAAATGATAGCCCATGCCGACGCTGCCGGAGAACGGCTGGTACTCGTCGGTCAGGCCGGCCGGCGTGACGTCGATCTTGTAGGGCTTGTTGAAGGCATAGCCGATGTCGCCTCTCAGGTACCATCCGGATCCCACCTCGACCGGCACGTAGTCCGCCGCTTCTTCGACGAAGATCGGCGGATCGTAGTCGGCGGCGAGCGCGGGAACGGTGGGCAGCAGCAAGGCCAACCCTGCGGAGACGATGACGAACGACTTGAGGCTCATGGCCGCTACTCCCGATTCGCGTCCGCCGAATCCATGCCGGCGCACGCGCTGATGGGAGTGAGTGTTAACCATAGTGGTTAAGTGGCGGTTAAGGATAACAGACGGTTAGCGAAAACCGCGGAAGAGCTTGCGGCACCGGCAACGTCTCCAGAAAGCGAAACCGCCCGGCCAGGGGCCGGGCGGCTGCAGGAGATGGGACCGTCTTTCCGCGCCTTACTTGTAGATCGGCGTCGGCGGCTCGTAGGGGATCGGCTCCGGCTCGTAGCATTCGCTGCGGCCGCCGAACTGATAGCGCAGGCCGGCGCGTCCCTCGTGGATCGAGATGCCGCGCTCGAAGCCGGGGCCGGCCGCCGGGGCGTATTCGAACTGCCGGCCACCGGCGATCTTGGCGTAGCGGTAGCCGACGTCGAGCTTGAGCTTGTCGGTCAGGCAGTACGACGCGCCCGCCATGAGCGCATAGGCGAAACGCCAGCTCTTGGTGCCGCGGTGGACGGTGGTCACTCCGCCGACGGTGTTGCGCAAATCGTCCCACTTCAGGTAGGCGCCGCCGATACCGGCGCCGACATAGGGCGTCACGCCGTGATAGGTGCCGAGATCGGCATAGGCGTTGGCCATCATGAGCAGTGCGCTGTAGGCCGATTCGTCGACGGACACGCAGGTCGGCGCGCCGCACGAGCCGGGCGTGCCGGTGGTCTGCCCGCTGAACTTCGACTTGAACATGTAGTCGAACGTCAGGTCGGTGCGGAAGTACCTGCTGACCTGGTAGCCGACGCCGCCGCCGATGGAGAACGTGCTGCGCAGATTGCCGAAGTCGAAAGCACCGGTGCCGGCCGGTGGGCCGTAGGTGATGTAATCGCCCTTGTGATAGCGCGACGCGTGATAGTCGAGGTCGCCGCGGATGTACCAGCCGCCATAGGAGACCTCTTCATACACCGGCGGCGGCGTCGTCTCGATAACCGGCGGCTCGTACAGATCGGCAGCAAACGCAGATCCCGCGGTGCTGGCGACCAATGCAGCGAGAAAGGCCTTACGGGCAAATCTGTACATTGCTTCTACCCTTGCGATGTGCGGACCCGTTTCGAATCCGACGACCATTGAACTCGTCGTGGATAATGAAATGCAAAGGTTAAAGGGCACTTAACCCTGTTCCTTAACTACGATTCCAATCGTGTTTCCGTCGGAAGATCGTCAGGAAAACGAAAACGCCGCCCGCGTGTGCGGACGGCGCTCGACATTTCCGATTCGTAGGGAAGGTCTTTTCGGCCGGCGGTCAGGCCGCCGACTTCGCCTCGGCGATGACGCTGACTAGGTCGTTGACCACGGTCTCGACCATCTTCTGGTCGTCGCCCTCGGCCATGACGCGGATGAGCGGTTCGGTTCCCGACGGGCGGATGACGAGGCGCCCCGCCGCGCCGAGGCGGCTGCGCGCGTCTTCGATGGCGTCCTTGACCGCGGCGTTCTCCAGCGGCTTGCCGCCCGAGAACCGGACGTTCTTCAGCAGTTGCGGCACCGGCTCGAACTTGCGCGCCACCTCGCTCACCGGCTTGTTGGCGCGCTTGATGCAGGACAGCACCTGCAGCGCCGAAACCAGCCCGTCGCCCGTCGTCGAGAAATCGGAGAGCACGATGTGCCCGGACTGCTCGCCGCCGACATTGAGGCCGTGCGCGCGCATGTATTCGACGACGTAGCGGTCGCCGACCTGGGTGCGGTGAAGCTGGAGGCCGATGTCGCCGAGGAAACGTTCGAGGCCGAGGTTCGACATCACCGTCGCGACCACGCCGCCGCCGGCGAGGCGGCCGCTGTTGTTCCAGGATTCGGCGATCAGCGCCATGATCTGGTCGCCGTCGACCACCGTTCCCGCCTCGTCGACGATGACCATGCGGTCGGCGTCGCCGTCGAGCGCGATGCCGATGTCGGCGCGCACCTCGTGAACCTTGCGGGCCAGGGCATCCGGATTCGTCGAGCCGCATTCCTGGTTGATGTTGAAGCCGTTCGGCTCGGTATTGAGCGTGATGACCTCGGCGCCGAGTTCCCACAGCGCGGCCGGCGCGACCTTGTAGGCGGCGCCGTTGGCGCAGTCGACGACAATGCGCAGGCCCGACAGCGACATCGAGCGCGGCAGCGTCCTCTTGGCGAACTCGATGTAGCGGTCGTGGACGCCATCGATGCGCTTGGCGCGGCCGAGCCCGTCGGCATCGGCGAGCGCCAGGTCGATGTCCTGCTCGATCAGGGCCTCGATCCTCGCTTCGATCTCGTCGGAGAGCTTGTACCCGTCAGGGCCGAACAGCTTGATGCCGTTGTCGTAATAGGGATTGTGCGACGCCGAGATCATGACGCCGATGTCGGCGCGCAGCGAGCGCACCAGCATGGCGACGGCTGGCGTCGGGATCGGCCCGAGCAGGAAAACGTCCATGCCGGCGGCGCAGAAACCGGCGACCATGGCGTTTTCGATCATGTAGCCGGAGAGCCGCGTATCCTTGCCCAGCACCACGCGGTGGCGATGCTTGCCCCGGTGGAACGACATGCCGGCAGCCATGCCGACCTTCATGGCCACTTCGGCCGTCATCGGGAACTTGTTGGCCCGGCCGCGGATGCCGTCGGTGCCGAAGTAGCGTCTCGTCATGCCGATTCTTCTTCCCCCAGCAGGATTCCGCCCGTCGCACCTTTGCCACAATGGCAGGCGGCAGGAACATCACTTTATGTGATATTTTGTCACCAATCCTTAGAAAACCGTTCAGAAGCCCGGCAGGTCGAGGCACATTGCCTCACTTCATCGCGGCGATCCACGCGCGCAGCAACGCCACCGCCGCCGGATCATGGAGATGGCGGCCGAGTTCGGGCATCATCACGCCCGGCTCGACGCTGTCCACCCGGTAGACGAGGATCGAGCCGTCGGGATCGCCGGGCGCGATGTCGAACTGGCGTCCGCCCGAACCCTTCCCTGCGGCGACGGGGCGCTTGTTGACGCCAAAGCGCACCGGCTCCTTCTCGCCATAGGTCAGGAACAGCCCCGAATTGCTCGCCGGCCCCTCGGCCCGGTGGCAATGGGCGCAGTTGACGTCCAGCCAGGCGCGCGCGCGCGCGTCGAGCGGCGCGGCGGCGTCGAGGAAATCAGGCACTGCGGGCGCATCGGCGGCGGCAGGCGCCCCGGCCAGTATCCCCAGCGCCGTCCAGCGGTCGAGCTGGTTCGCCGATCCGTCGGCATAGGCGAAATCGCCATTGATGTTTCGCGCCTTCGGCCCGATCGGCATGACCGCGCCGCCGATGGCGTGGCAGCCCTTGCACTGGTTCTTGTTGGGGACGGCATAGGTAAAGGAGAGCGGCGCGCCCATGGCGTCGATCGTCGAGATGTCGGTGCGCGCGCCGGCGATCTTCAGCGTCGCCTCGCTCTGCTCGTCGTTCCACACATAGGCGAGCGCGTGCCAGCCGTCCGCGCGGTGCAGGAGAAGCCGCGTCTCGACGATGCGCAGGTCCTTGTCCGGGGCACGGTAGTCGGCGGGGAAGGTGAAGGTCTTCACCAGGGCCGAGCCGACAGGGAAATCGAACGCCTCGTCGGCGTCGTAGTTCGCCTGTTTGCCGGGCGGGACGAAGACGAATCGCATCTTCACCGCCCCGTCGGAATAGAGCGGCGTATTGAGCTTGAACGGCACGACCCCGTCTGCCGGGCGCTGCGCTGCCATGTCGGCGAAGAAGCCGAACTGCGAGAGTTCCTTCGGCGGGTCGTCGGAAAGGATGGCGTCGAGCGAGACGGCGTTTGCCGCGCCGGTGCCGGCAAGGACCGCCGCAGCGAGGACCAGCGCCGCCGCGGCCAGGCGGCGGGTCGTCCGCCCGATGCGGCCGAGGGCAATCGCAAACGAGATCCCCAAGACGGATTTCGCCGGCAGCACCCCCACCCCTACCCCTCCCCACAAGAGGGAGGGGATCGTCGAGGCCGTCGCTTCACCTGCAAATGGCGTTTCAGGCGGCGAGTAGAAGCGCTGCAGGATCTCCCTCCCCCTTGTGGGGAGGGGTAGGGGTGGGGGTATCGCAGACAGATCACGACTCTGGATTTCTGTTTGCGATCGCCTTGCGATGCGCCGGAGAATCAATGCCGCTTGCATCGCCATCGCCGCTTCCTCCACAGGCCTCAGGCGCCGCCTTCCTGCGGCAGCTTGACCGGCTCCGGCTCGGGCAGGCTGCCCTTGTAGCCGCCGATGTCGGTGTCCGGCCACCAGCCCCACGGCAGCAGGAGCTGCGAGATCATCTTGAGGTTGGCGAAGGTCGTGCCTTCCGCCTCGTCGATGTAGACGCGGTTTTCCGCCGAGGTCCACGAGAAGTATTCGGGGATCGTGGTGACGCCGTCCCAGACGATGTCGGGCACCGGCGTTCCGGAGACGTCGGAAATTGTCTTGCCGACCTCGCCGTCCGGCGCTCCGCCGCCGTCGCCGTAGGTGTTGCCGTGGACGTAGACGCCGCGCGGCACGAACATGTAGTTCTCGTCCTCGTACTCGTTCGGATAGGCGGCGATGAGCACGTGGGTCGTGGCGTTGCCGGACAGCCGGTTGCCGAAGACGTGCACGTTGCGGTTGGCCATCACCATGATGCCCATGCCCTTCGGCACGATGGCGACGATGTTGCCCCTCGGCGCGAAGTTGGCGGTGTCGTTGTCGACCACGTCGTTGTCGAAGACGCGGATGTCATGTCCGCCCTGGACCGGGAGATTGGGCAGGTCGAAGATCAGGATGCCGCCGGTGTTGTGGGTGGCGACGTTCTTGTAGACGTCGGCCTTCTTCGAGTTCTCGATCTCGATGCCGGCGACGTTGTATTCGGCGCGGCTCTCGCGGACGACGATGTTCTCGCTCTGGCCGACATAAATGCCGGCGTCGGCCGCACCCTTCACCAGCACCTTCTCGACGAGGATGTTCTTCGACGAGACCGGATAGACGCCGTAGGCGCCGTTCTTCTCGTCGGGGCCGTTGGTACATTCGACGCGCAGATTGCGGAAGGTGATCTGGTCGGAGCCCTTGGACTTGACGCCGTCGCCCTTGGTGTCCTCGACGGCGAAGTCCTCGAGCACCACGCGGTCCGACGTGACCAGCAGGCCCTCGCCGGCGCCGGACTGCCCCTTGAAGGAAAGTACCGTCTGGTCGGGACCCGCGCCCTTGACGACGACGTCGTCGACGTCGAGCGACAGCCCGTCGGTCAGGTCGAAGCGACCGGCGCCGATACGCACCGTGTCGCCCGGCTTGGCCGTGATCAGCGCCTCGGTCAGGCGCTCCGCCGCACCCTCGCCCGCCTCGACGGCGATCTCGGCCGCCGCCGCGAGCGACGCCGACGAGACGCCCAGGAGCAGAATGAGCGCAGAGCGCGAAAGGAATGAAGCCATCGATGTCTCCCTCTTCGCCGGCATTCGGCCGGTCGTTTGGGCAAAAATGCCTCCGGGGTCTGGCCCTGTCAATAAAAATGAAATATTTTCACTTTCATGACGAAGCTCATACATCCGCCGACAGGAACCGGCCCGGCGTCCGCGCGCAGCGCCGTGGTCGCCTCGACCGAAACCGAACATGCCCGCCCCGTCCCCGTGCAAGACCGTGCGCTGCGCACCCGCGGCGCGCTGCTTGAGACCGTGGAAGCGCTCGTGGCGTCGGAGGGAGTCGGCGCCGTCACCACGACGCGCGTCGCCGACGCCGCCGGCGTGTCGGTCGGCACGCTCTACCGCTATTTCGCCGACCGCGACGACCTCGTGCTCGCCGCCTATGACGGCACCGTCGAGCGCGTCGTCGCCGCCTGCGCCAGGGAGTTGGAGACCCTGCCGGAGGACATCGCGGTCGAGGATGCGGCGCGCCGCCTGCTCGGTATCTACCTCGAAGCCGCCGAGGCGATCCCGTCGCATGCCGGGCTGCTCAAGGCGATGCGCGCCCTCCGTCCCGTCGAGCACGACCATCGCAATGAAAGCAGCGGCGTCATCGAGGAGATCCTGGCGCCGTTTCTCGCCCGCTTCGCCAAGCCCGGTGCTGCGCCCGATCCGATGCGCCTCAACCTGCTCAACGTGCTGATGGGAACCCTGGTCGACCTCTATCTGGTGACGCGGACGCCGGACGAACGCGCCGCGCTGCGCGAGGAGATCGAGGCGCACATGCTGCTCGCGGTGGCGCGATTGTAACTCCGCGGGCGATCGACCTATGCCCGCGCGGCGTAGATGCCGATGTCGCCGCGCACGCCGAGGCGTTCTGCGAGCGTCTTGCCGTCGAAGCCGGCCGACTGGTGGAAACGGCGGACCGCTTCGACCGCCCTCGCGATCGCCTGCTCGTCCGCCCATTCCACGAATGTGACCACGTTGAATTCGCCGGGGCCCGAAACCTGCTCGAGCACGAGGTCGCGCACGAAGCCGGGCTGCCGGCGCAGGACCTCGTGGGTGCGGAACACCGCGCCGGAGAACTCGGCCATCGCGCCCTGCGGCACGACGAACTTGTCGACACGGTAGCGGGAGGCGGCGGTACGGCCCTGGGTCATGGGAGTTCTCCGTATGATATGACAACATATTGTCAATTAAGGTAATGACAATATGTTGTCAACATGCCATCAAGAGGCCATGAGACGGACGATGACGCCCAGCGGCGAAGCCGCCGGAAAGCTGATCTACGAAGTGCTTCGGCTGCACGGGCGGCTGATCGCCGCGGGTGATGCGCTGATGGCGGACCTCGGCTTGTCCAGCGCGCGCTGGCAGGTGCTCGGCACGGTCGCCGCCAGCATGCGGCCCCTGACCGTTCCCGATCTTGCGCGCATACTCGGCCAGTCCCGGCAATCGCTCCAGCGCCTGGCGAACGAGATGGTGGACGACGATCTCCTGCATTTCGCCGACAATCCCGGGCACAGGCGTTCGCCCCATGTCGAGCTGACAGAGGCAGGCCGGCGGCTCCACGACGAGGTCGAGGCACGACGAATTCCCTGGACCGAGGGCATCGCTTCGCAGCTTGGCGATGTCGATGCGCTCGCTGCCGCGCGCACCCTGGCCCGGCTGAGGGCGGCGCTCGAACGCGGATAGAGCGTGTCCCGCTTGGCTTTAAAATGCAGAACGCCGCCGGATCTCTCCGGCGGCGCTCGTGTATACGTCCAAGGCGACGCTTCCGCGCCCCGCGTCCCGGTCAGCCCTGCGGCTGCGGTTCCATGCCGCCTTCGGGCTCCTGGCCCTTCTTGCGGCGGCCGCCGGCCGAGCCCGCCTTGGGCACGGCCGAGCCGCGCGACGGCGGCGTGTCGTCGCCCATGTCGCGGGACGGCTTGACGCCGGCGAGCAGCTGCTTGATCTCCTCGCCCGACATCGTCTCGTATTCGAGCAGGCCCTCGGCGAGCGCGATCCAATCCTTCTTCTTCTTGGTCAGGATCGACTTCGCTGAGGCATAGGCCTCGTCGATCAGGCGTCGCACCTCGGCGTCGATCAGCTGCGCCGTCTCTTCCGAGACGTTCTGCGTGCGGGCGACGGAATGGCCGAGGAAGACCTCTTCCTGGTTCTCGCCATAGGCGACCTGGCCGAGTTTGTCGGAGAAGCCCCAGCGCGTGACCATGGCGCGCGCCAGCTTGGTCGCCTGCTCGATGTCCGAGGAGGCGCCCGACGTGATGTTCTCCTTGCCGAACTTGAACTCCTCGGCGACGCGGCCACCCATCATGATGGCGAGCCGCGAGATCATGTACTTGTAGCTCATCGAGTAGCGGTCGCCCTCGGGGAGCTGCATGACCATGCCGAGCGCGCGGCCGCGCGGGATGATCGTCGCCTTGTGCAGCGGATCGGCCGAAGGCACGTTCAGCGCCAGGATCGCATGGCCCGCCTCGTGATAGGCGGTCAGCTCCTTCTCGGCCTGGGTCATGGCGGTCGAGCGGCGCTCGGCGCCCATCATCACCTTGTCCTTGGCGTCCTCGAACTCCTGCATGGTGACGAGGCGCTTGTTGCGCCGCGCCGCCATCAGCGCCGCCTCGTTGACGAGGTTGGCGAGGTCGGCGCCCGAGAAGCCCGGAGTTCCGCGGGCCAGAACCTTTAGGTCGACGTTCG
>CAYJMY010000189.1:0-9513 GCA_964371125.1 uncultured Mesorhizobium sp. | reverse complement strand
CGCCCTGCATGCCGACGGCGAGGCGGGCATTGTTCATCATGGTGAACATGCAGGCGAGGCCGCGATTCTCCTCGCCAACCAGCCAGCCGATCGCGCCCGGAGCCATGCCGCCGACGAAGCCGTCGCCATAGATCATGGTGCAGGTCGGCGAAGCGTGGATGCCGAGCTTGTGCTCGATCGAGGCGCAGTGGACGTCGTTTCGACCGCCAAGCGAGCCGTCTTCGGCGACGAAGAATTTCGGCACGAGGAACAGCGAGATGCCGCGCGTGCCGGCCGGGGCGTCGGGCAGTCGGGCGAGCACGAGATGGACGATGTTGTCGGTGTAGTCGTGCTCGCCGTAGGTGATGAATATCTTCTGGCCGAAGATGCGGTAGGTGCCGTCGCCGACGGGTTCCGCGCGGGCGCGCAACGCGTTCAAGTCCGAGCCGGCCTGCGGCTCGGTCAGGTTCATCGTGCCCATCCATTCGCCGGAGACGAGCTTTTCCAGGTACTTCGCCTTGAGCTGTTCCGACGCGTGCTTGTCGATCGCCTCGACGGCGCCCATGGTGAGTGTCGGCCCGAGGGCAAACGCCATCGAGCCCGAGTTCCACATCTCGAGCGCGGCGACGCCGAGCATCATCGGCAGCCCCTGGCCGCCGAATTCGAGCGGGCCGGAAACCGCGTTCCAGCCGCCTTCGATCCAGCGGCGGTAGGCCTCCTTCCAGCCTGGCGGCGTGGTGACGGCCGCGTCCTGCAGCACCGCGCCGACCTCGTCGCCGACCTTGTAGAGCGGCGCGATTTCCTCGGAGGCGAATCTGCCCGCCTCCTGCAGGATGGCGTCGACCAGGTCGTCTGAGAGGTCGGGGAAGGCGCCGGCGTCGATCGCCGCCTGGAGGCCGGTCACATGCCTGAGGGTGAAGGCGATTTCGTCGACTGGAGCGCGGTACATGACGTCTTTCCCAACGTTCGAAGCGGAAGGCTGACGGACCCTCGCTAACGCCTTTTTACATAAGGGTCAAACGCTTCCCTTTACGTAAGCGTCAATTTCGCTCCGTTGCCAGCGGGGCGGCCGGCGGCTAAACCGTCTCGACAGGCAGATCGACACGGAACAGCGCCAAATGCTCGCACGACCCGAACTCAGCCGCTGCATCGAATGCGGCCAGCCCTACGGCAGCGATCTGTTCCACTACTGGCACGGTGCGATCGAGGACGGGCCGGCGTACTGGTCCGACCGCGGCGTGCTCTGCTCGCCGCCCTGCTCGGTAGCGCACCATAAAAAGCGCGTCGCCGAGGGCACGGCGCGCCAGGAACCGGCGCCGGATCCGCTGGAGATGACGTCGCGGTTCCGCCGCTGACGGCGATCCCACCCGGACGCTCGATCCCTCAGGCCCCCGCCTTCTCCCGCGCCACCGCCCGCCAACCGATGTCGCGCCTACAGAAGCCGCCCGGCCAGTCGATGCGGTCGACGGCGGCGTAAGCCCTCGCCTGCGCTTCGGCGACAGTGCGGCCCGTCGCCGTGACGTTGAGCACGCGGCCGCCATTGGCGACGAGTTGCCCGTCGTTCAGGACGGTCCCGGCATGGAATATCTCGGCGTCTTCCGTCGCCGCGGCGTCAACGCCGCGGATGACGGAGCCTTTTACCGGTGTGCCCGGATAGCCGTTCGCGGCCATCACAACGGTCAGCGCCGCCTCGTCGCGCCAGCGCACCGACATGTGCGCGAGCTGGCCGTCGGCGGCGGCCTTCATCAGCACGAGGACATCGTCCTTCAACCGCATCATCAGGACCTGGCACTCGGGATCGCCGAAGCGGACATTGTATTCGATCAGCTTCGGCCCCGCCTCGGAGATCATCAGGCCGGCGAACAGCACGCCGGAGAACGGGCAGCCCATCTCGGCCATGCCGCGCATGGTTGGCTCGACGATCTCCTTCATGGTGCGCTCGACCATCTCCGGCGTCATCACCGGCGCCGGCGAATAGGCGCCCATGCCGCCGGTGTTGGGGCCGGTGTCGCCGTCGCCGACGCGCTTGTGGTCCTGCGCCGAGCCGAAAGGCAGCGCCGTCGTCCCGTCGCAGAGGCAAAAGAAGCTCGCCTCCTCGCCTTCGAGGAATTCCTCGACCACGACCTCGGCGCCGGCCGCGCCGAACGAGCCGTCGAAGCAGGCGTCGATCGCCGCCAGCGCCTCGTCCAGCGTCATGGCCACGGTGACGCCCTTACCGGCGGCGAGGCCGTCGGCCTTGACGACGATCGGCGCGCCGTTTTCGCGGATGTACGCCTTCGCCGCCGAGGCATCGGTGAAACGGCCATAGGCGGCGGTCGGGATGCCGTAGCGGGCGCACAGATCCTTGGTGAAGCCCTTCGACCCTTCCAGTCGGGCGGCGGCGGCGGAACCGCCGAAGACGCGGATGCCTGCCTCGCGCAGGCGGTCGCCGAGGCCGGCGACCAGCGGCGCCTCCGGTCCGACGACGACGAGATCGATGGCACGCTCGCGGCAGAAATCGACGATAGCGCCGTGGTCTTCGAGCGAAAGCGGCACGCATTCGGCCTCCGCCGCGATTCCCGGGTTGCCCGGCGCGGCAAAGAGCCTGGTCAGCATCGGCGAGGCGGCGATCTTCCAGGCCAGCGCGTGCTCGCGCCCGCCGGAGCCGATGAGGAGTACGTTCATGGTTGGCCTTCCCAATCCTCGATCTTCAATCCGGCGATGCGCGAGAACTCGCGGCCGTTGCGCGTTACCAGAACGAGCGACCGAGACAAGGCCTGTCCGGCGATGAGGACATCATAGGGGCCGATCGGAGCGCCCAGGCCGGCGAGGCGTGCGCGGATCTCGCCTGCGCAGCGCGCGTCGTCGCGATCGAACTCCACGATGCGGAAACGCAGGCTGTCTACCCTCGACAAATTCTTCTCGACCCGTGAACTCCTGTACGCCACATAGTAGAGTTCGTGCGCCACGATCGACGAGATCGCCACGTCCTGTGGGGCCATCGACTTCATGCGCGACAGCAGCGTGTCGTGCCCCTTCAACGCGGCGATCACGGCGCTGGTGTCGAGCAGGTACATTCAGTCGAAAGCCGCCAGTTCGGGACGTTCCTGCTGGGCCACCGGTTCCCGTGCCGGGTCCTCGAAATCGGCGTCGACCGGCCCAACGACCGCGGCCAGCCAGTCCCAACTGTCGGCCACCGGTTCGAGGATCACCGATTCGCCGCGTCGCTTGATGCTGACTTCGCTCACGTCGAAACGGAACGATTTAGGTAAGCGGACCGCCTGCGAGCGGCCCGACCAGAATATTTTCGCGGTCTCCATCGCTGTCTCCCTTGGCGCAACGGTTGGAAGATACCAATGATATATATCACTCTCGTGCGACATCGACAATTGCCGCGAAATCGCCGCGCTTGACGCCTGCGCCCCGCACTGCAACTCACCCCCCATGCAAACCATCCAGTCGAAGGCCGCACGCGGCCGGGTCGCCGACGCGCCGAGCGGACATTGGGTCTACCGCTTCCTGCCGCGGTGGCTGTGGCCCTATGCGCAGCTGGCGCGCTGGGACAGGCCGATCGGCTGGTGGTTGTTGTTGTGGCCATGCTGGTGGTCGGCGGCCCTCGCCGCGGTCGCCTATGCGCGGCCGGGCGAATCGCTGTCGACACTGCTGCCGTCGCCCTGGCACATCGTGCTCTTCCTCCTCGGCGCTGTGGCCATGCGCGGCGCCGGCTGTACCTACAATGACCTCGTCGACGAGGAGATCGATGGAAAGGTCGAACGCACGCGCTCGCGGCCGCTGCCGTCCGGGCAGGTAACCAGGCGCCAGGCCTGGACGTTCCTGCTCATCCAGGCGCTGATCGGGCTGGCGGTGCTTCTCCAGTTCAATGACTTCGCGGTTCTGCTCGGCATCGCCTCGCTCGCCATCGTGGCGATCTACCCGTTCATGAAGCGGATCACCAACTGGCCGCAGCTCGTGCTCGGCCTCGCCTTCTCCTGGGGTGCGCTGATGGGCTGGGCGGCCGTCTTCGCCGACACCGACGCGCCGGCCCTCCTGCTCTACTGCGGCTCGATCCTCTGGGTGATCGGCTACGACACGATCTATGCCCACCAGGACAAGGAGGACGACGCCATCGTCGGCGTGCGCTCTACGGCGCGGCTGTTCGGCGAGAACACGAAATCGTGGCTGGCCGGGCTGTACGGCGGCGCACTGATGCTGTTTGCACTGGCCTTCGCGGCGGCCGAGGCGCCGCTGCCGGCACTCGCCGGGCTGGTTGCGGCCGGTGCGCACATGGCCCGGCAGATCGCCGTACTCGACATCGACGATGCGGACCAGTGCCTGAGGCTGTTCAAGTCGAACGGCGTCGTCGGCTGGCTGATCTTCGCCGGCCTCATCGGCGGCGGCGTGTGGCAGGCGCTGAAGCCGCTGGTCTGAGCGCGGCCGGACTGCGCCAGTTCACTCGCGGGCGATGATCTCCTCGCCGCCGACGACGAGACGCAGGCCGAGCGACCCCGCCTTGCGGCGGGCGAGAAAACGCGGGCGACGCGCATTGGGGGCGCGGCCCTGGCGGCGCTCGCGGACCGGCGCCTTGCGCACCGCGCCCAGCGATTCCTCGAGGGTACGGGCAACGCCATCGGCCTCGATCAGGAGCATCGGCAGCCGATAGGCCTCGGCCCAGGCGCGCCAGTCCGCGGCGACGTCGTCGAGATCGTCGGCGACGAGCAGCGGGACCGACAGCATGGGATCGTTGTGCAGCAGCTCGAGCGTGACGGTGACGTTGCCGTCGCCGTCCTCGATGGCGCGGGCCGCGACACCGCGGAAGGCCTTGGCTGGCATGGCGATGATCGCGGGCACGCCGCTCATCTCCAACCGGCGGCGCACGACCGCGCCGCGCTGGTCGATGGTGAAAGTGACGTCGCCGAAGTCGTCCCGCGTCGCGTAGCTGACCGTTTGCGGCAGGCGGAATGGGTCGAGGCGCATGTTGCGCCCCGCCCAGACTGGCTTCAGTCCGGTCATCATGGAGGTGCCTTCCTGTTACTTCCCGAGAGCCGGTTCTCCGGTCATCTCCGAACCGGGTTTTCCCGGTCTCGTTGGAAGCGACAGTAGCGCGCCTTCATTACCGGGCCGCTTAAGGAGTTCGGTTAAATTTTGCTGATCTCGCAGATGGTTATCGGAATGCGACCGGCTGTAACGACAGAGAAAGCTTGTTGAACAACAGCTTAATCTTCGTCGTGCGGCCCGCCGATCAAATAACTTTACCGGGATTCATGATCCCGGCAGGGTCGAAGGCGGCCTTGATGCGGCGCATCAGGTCGATCGCCATGGGCGGCGAGGTGGCAATCAGTTCGTCGCGCTTCAGCCGGCCGATGCCGTGCTCGGCTGATATCGAGCCGTTCATGGCGCGCACGACATCGTGCACCGCCTTGTTCATCGGCCGGTATAGTGCGAGGAACTCCGCGGGCGAAGCGCCGATCGGCTGCGAGACGTTGTAGTGAAGATTGCCGTCGCCCATGTGGCCGAAGCAGACCACGCGCGCGGCCGGCGACACCGAGGCGACGGCACGGCCCGCTTCGTCGATGAAGGCCGGGATCGAGGCGACCGGCACGGCGATGTCGTGCTTGATCGATGCCCCTTCCGGCTTCTGCGAATCCGACATGGCCTCGCGCAGACGCCAGAACGCCGATGCCTGGGCGAGACTCGCTGCGATGACCGCATCGCCGACCGAATCGTCCGCCATGCCCTCGGCGAGGATCTGCTCGACGAGATCGCGGGCGTCCTCGGGAGAACGGCCCGACGAGATCTCGACCAGCACGTACCATGGCCAACGCTCTTCGAGCGGACGGAAGGCGCCCGGCATGTGGCGGGCGGCGAAGTCGACGACGATCTCGGCGACCAGTTCGAAGGCGGTCAGGCCGGCGCCGGCGCGGTCGAGCGCGCGGGAGAAAAGCGCCAGCGCGGCTTCCGGCGACGGCACCCCGACCCAGGCGACCTCCCTGCCCTTCGGCCGGGGAAAGAGCTTCAGCACCGCGGCGGTGATGACGCCGAGTGTGCCCTCGGCGCCGACGAAGAGGTCCTTCAGGTCGTAGCCGGTGTTGTCCTTCCTCAGCTTGCGCAGATCGTCGAGGACCTCGCCCGTGGGCAGGACGACTTCGAGGCCGAGGCAGAGCTCGCGGGCGTTGCCGTAGGCGAGTACCCCGGTGCCGCCCGCGTTGGACGACAGATTGCCGCCGATCTGGCAGGAGCCCTGGGCGCCGAGCGACAGCGGAAACAGGCGGCCGGCGGCATCGGCCGCTTCCTGGAGGGTCTGGAGGATCACTCCGGCCTCGGCAGTCACCGTATTGGAAAGCGGGTCGATCTCGCGGATGCGGTTGAGGCGCGACAGCGAAAGGACGATCTCGCGGCCCTCCGGGCCCGGAACCTGACCGCCGACGAGACCGGTGTTGCCACCCTGGGGAACGATCGGGGTGCGCGTTTCGCTGGCCAGCGCAAGGATGCTGCTCACTTCGGCGACGCTGCCGGGTTGCAACACGAGCGGTGTTTGCCCGCGCCAGAGGCTGCGGCGCTCCACGACGAAAGGTTCAACGTCGGCCGGGTGGCTCAGCGCATGACCCGGCCCGACGATCGCGGCGAACCGGTCGAGAAGCGCCTTGTCCATCCCCGTGTCAATCATGGCCGACCCCGCGAGCTATTCCGGCACCGAAGGCGCGTCACGCGGCGCCGCGGCCCGCGCCAGCCGGTCGTTGATCGCCTCGCCAAGCCCGGCATGTGGAACCGGCTCTACCGCGATCGTCGCCGCGCCGCTGCCGTCGAGCGCATGGAGATACGAGAACAGGTTCGCCGCGGCCTCGCGCAGGTCGCCGGCCGGCGACAGGTTGAGGACCGTCAGCGCACGCGCCGCGCCGGCGATGCGGCGCGGGCCGAAGGCGAGCAGCGCCTCTCCGTCGCAAACGCTGGACGCGTTCGTGCGCACGGCTGCGCCGGGCGCATAGTGCGAAGCCAGCATGCCGGGCGCCTGAATGCCTTTCGCCCCGCGCTCGATCGTGATTCCGGCCGCGGCCTCGATCTCGTCGGCCGCCACGCCGCCTGGACGCAGCAGCACGATTCGGCCCTCCGCGATCCTGACGATCGTCGACTCCAGGCCCACGGGCGTCGCCCCGCCGTCGACGACGAGGGGAATGCGGCCGCCGAGGTCGGCGGCCACCGCCTGCGCGGTCGTAGCGCTGACGCGGCCGGAGGAATTGGCGCTGGGCGCGGCGAGCGGTCGGCCGAGCGCCGCGATCAGCCGCGAGGCGAAGCCGCGCGGTATGCGCAGCGCCACCGTGTCGAGCCCGGCAGTGACCAGCGGGTGGATGACCGCATCGGCGCGGAGCGGCAGGACCAGCGTCAGCGGGCCAGGCCAGAACGCCGCCGCGAGCGTCGACGACAGGGGATCGAAGACGGCGATTTCTTCGGCCATCGCCATCGAGGCGACATGGACGATGAGCGGGTTGAAGCGCGGCCGGCCCTTCGCCTCGAAGATCCGTGCCACCGCCGCGCCGCTGGTGGCGTCGCCGGCGAGGCCGTAGACGGTCTCCGTCGGCAGGGCCACCACCTCGCCGGCGAGCAGCAGCTCGACGGCCCGTGGCAGCGCTTCTCCGGCGGGCAGGATTTCGGTCACGTCACAGGATTCCCGAAAGGCTCTCGGCAGGTCGGGCCGTGGGTATCGCGACACGCCCGGCGCGGCAAGTGCCCTTACGTAACGGTTTCATAATCTGTCGAATGCTACCTATTGGCGAAATCCGGCGGCAAGACCGACCTGCTATTCGTCTCCGCTACCGACCCGCGGCCGGGAGTCTCATGAGAATTCGAGTGGCGTTTCTGGTTTGGGGAGCGATGACGGCCGGCGCGCATGCGTCGTCCTTCGTCGTGCTCGATCCAATGACAGAGCCGCTCGGACCGTCCATGATCGTGCTCGGCTCCGCCGCGCCCGTCGCCGGATCGGCGAAGACTGCCGATATTTCCGCGGCGAAGCCGGCCGATTTCGGGGTGCCTCTCGCATACCCGTTTCCGGCAGAGGAAGCGGGAGAAGGCGTCCGCAGGGATGCGGTCGCCGCCCGGCCGCCGGCCGAACCGAAGCAGACCGCCGCCCGCGCGCCGCTGCCGGACGTATCCGCCTATCAGGTTCCGCTTCCGCGCATCCTCAGCCCCTCGATCATCGCCTTCGGCGACGTCCAGCCGCCGGTTTCCTACGAACGGCTCGCGTCGATCGGGCCTGCGGCGGAGAAGAAGACGCGCCGGCGACCCGAGCTGATGCCGATGGTGATCCGCGGCGGCCTCATCGGCGATGCATTCGCCCGTCCAGCCACCGCCACCCCTGCCGCACCCGTCAAGATCGAAGCGAAAGCGCCGGCCGGGACCGGCGACGGGCACGACCGCAAGGACACCCCGCCCAAGCGCGACACGCCGCCCGCCGCCCCGCCGCCGCCAGAACCGCCGACGCGCAAGCCCGAATAGGCCGCGTTGGCGAGGCGCGCAGAAATTTCGATGGCGCTGTACAGCCGTTGATTTCGCGCAATGCGGCCGTTGTACCGGTATCGTCTGAATGCACCAGACAAGTCCGCATTCGGGCTATTCTAGCAACGGGGCTTTGGCCATGATCAACAAGAGATTTTTCCTCGCCGCAGTCGCCTTCGCCGCATTGTCGGCCGCGAGTCCGGCACTCGCCGACCAGTTCCTCGGCTCGTATGTCGCCAGGATTTCGTCGTCCGACCACTTTGCGAGCGACGGTTACGCACTCGACACGGCGGCCCAGATGGTTCGCCAGGATCGCGCGAACTTCCACAAGTTCGGCATCCGCGATCCCGAGGACGACAGCGATCCGTGGTTCCGTTCGACCTCGTCGCGGGCGCGCTTCGAGAAGATGCTCAATAAGAGCAGTGCCATGAGCGGCGCGACCCGCAACGCGATCGCGAACGGCGAGCCGCTGGTCGAGGTCGAAGTCTACAGCAACAGCGTCAAGGTCCGCATCATCGGCTACTGACGCGTACGCCGCCCGCTCCCCGCGAAGTGACCGGGCGGCTGCTCAGCCGGCGATGCGCGAGAAGTCGGCAACCTGCGCGGTCGCCGCGTGGATGCGCGCCAGCAGCGCCAGGCGGTTGGCCCTGACCGCCTCGTCCTCATCATTCACGAGAACGTCCTCGAAGAATGAATCAACCGGTTCACGCAGTGCTGCAAGCGCACGCATGGCGGCGGAATAATCCTGTTTTTCAATGGCTTCGCCGGCAGCCTTCTCGGCGTGATTCACTGCGTCGAAAAGCGCGCTCTCGGCCGGATGGCGGAACAGCGCCAGGTTGACCGCGTCGGCGACCGCCGTGCCCTTCTTCTGCTCTGCGGCGAGGATGTTCGCGGCGCGCTTGGCGCCGGCGAGCAGGTTCCGGCCGGCGTCGGTGTCGAGCAGCGCCCCGAGCGCCTCGACGCGCCGCACGATGGCTAGGAGGTCGTCGTTCGATCCGCTCGCGGGCGATTGGCCGATCTCCCCCCTCGTGGGGGAGATGCCCGGCAGGGCAGAGGGGGGCGTGAAGG
>CAYJMY010000188.1:0-9589 GCA_964371125.1 uncultured Mesorhizobium sp. | reverse complement strand
CTGGCCGAGGTCCTTCAGGTGCACGTGGCCGGGCACGAACTGGGTGAAGGAGTTGACCACGGCGATGATCGGCTTGCCGAAATCGCTTTCCTTCATGCCGGTGGCGCGCCACAGGCCGCGGGCGCCGGCCATGTTGCGGCCGTGGGTCGTGGTTCGGGAACGATAGGCAGGCATGTCCGTGTCCTGGGCTGTTCTGATTGCGGGAACCTATAGCCGCATCCCGCCGCGGAGGCTACCGTCTCTTCCCGGCCTGCCGCATTCGCCGGTAAAAGCGGATGCCGGAGAGGGCTGGCGCCGCAGCTTGATTTCCATCAAGGTGGCCGCCGCCGCGAGGGGACATCAGGTGACGGCGGCGACGGAAACGGTGCAGGAGCGGCAGGATCGTGGGGCAGGGCAGCGCATCGTGGTAAGCAGGGCCGGACGGGGGATCGTGGTTTCTTGAGACGCCTTGCCGTATTCGCGTTCTTTTCGGCGTTCCTGGCGACGGCCGTCTTCGCGGCGGTCTCTCCCGAACTGTTCGTGGAGAGGGTGCAGGCTCGCTTCGACCAGATCCGTGCAACGGGCGCCGGCGGACGCGAGGCGGCCTGCCGGTCGCTCGTCTCCGACCTGTTCGACGTCCGCGGCGTCGCCCAAGGAACGGGCGGGACGGGCTGGAAGGTCTTCGCCGCCTCGGCGAAGACGGCGCTCGAGGCCGCTGTGCGCCGCCGGCTGGCCGGCGAATGCGTCGGCGTCGCCGAGCGCCCGGCGACCGGCCCCGGCGTCATCCGCCGCGTACGCGAGATCGAGGGCGGAATCAGGCTCACCGTCCAGTTCCCGAAGGAGGGCGACGCCGGAACCGTGTTCGTCTGGACGCTCCGCCCCGGCGGTCCGCTCGGCTTCACCGCGCGCGACCTTTCGGTCGACGGCCGCGGCGTCGTCGCCACGCTGCGCGCGGATTTCGAGGCCGCGCTCGCCGTCCATGACGGCAATGTCGCCGCCGCGATAGCCGATCTCGACCGGTCGCGACGCAAATGACCGGCGACTCCCTTCTTTCGCTCGCCGGCATCAGCCGGTCCTTCGACGGCGGCCGCATCGTCGCGCTCGACGGCGTCGACCTCTCCATCGGCAGCGGCGAGAGCGTCGCCCTGGTCGGCCGCAGCGGCAGCGGCAAGTCCTGCCTCGTCGCCATCGCCACCGGCCTCGACAGGCCCGACGCCGGCGCGGTGTCCTGGCAGGGACGCAAGGTGTCGTCGCGCCGCGAGTGGGCGGCGCTGCGGCGTCGATCGATCGGCATCGTCTTCCAGGAGTTCCACCTCCTGCCGACGTTGACTGCGCAGCAGAACGTCGAACTGGCACTGATGGGCGGCAACGCCGGTCAGGCCGAGCAGCGCCGGGCCGCCGCGGCGGCGCTGGAACGTGTCGGCCTCGCCCACCGCCGGGACAATCTGCCTACCGAGATGTCGGGCGGCGAACGCCAGCGCGTCGCCATCGCCCGCGCGCTGATCCGCGATCCGCTGATCCTGTTCGCCGACGAGCCGACCGGGAACCTCGACAGCGTCAATGCCGACAAGATCGCCGGGCTTCTCTTCGAACTGCAGCGCGAACGCGGCGTCAGCCTCGTGCTGGTCACGCATGACGGCGAGCTCGCCGAGCGCTGCCATCGGATCGTCAGGCTCTCGGACGGTCATGTCGTCGAGGACAGGCGCCTCGAGGAGAACGTCGCGTGACGATGGCCGGCCTCGCTTTCTCCAACCTCGCGCGGCGCGCGGCGCGCACGCTGCTCACCGTGCTCGGCATCGCGCTGGCGGTGGGCACGGCGGTCGCGCTGCTGGCGCTGGCGCGCGGCGTCGCCGAAAGCGTCGGCCGCGGGCTCGACGAGACCGGCGCCGAGTTCGTCGTCGCGTCGAAGAACGCGACGGGCGTGCTCAGCGCGCGCCTGCCCGAGGCGATCGGCGCCAGCATCGCGGCCATGGACGGCGTCGAGGCCGTTTCGGGAGAACTCTACGCCTTCACCGTCAGCGCCGGCAACGAGAGCATCCTCGTCGCCGGCTGGTCGCGCGACTCCGCCGGCTGGAAAGGCGCGCCGCTCCTGTCGGGCCGCCTGCCCGATCCCGAGCGTCGCGAGATCCTGGTCGGCGACACGCTCGCCGCCGGCCTCGGCCTTGCCGCCGGCGACGGCATCGACCTTTTCGACGAGACGTTCGAGGTGGCCGGCGTCACCGGCTACGCCACGGCGATGAACCGAAGCATGGTCGTCATGCCGCTCGCCGCGCTGCAGGAGGCGGCGCTGCGCGAAGGCCAGGTGAGCTTCTTCACGGTGCGGCTGAAGGCCGACCTCGACGGGGCCGCCCGCGACCGCCTGCGCGCCGAGATCGCCCGCGATCTACCCGTCATCGTTTCGGACACGCAGGAGGTGCTCGACCAGGACATGAACTACGAGATCCTCCAGGCGATCTCTTCGGCCGTCTCGCTGGTGGCGCTGGTCAGCGGCGCCGTCAGCCTGCTCGCCACACTGCTGATCTCGGTGCAGGAGCGCACCCGCGAGATCGGCATGATGGCGGCGATCGGCTGGAGCGACGGCCGCATCGTCGCGCTCATCGTCATCGAGGGCGTGCTCATCGGGCTTGCCGGCTGCACGCTCGGCGTCGTCCTCGGCGTGCTTGCCTCCAGCCTGTTCGACGCGCTGCCGGCGATCGGCGGCTTCGTCTCGTTCACGCCGCGCGCCGGCGACATGGCCCTGCCGCTTCTGTTCGCCCTGCCGCTCTGCGCAGCCGGCGCCGCCTATCCGGCCTGGCGTGCGGTGCGGCTGATGCCGGCGGACGCGCTGCGCCGTGCCTGAGCCGGCGCGATACCGGTCACGGCGCGGCTCAGACCGCTTCCCAGCCGTCGTGGCCGGCGGCGCGGTAGACCGCGTCGATGAGCCGCTGGTTCATGACCGACTCTTCCAGCGTGAAGACGCGTTCCGCCTCGCCCGCCGCGGCGCGGGCGAAGGCCTCGACCTGGAGCCTGTACTGCTGCGCGCCGGGGAATCGGTAGACGGTCGCCTGGGCGTGGCCGCGGTCGTGGAGCGCGATGCGATGGTCGTCGTAGAGCCCGGCGTTGAAGGGCGAGGCGACCTCGATGAAGCCGGCATCGCCGTGGAAGACCATCGACTGGCGCGCCGCCATCTGCGTGGACAGGTAGAAGGTCAGATCGAAGCCGCCGAAATCGGCTTTCACCGTCGAGTAGATGTCGGTGCCGAATGCCGGGTCGCGCTCGATGCTCGCCTGCACGCGCTGCGGCTCCTTTCCGGTGACGAAACGCGTCGTCACCGTCGGATAGACGCCGATGTCGGGCAGCGCGCCGCCGCCGAGGTCCGGCCGGTTGCGCATGTTGTCCGGGTCGACGTTATAGTAACTGAAAGCACCGTGCACGTGGCGCAGCCGGCCGATGGCGCCGCCCTGCACGAGGTCGCGCACCTTGATCCACTGCGGGTGGTAGACGACCATGAAGGCCTCGCTGACCAGCACGCGGTTGCGATCGCGGGCCGCGATCACTTCGGCGATGTCGGCGGCCTTCAGCGCCAGCGGCTTCTCGACCAGCACATGCTTGCCGGCATCGGCGGCACGGACCGCCCACTCGACATGCTGCGAGGTCGGCAGCGGAATGTAGACGCCGTCGATCGTGTCGGAGGCGAGCATCTCCTCGTAGGAGCCGAAGGCGTGGGGAGCGCCGCAGCGCGCGGCGAGCGCGCGGGCCTTTTCAAGGTCGCGGCTGGCGATCGCCGCCAGCGTGCCGTTCGAAGCGTCCTGGATCGCGGGGATCAGGTGCTCGCGCGCGATCCTGGCGGTGGAAAAGATACCCCAGCGGAACATGCTCGCCTCCCTTGGCGGCCAGATCCTCGGCTTCTCCGCAATCGGATGCCTGGGCCGCCCTCTGCCGAAGTGCTACGCAAGCGCGGCGCGGGTTGCAAGGCCGCGAGCCCGTGCCGACAGAACCCGTGCCGACAGGGAGCGCCGACCGATGGGTCTCCGGCGTAGCATCGCGCGATGGCGGCGCCGCTTCGCCGCGGCGACATTCGACCCGCTCGGCTTCACGGATCCGGTGCCGTGCCTCTGGTCAAAGGGAATCGCGCGCTTCTGCGACGTCCGCGGCCCGGACGACTACTGGTTGGCGCCGACCGAGAGTCTTGCCGACGGGGCGATGTTCGGCGAACACTACGCCGGCGCCCGCGGCCTGGTCTGGGTTCGCCTCGGAACGCGCAGCCGCGCCGGCCTCGACGCCGACCTCGACCGCTTCGTCGAAGCCGCGCTTCCCGCCATCCGCAAGCCGTTCGTGCTGGTGACCAGCGACGGCGACGCCTCGGTTCCCTCCGAACTGCGGCCGTCGACGGTCGCCGCCCTTCTCGCCTCGCCCTTCCTGATCGCCTGGTACACGCAGAATTTCGACGGAACCGGCGGACCCCGGCTGGCTCCGATCCCGATCGGATTGGACCTGCACACGCCGCGGCCCCTTTCAAGCCCGGCGACGCTGATCGGCGACCTGGGCCGGCTCGCCGCCGGCCGCCCGCCTCTCGCCGGCCAGCCGCTGAAGGTGTTCACCGACATCGGCCTCATCCGCAACACGCAGGACCGCGTCGAAGCGGTGCGCCTGCTCGCGGACTGCGCCCACGTCGAGTTCCAGCGCCGGCGCGTCTCCCAGCGCGCGATATGGCGGCGCTACGCGTCCTTCCCCTTCGTGCTGAGCCTCGCCGGCAATGGCCTGGACTGCCACCGCACCTGGGAGGCGCTTTATCTCGGCTCGATCGTCATCACCAAGACATCGCCGCTCGACCCTCTCTTCGAGGGCCTGCCCGTGGTCGTCATCGAGGATCTCGAAGAACTGCTCGACGCGTCGCGCCTGCCCGTCTGGCTGGAGCGCTATGCGCCGCTCGCCGAACCGGCCCGCGTCTGGCAGCGGCTCGACGCGCCAGCCTGGATGGCGCGGATACGCTCGGCGCACATTCCGGCGGGCGGTTCGGGCGCGTAACCCGCCCTCGATACGATCGGCCGCAGCCGCCCTGAAAAGAAATAGCGATGAACGGGGCTTGGCGGCGTCCTTCAGGTGCGGTTCATTTCGCTTGCCGTAGGGGAATGCCCGCAATCCGGCAACGTGATGGAGGAATCGCAATGGATCGCCGAAATTTCATGCTTTCGCTTTCGGCCGCTGGCGCGGCCATGCTGCTTCCGCAGGCCGCCGAGGCCGCGACCTGGGTGAAACTCGGCACGCGCAAGGTCAATGGTCTCATCGATCACGACCGCATCTCGGTCGGTGCTTCGTGGGGCTGGTTCGACAAGATCCGCCTGTACGTGCGCGGCAACAATCTGTGGATCTACGATCTCGACATCCGCTTCGGCAATGGCGCCAAGCAGGACGTCGCGGTCGCTGCCTTCATTCCGCAGGGCGGGCACACCCGCTCGATCGACCTCGTCGGCGGCGGGCGCTTCATCAAGCACGTCAGCTTCACCTACGGCAAGTTGCCGAACGGCGCCGGCCCGACCTATGTCGAGGTCTGGGGCCGCCGCTAAGCCGCGCGCCCGGCCGGGCGCCGCTCAGACCATCGCCAGCCGCTGTTTGCGCTTCGGCGGCGGGAAGGCCGCGTCGATGTCGGCGAGGTCCTGCGCCGTCAGCCGGATGTCGGCGGCGGCGCGGTTGGCGCGTACGTGGTCTTCGCGCGACGCCTTGGGGATGGCGATGACGCCGTCGCGACGCAGCGCCCAGGCGAGCGCCACCTGCGCCGCGGTCACGCCGTGGCGCTCGGCCACCGCGCGCAGGTGCGAATCGCCCGCCAGTTCGCCCTCGCCCAACGGCGAATAGGCCATCACCGGGATGCCGTGGCGGCGCTGCCAGGGCAGCAGGTCGAAGTCGATGCCGCGGCTGCCCGGATGGTAGAGAACCTGGTTCGCGGCGACGGCCTTGCCCGCCGGCAGCGTCATCAACTCCTCGAGATCGCCGACGTCGAAATTGCTGACGCCCCAGTCGCCGATCTTGCCCGAGGCCTTCAGCGCCTCGAATGCGTCGACCGTCTCGGCGAGCGGCACGTCCTCGCGCCAATGCAGCAGATAGAGGTCGATGCGGTCGGTGCCGAGGCGTCTCAGGCTCGCCTCGCAGGCGCGGATCGTCGCCGCGCGCGTGGCGTTGGAGGGCAGCACTTTGGACACGAGGAAGGCGCCATCGCGGCGCCCGGCGATCGCCTCGGCGACGACCTCCTCGGCGCCGCCGGAGGCATACATCTCCGCGGTGTCGATCAGCGTCATGCCAACCTCGATCCCGAGCCTGAGCGCCGCCACTTCCTGCGCGAACCGGTCGCGCCGCTCGCCCATCTTCCAGGTGCCCTGGCCGAGCACGGGGACGGCGACGCCGGAGGGCAGGGTGAGGGTGGAGATGGGCTTCATGCTGGCCTCCGGATAGTGGCGTGACGCGTGCGATACCGATAGCCTGTCGACCGCCATCTTCGCCAGCGACAACGTTCAGCCGAACCGGACCGATCCATGGCCAGAACGAACTACGCTTCAGTCGACGCCTATCTCGCCGCGCAGCCGGAGCACGCGCGTCCAATCCTTGAGGCCGTGCGCGCCGCCATCCGGGCCGCGTTGCCGACGGCCGAGGAGGTGATCTCCTACCAGATCCCGTCCTACCGGGTCGCTGGCGGCACGGCGATCTTCTTCGCCGGCTGGAAGAGCCATTATTCGCTCTATCCGGTCTCCGACGCGATGCTGGCCGCCTTCGCTGATGAACTCCAACCTTTTAAAGTCGAGAAAGGCACGATCCGGTTCCCGCTCGGCGAACCGGTTCCGGCCGAGTTGATCGGCCGGATCGCCGCGTTCAAGGCCGAGGAAGCCTCGGCAGGGGCACGGGCGCAAAAACGCCGCAGATCCTCGGGTCAGGCCCGAGGATGACGCCGGAGAAGGGAGTGCCTGTGTGGCACCCCGCCGTCTTACCCCCGCAGCACCCCGCCGGTCTGCTTCTTCACGTTGTCGACAATCCGCCCGGCGAGCGCCTCGAAATCCTCGTCGGTCAGCGTCTTGTCGACCGGCTGGATGGCGACTTCGATGGCGACCGACTTCTTGCCCTCGCCGAGCGACGCGCCCTCGAAGATGTCGAAGACGGAGACGCCGGCGATCAGCTTCCTGTCGGCGGCCGTGGCCGCGCGCAGGATAGCGCCCGCCTCGACCGCGCGGTCGACGACGAAGGCGAAGTCGCGCCTGACCAGCTGGAAGGCCGAGAGGTCGAGCCGCGGCTTGGTCCGCGTCGGCTTGGCCTTCGGCTCGGGGATGGCGTCGACATAGACCTCGAAGCCGCAGATCGGCCCCGACGCGTCGAGGGTCTCCAGGGTCTTCGGGTGGAACTCGCCGAACGTGCCGAGCACGGTCTTCGGCCCGAGCTTGATCGTACCGGAGCGGCCGGGGTGGTACCAGGCCGGGCCGCCGGCCTCGACCTGCAGCTTGTCGACCGGCGCGCCGCAGGCTTCCAGGGCGGCGAAAGCGTCGGCCTTGGCGTCGTATACGCCGGCCGCGCCGGCATTGCCGGCCCAGTGGCGGCCCACACCGTCAAGCCGCGCCGTGCCGCGACGGATGCCGGCGGCGACGCGGCGCTGCGTCTGCGGCGTGTCGCCTTCATAGGTGCCCGACACCTCGAACAAGGCGACGTCGCCGATGCCGCGATCGGCATTGCGCTGCGACGCGGCGACCAGGCCGGGCAACAGCGAAGGCCGCATGTCCGACATGTCGGCAGCGATCGGGTTGGCGAGCTTCAGCACCGCACTTCCGCCGCCGAAGGCCTCGGCGTGCTTCGCCGGGATGAACGACCAGGTGACGGCCTCCATCATGCCGCGTACGGCGAGCGCGCGCCTGGCGGCGCGGGTGCGGATCTGCAGCGTCGTCAGGATCTTGCCGTTGACGGCGTCGTGGCTGCCGAGCGGCTGGGGGAGGATGTTGTCGACGCCGTGGATGCGCATGACCTCCTCGACGAGGTCGGCTTTGCCTTCCACGTCGGGCCGCCAGGACGGTACGGTGACCGAGAGCACGCCCGGCCGCGGCGTGTGCCGCTCGTGCTCGGACGTCACGTAACCGATCGTGCCGGTCGGCGGGCCGGAGCCGAACACCTCGGTCTCGACGGCATCGGCGACTCCGAAGCCGAGCCGGCCAAGGATCGACCGCGCTTCCTCTTCCGCTACCCTGATGCCGGTCAGCCGCTTCACCTCGGAAATGGGGAATTCGATCACCTTCGCCTGGTGGCCGGCATAGCCGACCACCTCGGTCTTCGTCGGCGTGCCGCCGCAGAAGTCGAGTACCATCCTGGTTGCCAGTTCGAGGCCGGGCACCATGAACTCGGGGTCGACGCCGCGTTCGAAGCGGTAGCGCGCGTCGGTGATGATGCCGAGCGCGCGGCCGGTGCGGGCGATGTTGAGCGGCTCCCACAGCGCCGACTCGATCAGCACGTCGGTCGTCGCCTCGTCGCAGCCCGAATGCTCGCCGCCCATGATGCCGGCGATCGACTCGACGCCCTTGTCGTCGGCGATGACGCACATTTCGGGCGTCAGCTCGTATTCGCGCCCGTCGAGGGCGAGGACCTTCTCGCCCTGCTTCGCCCGGCGCACGACGAGGTCGCCGGCGACCTTCTTCGCGTCGAAGACGTGCAGCGGCCGGCCGCGGTCGAAGGTGAGGTAGTTGGTGATGTCGACCAACGCGTTGATGGGGCGCAGGCCGATCGCGATCAGGCGGCGCTGCAGCCATTTCGGCGACGGGCCGTTGGTGACGCCGCGCACCAGGCGCAACGCGAAACCGCGGCATAGCGGGTCGGTTTCGCCGAAGTCGAGCGCAACCCCGACCGGCGTCGGGCCGGATCCTACGACCGCCTCCACCGCGCCGTCCTTCAGCCGGCCGAGACCGGCGGCAGCGAGGTCGCGGGCGATGCCGTGGACCGAGGTGGCGTCCGGACGGTTCGGCGTCAGGTTGATCTCGATGACCGGGTCGTCGAGATGCGCCCAGGACGCGAATCTCGCACCCACCGGCGCGTCGTCGGGCAGGTCGATGATGCCGTCGTGCTCGTCGGAGAGCTGCAGCTCGCGCTCCGAGCACATCATGCCGCGGCTCTCGACGCCGCGGATCTTGCCGACGGAAAGCGTCACGTCGATGCCTGGCACGTAGGTGCCGGGCGCGGCGAAGGCGCCGACCAGGCCGGCGCGCGCGTTGGGCGCGCCGCAGACGACCTGGATCGGCTTGCCGCTTCCGGTGTCGACGCTGAGCACGCGCAGCTTGTCGGCGTCGGGATGCTTTTCTGCCGTCAGCACCCTGGCGATGACGAACGGCTTCAGGCCGGCCTTGTCGTCGACCGATTCGACCTCCAGCCCGATCGCGGTCAGCCGCTCGACGATCTCGGTCAGCGAGGCGTCGGTGTCGAGGTGGTCTTTCAGCCAGGAGAGGGTGAATTTCATCGTCTTTCTCCTGCCGATATCAAGCCGCGCTCAACCCGCCGAACAGCGTCGGCATGTCGAGCGGGCGGAAGCCGTAGTGCGACAGCCACCTCACGTCGGCGTCGAAGAAGGCGCGCAGGTCCGGCATGCCGTATTTCAGCATGGCGATGCGGTCGA
>CAYJMY010000187.1:0-9669 GCA_964371125.1 uncultured Mesorhizobium sp. | reverse complement strand
GGCCTTGGACAGGATGTCTGCCGTCTTGGCCGACTTCTCCATCGCCAGCGCCATCAGCAGGCGTTCCACCGTGACGAAGCTGTCGCCGGCTTTCTTGGCCAGTTCCTCGGCTGAGGCGAAGACCTTGGCCAGCGGCTGCGCCATGTAGAGCTGGCCGTTGCCGCCCTCGACCTTCGGCATCGCCTGGAGCGCGGACTCGACGCCGAGACGGACCGCCTTGGCGTCGCCTCCGGCGCGCTCGATGAGCGAGGCGGCCAGGCCTTCCTCGTCGTCGACCAGCACCTTGAGGATGTGCTCCGGCGTGAACTGCTGGTGATTGCGGGAGAGTGCGTAGGTCTGGGCGGACTGGATGAAGCCGCGCACGCGCTCGGAATATTTCTCGATGTTCATGTCTGTCTCCGTTCCCTCCCCGGCCCGCTTGGCGGCGCCGGATCAGCCTTGGGTGACGGACCCCCTCTGGCGGAGGCGGGTCCCGTTGCGGCGGATATGGGGATTGCCCTTCCTGCCCTCAAGACGGTGCGCGGGGACCGCGACAACAAAAAACGGCGGGGCAAAACCCCGCCGTTCGCATGGCGTTCGCCGGTGGCGTCCGGATCAGCTTTCCAGCGCCGGCTCGTTCTGTCCGCCGTCCTGGCCGGCGGCCTCGGCAACCGGGGCGCCGTCGCCGCCGCCCTGGCCGTCACCCGTCGCGCCGAAGTCGGACCGGCCCCTGCCGCGCCGCGGACGCCGCGACCGGCGCGGCCCGTCTTCGTGCTCGCCGCTGCCGGGCCTCTGGCCGTTGGCGCGGTGCTCGCGGGCGCCGTTCGCCTCCGCAGGCTCCTGGTTCAGGGCCACTTCCGCCGGCACGCCGTCGATCACCGGCTGCGGGCCCGAACCGTCGACCGCCGGTTGCTGCGTCCTGATCTCCGTCCTGATCTCCTGCGGCGCCGCGCCCTCATCGTACCCGTCGTCGTCCATGTCGTCGTCGAGATCGTCGCCGCGGTCGCGCATCTGCTGCTGGACCGGCATCTGCGCCTGGGCGGCCGCGATGATGCGGTTGTAATGCTCGGCGTGCTGGAGATAGTTCTCCGCCATGACCCGGTCGCCCGAGCTGTGGGCGTCGCGGGCGAGCGTCGTGTATTTCTCGGCGATCTGCTGCGCCGAGCCGCGGATCTTCACGTCCGGGCCGTTGCTCTCGTAGTTGCGCGTCAAGGGATTGGGCCCCTTGCGATTGTTGTTGTTGCGCCCACGCATGCGGCGGTTCTGTTGCTGTGGCCTCATCCGATTCTCACATCTGGAAATGACGGTCGCGAACGCGGCACGCATCGTGCCTGCCGTTCCGTACCTTCTTGCCGGTGCTCGCCCGCATCCCTTGCGTCGGCGCCACGTGCCATCCTGTCACGGTTCAGTTACTTGCCGGATGATCCCCGCGCGAAGCCAAGGCGTCGTTCACGCAAGGAGGCAGCTTGTTTCAAATTGGAAACCGGTTTGGTAACAGCACTGCCTGCTTCGTCTCATCCGGTTGCGGCGAAACTAGCGATGTTCGTCCGGCTTGCCAAGCTTTATTTCCACAGCGTCCGCAGGTTGGAAAACGACGACCCTGTCGTTGCCGCCAAGGTCTCTGACCGCCTGCGAGAGCCGGTATCCGGCGCCGCCGAACAGCGCTTCCACTGCGTCCTTCTGGCGATGCCCGATCTCCAGCGCGATGCGGCCGCCGTCTTCCAGATGGCCTGCCGCGCCCGCCGCGATGATCCGGTAGGCATCGAGCCCGTCGGCGCCGCCGTCGAGGGCGCCCCGCGGATCGAACAGCCTGACTTCCGGCTGCAAGGTCTCGATCGCCCGGCTCTCTATATAGGGTGGATTCGCGGCGATTAAATGGAAGCGCCCCGCGATTTCGTCGAACCAGTCCGAGCGGACCGCAACGAAACGCTCGGCCAGGCCGCAGGCGTTTGCGTTCGCCCGGGCCGCGCGCAGCGCCTCCTCCGCGATATCGGCGCCGACCGCGGTGGCGCGCGGCTCCGCCTCGAGCAGCGCCAGCGCGATCGCGCCGGTCCCGGTGCCGAGGTCGAGGATGCGGCAGAGCCCTTCGCAGCGCGCCGTCTCGCGGACGAAGGGCATCACCGCGTCGACCAGCGTCTCGGTGTCGGCGCGCGGCTCCAGCGTCGACGGCGACAGCGACAGCCGGAGGCCGTGGAACTCGCGCCAGCCGAGGATACGGTGCACAGGCTCGTGCGCGGCGCGGCGGGCGATCGCCGCCAGCACCGCCGCGGCCGCATCGGCGGAGACCGGCCGCTCGGGCCGCGTCACCGTCTCCGTACGCGAGGCGCCGGCAAGATGCTCGACGAGAAGCCGCGCGTCGAGCGCGGCGTCCTCGATGCCGGCGTAAGCGAGCCGGCGCCGCGCCTCCGCAAGCAGTGCGCCTAGCGTCGTCTCGTCAGCCATTCGTCCCGGTTTCGGCAAGCAGCTTCGACTGGTGTTCGGCGATCAGCGCGTCGACGATCTCGTCGAGCTCGCCCTCCATCACCCGGTCGAGCTTGTAGAGGGTGAGGTTGATGCGGTGGTCGGTCACCCTTCCTTGCGGGAAGTTGTAGGTGCGGATGCGTTCCGAGCGGTCGCCCGAGCCGACTTGCAGGCGTCGCGATTCGGAGCGTTCGTCGGCGAGCCGGGTGCGCTCCATGTCGTAGAGGCGGGCGCGCAGGATCTGCATGGCGCGGGCCCGGTTCTGGTGCTGCGACTTCTCCGCCGAGACGACCATGATGCCGGTCGGCAGGTGGGTGATGCGCACCGCCGAATCGGTGGTGTTGACGTGCTGGCCGCCGGCGCCGGAGGCGCGCATCGTGTCGATGCGGATGTCTTCCGCGCGGATGTCGATGTCGACTTCCTCGGCTTCCGGCAGCACCGCGACGGTCGCCGCCGAGGTGTGGATGCGCCCCTGCGCTTCGGTCGCCGGCACGCGCTGCACGCGGTGCACGCCCGATTCGAACTTCAGATGCGCGAAGACGCCCTTGCCGGAGATCGTCGCGATCACCTCCTTGTAGCCGCCGGCGTCGCCGTCGCTCGCCGAGACCAGTTCGACCTTCCAGCCCCTGGCGGCGGCATAGCGCTCGTACATGCGGAACAGGTCGCCGGCGAACAGCGCCGCCTCGTCGCCGCCGGTGCCGGCGCGAATCTCGAGGATGGCGCTGCGCTCGTCGGCGGCGTCCTTGGGCAGGAGCAGGATCTGCATGTCCTTCTGCAGGGCCTCGATGCGCTCATCGATCGCCGGCAGTTCCTCCTCGGCGAGGGCCCTCATTTCGGAATCGGTCGACCGGTCGGCCAGCAACGCCTCGAGGTCGGCGCGCTCGCGCTCGGTGGCGCGCAGCTCGCGCACCTTGCGCGCCATGCCCTCGAGCTCGGCATATTCGGAGGCCATCTTCACATAGGCGTCCGGATCCGGCCCGGCCGCCATCTGCGCCTCGAGCATGTCGAAGCGCTTGACGAGCTGGTCCATGCGGTCGCGGGGGAGATTGATCATGGGCGCGCATTAGCGGACATCGCGAAAAAGCTCAACGCGTCCGCTGTACTTGCCTCGCGGTTCGATCAGCCGAGGACCGTCCGGACGGCCAGGAGTACCGTCCCGAGGTCGGCCCCGCTTGGCTCGGCAGTCAAGTCGCCATGAACGACCCGATTTCGGAGGTCCGTCAGCGGGCGCAACGAAACCTCCAGTTGCTCCGGAATGAGGCCCTCCATTGCCAGGGTCTGTACGATCGTCGCGGGAGTACGGGGACGCTTGTCGGCATTGGGGCGCGCGCTGTTCAACGCTGCTTCGAGCAGACTCCACGCGATGACGAAGGCGGCGCGAACATTGCCGGTCGCTTCTAGAGCCGCGACTTCGCGAACCCGGTCAAGGATCGATTCGCGGGTGGACACCGGTATTTGCCGGGCAAGCCCCTCACCTCCCATGTAGGCAACACGCAATTGCCACCCGGTCCGCCCTTCCAGGAGTTGACGGATGCGCTGAAGGGACTGCTGGTTCGCTGGCGTTTCGCGGGACTTCAGTTCGATGGCGACATTGCCGTCCGCCCGGAGTGCGACAGCGTCCGGAACGTAGGAGGCGAAGAAATCCGGAAGTTCCGAGGGCCGGGGGTGGACAACGAACCGATAGCCCCTCGTCTCAAACTCGGAGCGCATGCTCTCCAGGAACGCGGTCTCCGCCTCGGGGAAAGTAAGATTCACGGCCAACGACATCAGTTTCGCCTCCAGGCGCGATCGTCATCGATACGAATATAGACCACCGGCACATCCGTATCCAATGCCGACAACAGTATCTCACTGGCGTGATCGAAGGACCAGCCGACGTCGGGCTCGATTTTCTGCGCGATGACCCGCTCGACCACGCGATCGTTCGGGTATGCGACACCGATCAACGCATCCAGGATCGGTTTCACGATGTTGTCTATGTCGCCTTCCATCGGGGCGGCGGAAAAGTAATAGATTGCGACCGACAACGGACGCTCGTCGAGCCAGGACAAATCGGTTGTTTCCGCAATCTTCCGACGCGCCGAGTGAACGATCGTTTCTTTCCATCGCTCCCTGGAATCGGAGCTTGCTCCGAGGGAACGGGGCGTTCCCCGGACGAAGAACTCGAACGGAAAGATCGTATCTTCCCCCATCGCCCGCAAGATGCTCCGCAAGGACCTCTATACAGTACTATTCTACTATTCTGCAAAGATCCGGCTAGCGTTGGAAGCCCCGCAGCCCCGCCTACAGCGGCACGCCGTTCTCGTGGGCGAAGGCGGAAAGCTCCTCGCGCATGTCGCGGCCGGCGCCCGGGCGCGACAGGGCGTCGGCGAGGAAGGCCTCGAGCTTTTCTAGCGGCAGTTCCGTCAGCATCGCCTTGACCGGGCCGATCGAGGCCGGAGACATCGAGATCGAGCGGTAGCCGATCCCGAGCAGCGCCATCGCCGAGATCGGCCGGCCGGCAAGCTCGCCGCACAGCGTTACCGGCGTACCGCTCGCCTGCCCGGCGTCGACGATCTGCTTCAGGACGCGCAGGAACGGCACCGACAAGGGATCGAAGCGGTCGGCGAGCAGGGTGTTGCCGCGGTCGGCCGCCATGACGAACTGGAACAGGTCGTTCGAGCCGACGGAGACGAAGTCGACCGAGCGCATCAGTTCGTCGAGCTGCCAGAGCAGCGCCGGCACCTCGACCATGGCGCCGATCCTGAGGCTCGTCGGCAGGTCGTGGGCAAAACGCGACAGGTGGCGCACCTCGCGGTCGATGATCTCGCGGGCCTGGAAGATCTCGCCGATCTCGGTGATCATCGGCAGCATGACGCGAAGCTCGCGGCCGCCGGCTGCCTTGAGCAGGGCTCGGACCTGGGTCCGCAGAAGAGCGGGCCGGTCTAGGGTGAGCCGGATCGCCCGCCAGCCGAGCGCCGGATTCTCCTCGTTGCCGGCGTTCTTGAAATAGGGGAGCACCTTGTCGCCGCCGATGTCGATCGTGCGGAACGTCACCGGCTTGCCGCGCGCCGCGTCCATCACGTCGCGGTAGAGACGCTCCTGGGCCTCGGCCCGCGGGAAGGTGGCCGCGACCATGAACTGCAGCTCGGTGCGGAACAGGCCGATGCCGGCCGCCCCCGATTCGGAAAGCTGCGGCAGGTCGACGGCGAGGCCGGCGTTCATCAGCAGGTCGACATGGACCCCTTCCGCCGTCTGCGACGGCTTGCTCCTGAGCTCGCGGTAGAGTTCCTGCCGGCGCGCCCTGAAGCGCACCTTCTCGGCATAGGCGGCCTCGACGTCGGGCTGCGGCCTGAGGTGGATGCGGCCCTCCTCGCCGTCGACGATGATGGCGTCGCCATTCTCCGCCATCGACACCGCGCCCTTCATCTGGCCCGCCACGGGTATGCCCATGGCGCGGGCGACGATGACGACGTGGCTGGTGACGGTGCCGTCCTCCAGCACCAGGCCGCGCAGGCGGTCGCGCGGATAGTCGAGCAGTTCGGCCGCGCCCATCGAGCGGGCGACGATGATCGCGTCCTTGGGCAGCGTCGAGGCCAGCGCCTCAGGGCCATGGCCCATCAGCTGGCGCAGGAGCCGGTTGGCGAGGTCGTCGAAGTCGCTCATGCGCTCGCGCATGTAGGGATCGGTCATGTGCAGCATGCGCGCGCGCATGTCCGACTGCACCTTCTCCACCGCCGCCTCCGCGGTCAGGCCGTTGCTCACCGCTTCCTCAAGCCGGCGCACCCAGCCGCGGTCGTTGGCGAACATGCGGTAGGCCTCGAGCACGGCGCGATGCTCGCCTTCGAAGGCGACGTCGCGGCGCGACAGCATGTCGTCGATCGACAGGCGCAGCGAGCCCAGCGCGCTGCCCAGCCGGCGCAGTTCCTGCTCGCTGTCCTCGTTGAACAGGTCGGTGACGACGATGCGCGGCTCGTGCAGCACGACGTGGCCGAGGCCGACGCCCTCGTTGAACGACATGCCGCTGAACGACACCGGACGCCTCAGGTCGAGGTCGAGCCCCGGCCGGGTCAGCCGCGACAGGTCGCCGGTGGCGATCATCTCGGCGATGACCATCGCCGTGGTCTCCATCGCCTCGACCTCGTCCTCGCGATAGGTGCGCATCGTGCGGTTCTGCACGACGAGGACGCCGAGCGTGCGCCCTGCCCTCAGCACCGGCACGCCGAGGAAGGAATGGTAGATCTCCTCGCCGGTCTCCGGCAGGTAGGCGAAGGCCGGATGGCGCTGGGCATCCGACAGGTTGAGCGGCCGCGCGCTGGCGGCGATGGTGCCGACCAGGCCCTGGCCGAGGCGCAGCTGGGCGAGGTGCACCGAGCCCGGGTTGAGGCCTTCGGTGGCGTAGAGTTCGAGCACCGAGTCGGCGCGCAGGACGTAGAGCGAGCAGACCTCGGCCACCATGTTGGCGGCGATCTCGCGGACGATGCGGTCGAGGCGCTCCTGCGGCTCCAGCGGCTCCGCCATGAGTTCGCGGAGGCGTCTGAGCAGAACGCGCGGGCCGGCTTGATCACGCATCAGTAGCGCCTTGTTCCAACGGCCTCTCCGGCCGTCCCGCTGGCGCGGGCGACCGGAACGCCGGGATCCAGAAAAGTCTCTTTATTGCTTATCGAGACCGTAGACGGAATGCAAAGTCCGGACCGCCAGTTCGGTGTAGGGGCCGTCGATCAGGATCGAGATCTTGATCTCGGACGTGGTGATGGCGCGGATGTTGATGCCCTTCTCGGCGAGCGCCTTGAACGCCGTCGCCGCCACGCCGGCATGGCTACGCATGCCGATGCCGATGACCGAGACCTTCGACATGCCGGCCTCGGACTGGACGACGTCGAAGCCGACCGTCTCCTTGACCCTGGCCAGCACGGCGAGCGCCTTGTCGACGTCGCCCGACGGAACCGTGAAGGTCATGTCGGTGAACTTGCCGTCCTCGGAAATGTTCTGGACGATCATGTCGACGTTGATGTTGGCCTCGGCCAGCGGACCGAAGATGCCGCCGGCCACGCCCGGCCGGTCGGCGACGCGGCGGAGCGAGATCTGGGCCTCATCCTTGGCGTAGGCAATACCGGTGACGACCTGCTGTTCCACGATTTCTTCCTCGTCGCAAATGAGGGTTCCGGGCGGGTTGAGAAGATCGCCCATGCCCGGCGCATCGGGATCGTCGAAGGACGACCGCACGAAGGTGCGGACCCGATGCACCATGGCCAGTTCCACCGAGCGCACCTGCAGCACCTTGGCGCCGAGCGAGGCCATCTCCAGCATCTCCTCGAAGGAGATCTTGGCGAGGCGCCGCGCCTTCGGCTCGATGCGCGGATCGGTCGTATAGACGCCGTCGACGTCGGTGTAGATGTCGCAGCGATCGGCCTTCACCGCCGCGGCGATGGCCACCGCGCTGGTGTCGGAGCCGCCGCGGCCGAGCGTCGAGATGCGGTTGTCCGGGGCGATGCCCTGGAAGCCGGCGATGACGGCGACCTGGCCTTCCCTGAAGCGCTGGATGAGGAACGAGCCGTCGATGTCGGCGATGCGGGCGGCGCCGTGGGCGTTGTCGGTCCTGATCGGAATCTGCCAGCCCTGCCATGAGCGGGCATGGATGCCCATCGACTGCAGCACCAGCGCCAGCAGGCCCGACGTCACCTGTTCGCCCGAGGCGACCACGGCGTCGTATTCGCGCGCGTCGTAGATGTTGAAGTTCGCGCCTTCGGCGCGCGAGGCGTCCTGCACGAAGGCCACCAGCTCGTTGGTCTTGCCGGCCATCGCCGAGACGACGACGGCGACCTCGTGGCCGGCGTCGACCTCGCGTTTGACGTGCCGCGCCACGTTGCGGATGCGGGCGATGTCGGCGACCGAAGTCCCGCCGAATTTCATCACGATGCGCGCCATGGAAGCGGTCGGCCTTTGCTGCGGGTCGCCAGGGGTCCCGCCCGGCGGAAGGATCAAACGGAAGCGCCCCGGAAGGCCGGGGCGCCGATGCGCGGCCTCCTTAGCCAAATCGTCCCGATTGCGCAAGGAGAGCGCATTTGCCGGGTCGATCCGCGCTGGAGCGGGCTGGCGCAAGGCGCGGGCGACGGCGTATTCTGACACCCTCTGCGATCCAGCCGATGGCTCCCTCGGCATCCCCCCCACGCCCGCAGATGAGGTGTCCGATGCAGATCTTCGCGGCGCGGCCGGACCGACCTTCCGTCTGGCGGCAGATACCGGGAGGCGTCTGGGCGCTCGGCTTCGTCTCGCTGCTGATGGACGTCTCCTCGGAGATGATCCACGCCCTGCTTCCGGTCTATCTGGTCGCGGTGATGGGGACGTCCGTGCTCGCGGTCGGCTTCATCGAGGGCATTGCCGAGGCGACGGCGTCGGTTACCAAGGTGTTCTCGGGCGCGATCAGCGACTGGCTGGGCAAGCGCAAGTTGCTCGCCGCGATCGGCTACGGCATGGCTGCCTTCACCAAGCCCATCTTTCCGCTGGCTTCGACGGTCGGCTGGGTCGTCGCGGCCCGCTTCATCGACCGCATCGGCAAGGGCATCCGCGGCGCGCCGCGCGACGCGCGGGTCGCCCCCCACACCCCCGCGCCACTGGGCGGCGCCCGGTTAGGCCTTCGCCAGTCGCTGGACACGGTCGGCGCCTTCGTCGGCCCGCTCCTCGCCATCCTGCTCATGTGGATGACGATGGACGACTTCCGCACCGTGTTCTGGATCGCGGTGATCCCCGCCTTCCTAGCCTTCGCGCTCATCGTGGCCGCGGTGAAGGAACCGGAGGGGCGACCCCGCAAGGGCCGGGTGCGCATGCCGCTCGCCCCCGCCGAGCTCGCCCGCATGGGCAGCGCCTACTGGGCCGTGGTGGCGATCGCCGCCGTGTTCACGCTCGCCCGGTTCAGCGAGGCCTTCCTGATCCTCCGGGCGCAATCGCAGGGCCTGCCGTTCGTCCTGGTGCCGCTGGTCCTCGTCGTCATGAACGTCGCTTACGCAGCCTCCTCCTATCCGGCCGGGGCGGCGTCCGACCGGGTCGACCGCACCGCGATCCTCGTCGCCGGCCTCGTCCTGCTGATCGCCGCCGACCTCGCGCTGGCCTTCTGGCCGGGGCTCACCGGCATCGCCGCCGGCGTCGTGCTCTGGGGCCTGCACATGGGATTGACCCAGGGGCTGCTGTCGGCGCTGGTGGCCGACACGGCGCCGGAGGATCTGCGCGGCACCGCCTTCGGCATGTTCAACC
>CAYJMY010000186.1:6264-9677 GCA_964371125.1 uncultured Mesorhizobium sp. | reverse complement strand
AGTGGCTCGGCGCGGTGCGCCAGTCCGATCCGAAGAAGCTCGCCTTCTTCACCGGGCGCGACCAGTCGCAGTCGCTGACCGGATTCTGGGCCCAACAGTTCGGCACGCCGAACTATGCCGCCCATGGCGGCTTCTGCTCGGTCAACATGGCGGCCGCCGGCATCATGACCATCGGCGGCGCGTTCTGGGAGTTCGGCGCGCCGGACTGGGACCGGACGAAACTCTTCGTCATGTTCGGCGTCGCCGAAGACCATGATTCCAACCCGATCAAGATCGGCATCTCCAAGGTCAAGAAGCGCGGCGCCCGGTTCGTATCGGTCAATCCGGTGCGCACCGGCTATTCGGCGGTGGCCGACAACTGGATCGGCATCCGCCCGGGGACGGACGGGCTGCTGATCCTCGCCGTCATCCACGAACTGCTGAAGGCGCGGCGCATCGACGTCGACTACCTCGTCCGCTACTCCAACGCCCCCTGGCTGGTCGTCGATGCGCCGGGAACCGCCGAGCACGGGCTTTTCGCGCGCGATGCCGACGGCGCGCCGCTCGTCTGGGAAACCGTGACCGAACGCGCCGTCGCGGCCGCAACCAAAGGCGCGCGCCCGGCGCTTTCGGGGCGCTACGAGGTCGGGGAAGGGCGCTTCGCCGTCCCGTCGTTCCAGCTGCTGGCGGAAAAGTACCTCGACCCCCGATACGCGCCGGAGGCCGTCGCCGCGGAGACCGGCGTCGATGCCGCGGTGATTCGCGGTTTGGCCGCGGAGATCGGGCGTGTCGCCTTCGACGAGGCGATCACGATCGACCAGCCGTGGACCGACGTCCACGGCGAGCGGCACCAGCGCTTCGTCGGACGGCCCGTATCCTTCCATGCCATGCGCGGGCTCTCGGCCCATTCGAACGGCTTCCAGACCACCCGGGCGCTGCACATGCTGCAGGTGTTGATCGGCGCCGTCGACTGTCCGGGCGGATTCCGCTTCGAGCCGCCCTATCCGAAGCCGCTCGACGCGCACCCGACCCCGCACGGCAAGGCCGAACATTTCGGCTCGAACAAGCCGCTGTCGGGCCCGCATCTCGGCTTTCCCCGCGGTCCGGAGGATCTGCTGATCGACTCCGACGGCAAGCCGAACCGGATCGACAAGGCGTTTTCCTGGGACGCGCCGATCTCGGCCCACGGGCTGATGCACATGGTCATCGCCAACGCCCATGCCGGCGATCCTTATCCGGTCGACGTCCTGTTCCTCTACATGGCGAACATGGCGTGGAACTCGTCGATGAACACGGCCGGCGTGATCCGCATGCTCGAGGACAAGGATCCCGAGACCGGCGAATACCGGATCCCGAAGATCATCTACAGCGACGCCTACGCCTCCGAGACGGTCGCCTACGCCGACCTCGTTCTGCCGGACACGACCTATCTCGAGCGCCACGACTGCATTTCGCTGCTCGACCGGCCGATCTCCGAGCCGGACGCGGTGCAGGACGCCATCCGCTGGCCGGTCGTCGAGCCCGACCGCGACGTGCGCGGTTTCCAGACCGTGCTGCTCGATATCGGCGCGCGGCTGCGGCTGCCCGGCTTCGCAGACAACCGCGGAAAGCCGATTTACCAAGACTATGCCGACTATATCGTGCGCCACGAAAGGCGGCCGGGCATCGGCCCGCTGGCCGGCTTCCGCGGCGCCGACGGCACGCGCACCGGCCGCGGCGCGGCCAATCCCGACCAGCTCAGGCGCTATATCGAGAACGGGTCGTTCTTTTCGGCGCACATCCCGCTCGAAGCGCAGTTCTTCAAGCACGCCAACCAGGCCTACCAGGAATTCGCCGTGTCGATGGGTTTCTTCGACACGCCGAAGCCGGTGACCTTCCAGCTCTACCAGGAGACGCTGCAGAAGTTCCGGCTTTCCGCCGAGGGATTGCGCGAGCCCGCGCCGCCGCCGACGCACCGCGAACGTATCCGCGAGGCCTTCTCTCCGCTGCCGGAATGGTATCGGCCGTTCGAGGAGGCGGCGGTCGACCGCGAAGCCTATCCGCTGCATGCCATCACCCAGCGGCCGGCGGCGATGTACCATTCATGGGGATCGATGAACGCCTGGCTAAGGCAAATCCACACGAAGAATCCGCTCTATGTGCCTGGAAAGCTTTGCGATAAACTCGGCCTTGCCGACGGCGACTGGGTGTGGGTCATCTCCCACCACGGGCGGATCAAGGTCGAAATCGCGCGTTCCGACGCGGTCAACCGCGACACGATGTGGACCTGGAACGCCATCGGCAAGCGCAAGGGCGCCTGGGGGCTAGCGAACGACGCGCCGGAGAGCAATCGCGGCTTCCTGCTCAATCACCTGATCCATGAACTCTTGCCGCCCAAAGGCGACGGCATGCGCTGGTCGAACTCCGACCCGGTGACGGGCCAGGCGGCCTGGTACGACCTGCGCGTCAGGATCGAGAAGGCCGAGCCCGGCGAGGCGTCGTTGCCGCGTTTCTCGCCCGCCGTCATGCCGAGGCCGCTGTCGGAGCGGCCGGCGGAGCTGCGATACGGCCAGGAGTGGGACGAATGACCAGCCTTCCGGCCACTCCTTCGCCGAAACGCCTCGGCCTCGTCATCGACCTCGACGTCTGCGTCGGCTGCCACGCCTGCGCCGTATCGTGCAAGGAATGGAACACCGGCGGCTACGGCAACGCCCTGTCGGACCAGGATCCCTACGGCCCCGACGTGTCGGGCGCATGGCTGAACCGAATCCACACCTTCGAAGTCGTACCAGAGGGCGGGGAAATAGTCGGCGAGGCCGGCGACGCGCGCATCGTGCACTTCCCGAAATCGTGCCTGCACTGCGAGGACGCGCCCTGCGTCACGGTCTGCCCGACCGGCGCCTCCTACAAGCGGGGCGAAGACGGCATCGTGCTTGTCGACGAGGACAAGTGCATCGGCTGCGGCCTGTGCGCCTGGGCCTGCCCCTATGGCGCGCGCGAGATGGACGTCGCCGCCGGCGTCATGAAGAAGTGCACGCTGTGCATCGACCGCATCTACAACGAGACGATTCCCCAGGTCGACCGCGTACCGTCGTGCGTGCGTACCTGCCCGGCGAACGCCCGGCATTTCGGCGATCTCGGCGACCCCGGATCGGCGGTTTCGATCATGGTCGCCGAACGCGGCGGCATCGACCTGATGCCGGAACAGGGCACGCGGCCGGTCAACAAGTACCTGCCGCCGCGCCCGCGCAAGCCGCTTGCCGACAGCGCGCCGCCCGCGGCGGCAGGCGACACGTCCGGCGCTAGCGGGTTCTTCGCCTGGCTCGACGGCGTACTGGAGCGGATATGATGACGGAGGCGGACGTGCGGGCAGGGTCTTCTTCCGCGGCGGGGGGCCGCGCCGCCGCCCGACGGGGGGGACAGATGCATACAGCGCTCTCCGTCAAAGGGTTAAA
>CAYJMY010000186.1:0-6254 GCA_964371125.1 uncultured Mesorhizobium sp. | reverse complement strand
GCCGCCGCCTGGCCGACACGCGCAGCCCATGTCCTGGCGCTGGCGATGATTTCGGCGGGGCTATTGTCCTCCACGCTCCACCTCGGCAATCCGCAGCGCGCCTGGCGGGGGTTCTCGCAATGGCGCTCCAGCTGGCTGTCGCGGGAGGCTGTGCTCGCCGTCGCCACCTTCCTGCCGCTGACGGTAAGCGCCTGGATGTCGGTGATCGAGGGGCGCTACCTGCCGGTCTGGGGCCTGCTCGGCGTTGCCGGAAGCGCGGCGACCGTCTTCTGCACGGCGATGATCTACACGTCGCTGAAGTCGGTGCAGGCCTGGCATTCGCCGCTGACGGTCGCCGGCTACCTGTCCTTCGCCGCCGCGGGCGGCCTGCTGCTCGCCACCGCGGCGGCCTATGCCGCGGGGTCGGACGTTGCGCCGGCGCTGGCGATCGCCGGGGTCGTCGCACTCGCCGCCGCCTGGGCCTTCAAGGGCGCCTGGTGGCGCCGGCAGCGGCGCATGACGCCGACCTCGACGCCCGAGAGCGCCACGGGCCTGGGTTCGATCGGCAGCGTTCGGCTTCACGAGCGCCCGCACGCAACCGAGAACTACCTGACCCGCGAGATGGGTTTCCGCGTCGCGCGCAAGCACGCCGACAAGCTGGAACGGCTGGCCCTGGCGTCAGGCGGCGCTCTGCCGGTGCTCCTGCTGGCCGGGGCGCTGTTCACCGGCGGCGCCCTCGCGCTGACGCTGGCGCTGCTTGCGGTTCCGCTCCACGTTCTCGGCATCCTCGCCGAGCGCTGGCTGTTTTTCGCCACCGCCCGCCATGCCGTCATGAACTACTACGGCGGTTAGTCTGATTTCTTCTTCTGGGCGCCCGGCCGTTGGCGGCCCGTGCCGAGGTTCCAGCGCTTGTGGAACCACATCCACTGTCCCGGATCCTGCCGTATCCAGCGCTCGACCGTATCGTTCAGGAGTTGCGCCATCCGCTCGACGTCGACGAGGCCGTCGGCATCGCGAGGAAGCTCGAGCTTCTCCTCGAGCACGAGGCGGAAGCGGTTGCCTGGCAGCCTGATGCTGTAGGCCGGGTGGACGTCGCAGTCGAAGCGTCGCGCAAGTCGGGGCAGAAGCGGGCTCGTCTCGCAGACCCGGCCGAAGAACGTCGTGCGGATGCCGTTGGAAAACTTCTGGTCGACGAGAACGCCGACATTCTGCCCTTCGTCGAGCAGACGGGCGAGCGTGATCGCGGCGCCTGCGCGCGACGGCAGGAGTTCGCCCATCGTCGCCCGGCGGGTCCGGCTGATGTACTCGGCGATGTAGGGATTGTTTGGCGGGCGAAACATCGATGTCAGCTTCAGCCCGAACTGGCGGCCTAGGATCGGCAGGAGCTCGAAATTGCCGAGGTGACCGGTGAAAAGGATGTGCGGCCGGTTCTCGCCGGCGATCCGGTCGAATGTCTCGCGGCCGCTGATCTCGACGCGTCCCGCGACGTTGTTCTCCGGGTCGTAGTCCAGCAGCTTGTCGAGGAAGATGTATTCGGCGGCGAGCCGACCCATGTTGCCCCACATCTCGGAGGCGATCTGCTCGATCTCGCGGTCCGTCTTTTCGGGATATGCGGCCCGAAGGTTGGCGACCGCGACGCGGTGCCGGCCGAACCATGGCCCCCAGCGGCGGGCAAACCGGTCGGCGAAGGCCAGCGCGCGGTCGGCGGGCAGTATGCGAAGGACCGTGAAGGCCAACCGCGCCCATTGCGCGATGAACCAGTAGTTGGCCATCTTCAACCGGTAGGCAAGCCGCGTCTTCAGCCGCATCGGAGGGACGCCGTCCGTCTGTTCACCGGGCCGCGCCTTCAGGAGACCCGGAGGATGATCTTGCCGAACACGTCGCGGCCCTCCATGCGCTCCAGCGCCCTGGGCAGGGTGTCGAAGCCGACCTCGGTGTCGACCACCGGGACGACCCGGCCGGCGGCCATCTTCTGCATGGCGTTCGCCATGTTCTCCATGCGGCAGCCGAACGAGCCGATGATGCGCAGCTGCTGCTGGAAGAGCTGCATCAGGTTCATCGGGGCGGTCACGCCGGAGGTCGAGCCGCAGGTGACGAGGCGGCCGCCGCGCTTCAGCGACAGCATGGAGCCGGCCCAGGTGTCGGCGCCGACATGCTCGAAGACGACGTCGACGCCCTTCTTCCTGGTGATCTTGCGGACAACGCCCTCGAAGCGGTCCTCGCGGTAGTTGATGACGTGGTCGGCGCCGAGCGCCTTCGCCTTGGCCATCTTGTCTTCGGAACCCACCGTGGTGATGACGGTGCAGCCGATGCGTTTCGCCAGCTGGATCGCGGCGGTGCCGATGCCCGAGCCGCCGGCCTGGACGAGGATCGTCTCGCCCGGTTCCAGCTTCGCATTGTCGAACAGCATGTGCTCGACCGTGCCGAAGGTGACCGGGGCGACCGCGGCGCCGATCTCGTCGACACCGGGCGGCGCCGGCACGAGGAGCCGCGCAGGGAGGTTGATCAGTTCCTGCGCAAACCCGTCGAGATGGAAGCCGTGCACGCCGGAAACGTGTTCGCACAGATTGTCGCGGCCTTCGCGGCACGGGCGGCACAGCCCGCAGGTGCGTGCGCCGTAGATCGACACGAGCTGTCCGGGGACGAGGCCGGCGACACCCTGGCCGATCGCGGCGACTTCGCCGGACGCCTCGGCGCCGATGACCAGCGGCAGCTTGCGCTTGGCGAACGCCATGCCCCGCCAGCCCCACACGTCGATGTGGTTGAGCGCGACCGCACGGACGCGCACCGTCACCTCGCCGATCGCGGGCGGCGGCGGCGGGGCGACGTCGACGGCGACGACCTTGCGGTCCTCGACAAGGTGCAGTGCGCGCATGGGGCTACTCTTGCTGTTCCGTCGGCTCGATTAGAGCGGATCGCGGGCCAAGACAAGGCAGGCGTTCTGGCCGCCGAAGCCGAATGAGTTGGAGATGACGGTGCGCACCTCGGCCTTGCGGCTCACATTCGGCACCACGTCGAGCTCGATTGCCGGGTCGGGAACGTCATAGTTGATGGTCGGCGGGATCACGCCCTCGCGCATGGTCATCAGCGAGATGGCGGCCTCGACGGCGCCGGCCGCCGACAGGGTGTGGCCGATCATCGACTTGTTGGACGAGATCGGGATCGTGCGCATGCGCGCGCCGAAGACGGTGGACAGAGACAAATGCTCCATCTTGTCGTTTTCCGGCGTCGACGTGCCGTGGGCATTGACGTAGTCGATCTCGTCCTCGCGGAGCCCGGCATCGGCGAGCGCGGCGCGCAGCGCGGCAATCGCCGGCGAGGCGTCCGGCTTGGAGCGGGTGCGGTGGAAGTCGTCGGCGCGCTCGCCGCAGCCGCGCACGACGCCGAGCACGGCGGCGCCGCGGGCAAGCGCGCTGTCTAGCGATTCGAGCACCAGCGCGCCGGACCCTTCGGCGAGCACGAAGCCGTCGCGGTCCTTGGAGAACGGTTTCGACGCCTTCTCCGGCTCGCCGTTGCTGGTCGACAGCGCCGAGAGCAGCGAGAAGCGGATTAGCGCCTCTTCGGTGGCCGAGCCGTCGGCGCCGATCGCCAGGGCGCGCGCGCTTTCGCCGCGGCGGATCGCCTCGACGCCGAGCTGGATGGCGGTCGCACCCGATGCGCAGGCGGTCGACAAGGTCACAGGCAATCCGCTTGCGCCGAAATCGGCGGCGAGCCGGTGCGCTATGGTGCCGAACTGGGAGATGTCGAAGAGGTCGCGCCGATTTGCCGCGCGCGCGGCGGCGAGCAGGCGGTCGTAGCCGCTGCCCTCGCCGACGGTCCGGTAGAGGCCGAGCCGGTCCTGCCAGCCGAGTTCGACGGGCGGCGCGGCGAGAAACAGCGGTCCGCCGAAGCCGTCGGCGGGCAGGCCGGCTTCGGCGATCGCCTCGCGGGCGGCCGTTTCTGCGAGTTCGTGGGTCAGCGCGCTGGCGCCGTGGTTGCTCGACGGCAGGAAATCGACCGTGCCGGCGATGCGCGTGTTGAGATGCTCGACGGAAAACCGCGTGATGGCATGGATGCCGGAGCGTCCGGCGGTCAGCGCCGCCCAGTTCTCGGCCTTGCCGACGCCCAGCGACGTGACGATGCCGATGCCGGTCACCGCGACGATCGGCCGTCCGAGATGATCCACATGCCGCGTCATCGTGCGATCACTCCGCCCTGGTGACGATCGCGAGCCCTTCCGAGCCCCAGTAGCCGATCGTGGTGGCGAGCGCGGCGGCGGGCGTTCCGGAGAACGGCCTTTCGTCCGCCGTGATGGGCGCCGGGGCCGCGCCGTTGCGCACGGCGAGTGCCGCGATGGCGACGGCGAACGGGAACTGCGCTTCCTTCAGATGCCCGGTGAGCGAAGAAACGCCCCGGCTGACCAGCCCGGGCCGCGCCGCGAGGGCTTGCGCTTCCGCCGACGTCGCCGCGTGCGCGCCCGATGCACCGGAAATGGCCAGGAGATCGCCGCCGGCCGGCTCCAGGGCGTCGATGGCGGCGCCGATCGCATCCGCATGGCCGTCGCCGCGCCGCATGGCTGCGGAGCGGATTTCGCCGAGGCGCGCATAGGCCGAACGGCCGCGCTTTTCGGCGTGTTCGCGCGACTCGAGCACGAGGAAGGCCGCGCCGGAGCCGGTGACGACACCGCCGCCTTCGCTCCTTGCCCGCGACCAGATGGGCTTCCAGTCGCCGCGGTGAAGATGGCCGCTGAGCTCGTAGGACAGGAGCATGTCGGGATGCTCGGTCTGGAAGGCGGCGCCGACGAGCGCGATGGAGGACTGTCCCGAGCGGATGCGCGCCGCCGCGGTCTCGACCGCCGCGATGCCTGCGCCTTCCTCGCCCATGAAGGTACGCGAGGAGCCGGTGACCTTGTGGACGATGGAGATGTTGCCGGCAAGCAAGTTGGAGAGCTGCGCCAGGAAGAGGGTTGGCCGCAGATCGGTGGTCAGGATGCGGTTGATGGCGACGCCGGTGTCGGCCTCTGTCTCGGAGGCTGCCAGGATCGACGCGTCGACGGCCACGTCGCGCTCGCCGCCGCCGGCGGCCACGATCATGTCCATGACGCCGCAGAGCGCTTCGTCATCCTTGGCGCCGGCATCGTCGAGCGCCAGCCCCGCCGCGTAGGTGCCGAGCCGTTGCCACGTTTCCATCTGGCGCTGGTCGCCGCGCTTGGCGATCTGAAGTCCCCAGTCGATCGCCGGCAGGGGATGGACCACGTAGGGAGCGAAGCGTTCCCGGTCGACCACAGGCTCGGCCCCGCCGGCAAACAGCTGCCAGTGGCGCTCCGCACCCTCGCCGAGGGACGAAACCAGGCCGATGCCGGTGATGAGGACGTCTCTGGCGCTCATTTCAGGTCTTGGGTTCAGACGGAGCGCGCCGGGCGCTTGCCGTGCTTGCTCACGCCGCCTTCGCCGCGACGAGTTCGTCGATCTTGGCGCAGAGGTTGCGCATCAGGAAGTATTCCTCCGTCGCCACCTTGCCGTCATTGACGTTCTGCGTCCATTTCTCGAGCGGCACCTTGATGCCGAACTCCTTGTCGATGGCGAATACGATGTCGAGGAAGTCGAGGCTGTCGATGCCGAGATCGTCTATGGTGTGGCTGTCGGGGGTGATCGTCGCGATGTCGATCTCGCTCGTGTCGGCAATGATCTTGGCAACTTTTTCAAATGTGGATGGCACGTGTCTGCCTCTGCGTCGCTTTGTCGGGCTAATGGATTCCGCGCTGTCTAAAGGGTTTTTCCCGGCAGGAAAAGCGGGAAGTTCGCAATGCGGCCGGAAGGCGCGGGCGCAGCCGTCAACTTTCGGCATTCAAGTCTTGTAACTTATATAAGACTCGATATTGTCACTCGCGAACCCAGACGATGGCGTCGCAAGCGTGGCAGTCGCGCGGACATGGCAAGCATCCTCCTGGCCGGCGTGGCCGTGATCGACTTCATCTTCATGCTCGATCAGCTGCCGCGCGCGGCCGAAAAATACCGGGCCCGCGACGCGGCCGTCAGCGGCGGCGGCTGCGCCGCAAACGCGGCCGCCGCCGTGGCGCGGCTCGGCGGGCGGGCGTCGCTTGCCGCGCGCATCGGCGCCGATACGGTCGGCGACATGATCGTGGCCGGCCTGGAGGCCGATGGCGTCGACTGCAGCCGCGTCCGGCGGTTCGAGGGCTGCCGGTCGTCGTTCTCGTCGGTCTTTGTCGATGCGGCGGGGGAACGGCAGATCGTCAACTTCCGCGACATTTCGCTCAGTTTCGATGCGGGCTGGCT
>CAYJMY010000185.1:8478-9704 GCA_964371125.1 uncultured Mesorhizobium sp. | reverse complement strand
AAGTTGGGCGCCCCGACCTCAGCCGGTGCCGGCGGGTAGCGCAGCAGCCGGGGCGGCGGGCGCCGGTGGCGGGGTTGCGACGGGGAGCGCCAGGCCGCGCTGGGTGCAGAGCGAATAGGTGTCGGCAGAGCGCGCGTCGCCGCCGCCGATCTTGTCGGGGATGAAGCGGCCGTCGAAGAAATGGCCGACGAAGGGCTTGTCGCCGGCCGGCCCCGGGATGCTCCTGCCGCTGACCGTGCCGCAGACCGAGATCTGGCCCGAGGCATCGGAGGCGGCGAGGAAGGACGCGCCGAACTTCAGCGAACGGGGATTGCCGAGGCTCGTCTTGACGGCGGCCTTGACCGCGTCGGTCTGGGCCGCGGTGAGCGTGACGGGCGTGACCGGCGGCGGCGCCTTGGCCGGCTCGAGCTGCGCCGGATCAAACGACTGGCACGCGGCGAGCCCGCCGACCGCCACAACGACGATTGCCCAGGACCATGCCCTCACGTCGACTCCTCCGCCGCTCTCGTCCCCGATGCCGGCCATTCCAGCCACGACAAAGGGGCGGAGGTTGGGCAGACGGCCGATGCGCCCGGTGCCGCCGCTACCGCGGCTTATTGTCCGCGGCGAGGTGACGGACATAGGTGCGGTCCCGCAGGTCGCGGTCGCGCACGAGCTTCTCGTAGGCCTGCTGCACCTCGTCCGACAGGACGACGCGCTTCACCGGAGCGGACTTCCGGGTCGATTTGGCGCGCTTGTATCGATCGGTCGATTCGTTCATGGACGACGGAATCCCTGTTGCTGGTGTCCGCCGAGCATATATGAGGCGACACGCGAACACGATGCCGTCAGGGCATAGGTGGCTTGCACGACGCGCGCAAGCCCGTCACGATTCCGCGAATCGGCGTGAAGGACCGGAGCATGAAGCGGGAGATCATCCTCGATACCGAGACCACCGGCCTGGCACCGGCCGGCGGCGACCGCATCGTCGAGGTCGGCTGCCTCGAGCTCGTCAACCATATCCCGAGCGGCCGGACCTTCCACGCCTATCTCAACCCCGGCCGGCCGGTGCCGATCGAGGCGGTCGAGGTGCACGGCCTCGACGACGCCTTTCTCAGGGACAAGCCGCCCTTCGCCGCGGTCGCCGACGATTTTCTCGCCTTCATCGGCGACGCCGTGCTCGTCGCCCATAACGGCGAGTTCGACCTCGCCTTCATCAATGCCGAGCTGGGGCGGCTCGGGCGGAC
>CAYJMY010000185.1:0-8468 GCA_964371125.1 uncultured Mesorhizobium sp. | reverse complement strand
ACGGCGGTCCCCGGCGCCCGCATGGTCGACACGCTGATGCTCGCCCGGCGCAAGCACCCCGCCGGCCCGAATTCCCTCGACGCGCTCTGCGCCCGCTACCAGATCGACACCAGCCGGCGGACGTTTCACGGCGCCCTCCTCGACGCCGAACTCCTCGCCGAGGTCTATATCGAGCTGATCGGCGGCCGCCAGGCGAGCCTCGTCCTCGGCGAGGTGCGCGACGAGCCGGCCGGCATCGCCATGGCCGCGCCGGGCGCCGGCGTCGGCGAGCGGCCGGTGCCGCGCCTCTTCCGGGTGAGCGAGGCCGAGATGGCGGCGCACCGGGCCCGGATCGGGATGCTCGGCGAGACGGCGATCTGGGCGGGCTACCTGGAGCGCGCCAGCCGGGCGGCGTAGGGCGGTGGGCCGCAGGCGGCAGGGCGGCGGAGATGAGCAAGTTCGGCAAGGAACTGGTCGAGAGCGCGCGGGAGGCTCTCGCCATCGCCGAGGGGCGCTTGAAGCCGGCGCGGGTGATCGTGCCCGAGCCGGTGGCGGCGAAGGAACCGGCCGGCATCAAGTCGGTTCTCGATCAGGACGAGAAGAAATAGCGAGAGCCGATGAATTCGGGTTGAAGCGCGCGATGATGCGCACCCGATCCGCCTTCGCATTTGCTTCGTCGCGCCCACCTCCCCTTCCAGGAGAGGGCGGTCGCATATGGGGCCGAGCATGGTGAAGTGGGCGGCAGCGACCGCGCCATTCGGAGGGCTCCCCCTCACCCGGATCGACGCGGGACTTACGTCCGCCTCGATCCGACCTCTCCCCACCGGGGAGAGGTGAAGGCGCGGCTTCGCCCAATGGAGGGTTCGCCGCGTCGCCGCGCGTATTCGCCAAGGGATTCGATGCGGACCGAGCCACCGCGTCACCTCTCCCCGGTGGGGAGAGGTCGCGAGCCGGGCGTCAAGCCGGCGAGCGGGTGAGGGGGCGTCGGGTGCCGGCGAACCGGGCTTTGCCTTCACCGCTGCCGACCTCTCGGCGCCGCGCAAAGGCTGCCCAAAGCCCAAATGGGATAGCCCTGCCCTCCAGGGGAGGGTGAGCGGCGTCGACCTCGCCCGGGCGCCTACCCGCCGGGGAAGGCGCCCTTGCCGAGGAGCCGGCTCACCACCTTCGCCGTGTAGTCGACCATCGGCACGATGCGGGCGTAGTTGAGCCGCGTCGGGCCGATGACGCCGAGCGCGCCGACGATGCGCGCGTCGGCATCGCGATAGGGCGCCACCACCAGCGACGACCCGGACAGCGAGAACAGCTTGTTCTCCGAGCCGATGAAGATACGCACGCCCGAACCCTGCTCGGCGAGGTCGAGCAGCTGCAGCAGCCCATCCTGGTTCTCGAGATCCTCGAACAGGTGCTTCAGCAGGTCGATGTCTGCCCGGGCTGTGACGTTTTCCAGGAGGTTGGCGCGACCGCGCACGATCAGCCGCGCGGCGGCGCCGACAGAATCTCCGGCCCAGACGGCAAGGCCCCTCTGGACAAGGTCGCGCGACAGCGCGTCGAGCGCGGTCTGCGTCTCGATCTTCAGGCGCGCGATCTCCGCGCGCGCCTCGGCCAGCGTGCGGCCGCGTATGTGCGCGTTGAGGAAATTGGAGGCCTCGTGGAGCTGCGAGGCGGTGACACCTGCCGGCAGGTCGAGCACGCGGTTCTCCACGTCGCCGGACTGCGAGACGAGCACCGCGAGCGCCTTGGTCGGTTCGAGCTGGATGAACTCGATGTGCTTGAGCGACACCTCGGACTTGGCGGCGACCACCAGCCCGGCGCCGCGCGACAGGCCCGACAGCATCTGGCTCGCATCGGTCAGCATGTGCTCGAGCGACGGCGCGCTGCCGGAGGCCTTGACCTGCGCCTCGATCACGCGCCGTTCCTCGTCGGACAGGTCGCCGATCTCCATGAACGCGTCGACGAAGAAACGCAGGCCCTTCTGCGTCGGCAACCGCCCCGCCGAGACGTGCGGCGCGTAGATCAGGCCGAGTTGCTCCAGGTCGCTCATGACGTTGCGCACGGTCGCCGGCGACAGCGATTGCGGCAGCAGGCGCGACAGATTGCGCGAACCGACGGGTTCGCCGTCCTTCAGATAGGAATCGACGATCTGCCGGAAGATCTCGCGCGAGCGCGAATCGAGGACCTGCAGCTGCTGGTCAGAGACGGGTTTCGTCATCGGCGGACCCCTTGGGGAGATGATATAGATAGGCTGGTGCGGAACACAACATCGCGGGTGCGGGCGGGTCGCCCTTTTCCTTTGCACCTGTGCGACGGTGACGCTACAAGCCGCCACGATTTGCGGCATCCGAAAGGGACCATCATGCGGCCTTCTAAGCGCCAGTTCGACGAAATGCGCGCCATCTCCTTCGAGCGCGGCATGTCGAAACATGCCGAAGGGTCCTGCCTGGTGAAGTTTGGCGACACCCACGTCCTGTGCACGGCGAGCCTCGAGGAAAGGGTGCCGGCGTGGCTGCGCAACTCGGGCAAGGGCTGGGTGACTGCGGAATACGGCATGCTGCCGCGCTCGACCGGCGACCGCATGCGCCGCGAGGCATCGACCGGCAAGCAGGGCGGCCGCACCCTGGAGATCCAGCGCCTGATCGGCCGTTCGCTGCGCGCCGTCGTCGACCTCCAGGCGCTCGGCGAGCGCCAGATCACCGTCGACTGCGACGTCATCCAGGCCGATGGCGGCACGCGCACGGCGGCGATCACGGGCGGCTGGATAGCGCTCCACGACTGCTTGCGCTGGATGGAAGCACGCAGCATGATCAATCTCGGCAAGGTCCTCAAGGATCACGTCGCCGCCGTTTCGTGCGGCATCTACGAAGGCATCCCGGTGGTCGATCTCGACTACGCCGAGGATTCGGCGGCCGCCACCGACGCCAACTTCGTCATGACCGGCAAGGGCGGCATCGTCGAGATCCAGGGCACGGCGGAGGGCGAGCCCTTCTCCGAGGAGCAGTTCGCCGCACTGATGGCGCTGGCGCGCAAGGGCATCGCCCGGCTGGTCGATCTGCAGACGATGGCGGTGGGATGAGGTCCGCGGCGGCGGGCGGACGACGGGTCCGGGCGAGGCGAATGCCATGACACCATCTGCCGTCCTCGAATCCGCGCTCTACGTCACCGATCTCGATGCCGCCGAGCGCTTCTACCGGGACGTGCTCGGGCTCGCGATGATCGCCAGGGTCCCGGGCCGGCACGTCTTCTTCCGCTGCGGCGACGGCGTGCTGCTTCTCTTCGTCGCCGAGGCGACGAGCCTCCCGCCTGCATCCGGCGCGCGCCTACCCGTGCCGCCGCATGGAACGACCGGCGCGGGGCATCTCTGCTTTTCCGCGACGGCAGCCGAGATCGCCGCGTGGCGCCGACGCCTTGAAGCCGCCGGCGTCGCCATCGAGGCCGATTTCGAATGGCCGAAGGGCGGGCGTTCGATCTATTTCCGCGATCCGTCGGGCAATTCGCTCGAGTTCGCCGAACCGCGAATCTGGGGACTGTGATGGATGCAGCAACGCACGATTTAGCCGGCAAACGAATAGTCGTGGCCAGCCACAATGCCGGCAAGCTGCGCGAGTTCAGCGATCTCATCGGACCGTTCGGCCTGGAGGCGCGATCGGCGAAGGAATACGGCCTGCCCGAACCGGAGGAGACCGGCACAACCTTCGAGGAGAACGCCTACATCAAGGCGGCGGCGGCCGCCCGCGCCACGGGCCTGCCGGCGCTTTCCGACGATTCCGGCCTCGTTGTCGACGCGCTCGGCGGCCAGCCCGGCGTCTACACCGCTAATTGGGCGGAACTGCCGGACGGAAGCCGCGACTTCGCCATGGCGATGAAGAAGACCGAGGACGCCCTCCGGGCGGCCGGCGCGACCGAGCCGAAGGACCGCACCGGCCGGTTCGTCGCGGTGATCTGCCTTTCCTGGCCCGACGGCTACGCCGAGTATTTCCGCGGCGAGGCCGAGGGGCGGCTGGTCTGGCCGCCGCGCGGCGAACTCGGCTTCGGCTACGATCCGGTCTTCCTTCCCGAGGGCCACGCCCGCACCTTCGGCGAGATGCCCGCGGCCGAGAAGCATGGCTGGGTTCCGGGCCAGCCGACGGCTCTGTCGCACCGCGCCCGCGCCTTCCAGAAGTTCGCCCGCGCCCGGCTGGGCTCGCCGTGAGACCCGAGGACGTCGGCGCGCCGGGCTTCGGCGTCTACATCCACTGGCCGTTCTGCGCGGCCAAGTGCCCTTACTGCGACTTCAACAGCCACGTGCGTCACCAGCCGGTGGACCAGGAGCGGTTCGCCCGCGCCTTCGCCGCCGAGATCGCCGCCATGCGCCAGCGAACCGGCCCGCGCGCGGTGACATCGATCTTCATCGGCGGCGGCACGCCGTCGCTGATGCGGCCGGAGACGGTCGGCGCCGTGCTCGACGCCGTCGCCGCCAGTTGGACGGTAGCTGACGGCATCGAGGTGACGCTCGAGGCCAATCCGTCCTCGGTCGAAGCCGAGCGGTTCCGCGGCTACCGCGCTGCCGGCGTCAACCGTGTCTCGCTCGGCGTCCAGGCGCTCGACGACCGCGACCTGAAGTTCCTCGGCCGTCTGCACGACGTCGGCGAGGCGCAGCACGCGATCGGTCTTGCACGCGACATCTTCCCGCGGCTGTCCTTCGATCTGATCTACGCCCGCCCGGGCCAGACGCCGGAAGCGTGGGAGGCCGAACTCGAGCGCGCCATCGGCTACGCGGCCGACCATCTGTCGCTCTACCAGCTGACCATCGAGGAGGGCACGCCGTTCCACGCCCTCCATGCGGCGCGCAGGTTCGCGGTGCCCGACGCGGACAGCGCCGCCGAACTCTACGCGCTCACGCAGTCGGTCACCGCCGCGCGCGGCCTGCCGGCCTATGAGATATCGAACCACGCGCAGCCGGGCGCAGAGAGCCGGCACAACCTCACCTACTGGCGCTACGGCGAATATGTCGGCGTCGGTCCCGGCGCCCACGGCCGCTTCATCGAGGACGGCACGCGCGTCGTGACGATCGCCGAGCGCAGGCCGGAATCGTGGTTGGCGATGGTCGAACAGGCCGGCCACGGCATCAGCGGCGGCGAGAGCCTGTCGCGGGAGGAGGAGGCCGACGAGTTCCTGCTGATGGGGCTGCGCCTCGCCGAAGGTATCGACCTCGCCCGTTACGAGACGCTGGCGGGCCGGCCGTTGTCGCCGCGGCGGCTGGCGCTGCTGCAGGACGAGGGGCTTGTCGCTCCCGTCGGCAATTCGCGCCTGCGCGCGACGCCTCAGGGCATGATCGTGCTCGACGCGCTGGTGGCCGACCTGGCGCGCTGAGCGTCGGCGTCCGTCCGCGGCGGCATTGCGCCGCCGGCGGCGATCGTCACGCTTCCGTCACGGTCCTTTTCGGTCGGACCCTCCGCCGCAGCCGCAGGGCTGTCGCGGCATGGACAGGCGAATGCCTTTCGACCTGCGTAGTACGGGTCGAACGTATAGGATATCTCCAGCTCGCTCATCGTATCCTCCCTGATCCGTAGAAACGTCCCGCACCGTCGGCGGTTCCGTTTCGCAGGCGGAACGAGCGCATCGGCCGGGTCCGGGCAACATTTCGCTTGCCATCGCCTCGCCGGCCGTGGCCTTTCGAGCGTGCGGCGCCGGGCCGGGAAGCCAGCGACCGCATTTTCCCTGACTTCCCATCGGACAGCACGGGTGACGACGGGCGATCGATCGCGTTCCTTCATGGTCGGCCAGGCCGAGGTCGCGGCGCGGCCGCTCGATCCGGCGCTCTATCTCGTGGCGACGCCGATCGGCCATCTCGCCGACATCACGCTGCGCGCGCTGGAGACCATCGCCGCCGCCGACGTACTCGCCTGCGAGGACACCCGCGTCACACGCGTGCTGCTCGCCCGCTACGGCATCCGCCGCCGAACCGTGCCCTATCACGAGCACAACGCCGAGGAGGCCGGCCCGCGCCTCGTCGAGGCGCTGCTCGCCGGCCAGTCGGTGGCCCTGGTCTCGGACGCCGGCACGCCGCTCGTCTCCGATCCGGGCTACCGCCTCGTCGAGCGCGCGCTCGAGGCAGGTGTCAGGGTCGTTCCTGTTCCCGGTCCTTCTGCCGTGCTTGCCGCTCTCGCCGCCTCTGGGCTTCCCTCCGACACATTCATGTTTGCCGGCTTCCTACCGGTGAAGGATGGTCAGCGCCGAAGCCGGCTGGAAGAGCTGAAATCCGCGCCGGCGACGCTGGTGTTCTTCGAATCGCCGCGCCGGCTGGCGGATTCGCTCGACGCCATGGCCGGCGTGCTCGGCGATGCCCGCCGCGCAGCCGTCGCCCGCGAGCTGACCAAGACGTTCGAGGAATTCCGCCGCGGCACGCTGGGCGAACTCGCCGGACAGTATCGCGACGAGGCCGCACCGAAGGGCGAAATCGTCGTCTGCGTCGGGCCGCCGCTCGCGCCGGAAACCTCCGACGCGCAGGATCTCGACCGCCTGCTTCTGGCGCTCGCCGGCGAAATGCCGGCGTCGAAGGCCGCGGCCGAAGCCGCGCGCATGACGGGCGCCAGGAAGCCCGATCTCTACCGGCGCCTGCTCGAACTCAGGGACGCGGCGGATGGGAAAGGGCGTTGAAGAGCGTCTGAAGGCCTACCGCCGCGGCCACCGCGGCGAGTGGCTGGCGTCGCTGGCGTTGATGCTCAAGGGCTATCGCATCGTCGCCCGGCGCTACCGGACGAAGCTTGGCGAAATCGACCTGATCGCGCGCCGCGGCGACCTCGTCCTGATCGTCGAGGTGAAGACGCGCCCGAGCCTGATCGAGGCAATGGAAGCCGTCGCGCGCTCGTCGGAGCGCCGCATCGAGGGCGCCGCGGACCTCTGGCTCGCCCGCCAGCCCGATCACGGCCGGCTCTCGATCCGTTTCGACCTCGTCGCGGTCCTGCCGTGGCGATGGCCGGTGCACGTCGAGAACGTTTTTTTCTCGCGAGGCTAGCTCTCCGACAGCCGACACTCTTGTCGGACGGCTGCGCGCGTTTCAGTCTGGCAGGCGCAAGGCAATACCTTCTCCGGGAGACGTTACATGTGCCATCATTGCGTGATCGAGAACGTGAAATCCAACATGCTCAGCCGTCGCGGCTTCTTCACCGGCGGCGTCGCCGCGGGCGTGGCGGCGGTTGCCGTGGCCGCCGCGCCGGCGCCGCTCTTCGCCCAGGGCGCGCCGACCAAGGCGGCCGACCTGACTCACGAACTGTTCGACATGTTCCCGACCTACTTCGGGTCCCAGCAGCTCTTCATCGAACAGAAGTTCAACTACAAGGAACACACGTTCAACCTGAACGAATGGCGGCTCTCCGAGCACACCGGTACCCATATCGACGCGCCGCTGCACTTCACCGCCGACGGCAAGTCCGTGGCCGAGCTGCCGGTCGAGGACCTTGTCGCCCCGCTGGTGGTCATCGACATCCGCGCCAAGGCGGCCGAGAGCGCCGACGCGCAGGTGACGCCGGACGACATCAAGGCGTGGACGTCGGCCAACGGCGACCTGCCCGAGGGCGCCATCGTCGCCATGCTGTCGGGCTGGGGGGATCATGTCGGCAGCGACAAGTTCCGCAATGTCGGGGCCGACGGCAAGATCATGCACTTCCCCGGCTTCCACCTCGAGGCGGCGAAACAGCTGCTGGAAACGTCGACCAAGGCCATCGCCGTCGACACGCTGTCGCTCGATTTCGGCGCGTCGCCCGACTTCATCGTCCACAACACCTGGCTGCCGGCCGGTCGCTACGGTATCGAGGGCGTCGCCAACCTCGACAAGGTGCCGGCCAAGGGTGCGACCATCGTCGTCGGCGCGCCGAAGGTGCGCGGCGGCACCGGCGGGCCGGCACGCATCTTTGCATTGGTCTGACCTGTCGTTTTGACCGAAAACGGTACGCGCGCGGCCCGTCCGGGGCCGCGCCACCCGCTCAGCGGCGCGACACCATCATCGGTAGCCCGCCCTGCGGCTGCGTCGTCAGTTTCTGTACCGGCCAGGGTTTCGTTTCGGCAACCGTGTCGAAGCGGAACCGCGACATCAGCACTGCCAGCGCGACGATCGCCTCCTGCATGGCGAAGGCGGCGCCGATGCACACGCGCGGGCCGGCGCCGAAGGGCAGGTACTGGTAGCGGTCGATACGCTCGCGGTTCTGCGGATGGAAACGCTCGGGCATGAACGCCTCCGGCCGGTCCCACAGCGCGCGATGGCGGTGGATCGTCCATGGCATGGCGAGCACGGTGGCGCCCTTGACCAGCGTCAGGTCCTTGTAGGTGTCCGTCGCGATCGGCTCGCGGTTGATCGAAGGCGCCGGCGGATAGAGCCGCATCGCCTCCTCGAAGGCGGCGCGCGTCATCGGCATGGCGTCGAGCCACTTCGCCGGATCGCGCTCGCGCGACAGCACCGCGTCGATCTCCCGTTCGACCCGCTCGCGCTCCCACGGCGCTTCGGCGAGGCAGTAGAG
>CAYJMY010000184.1:0-9815 GCA_964371125.1 uncultured Mesorhizobium sp. | reverse complement strand
GCATAGATCGTGTCGAAGGCCAGCGACGACTTGCCCGACCCCGACAGGCCGGTCATGACGACGAGCGAGTCGCGCGGCAGGTCGAGATCGACGTTCTTGAGATTGTGCTCGCGCGCACCGCGTATCGAAATGAACTTGTGATCGGCCATGGCCGGTCCGCCGCCTCGTCTGGAATGTTCGGAACGGCCGGATGACCCGCCCGTCCCCTAGATAGGTATCATCGCGCATCCGTCGAGGGCCGCGCTTCCTGCCGCAATCAGATTGTCTATCTGCCTACCCCAGGCAACGGCAAGCGAAAAGAACAAAGGCCGAACGGCTCCTGACACCGTGATGGCAGGAGGCCGAGGCCGATCACATTTTGGCAAAATGCCCCGTCACGGGTTGACCCCTCGGAAGACGAGGCGCACACTTCCCAAGTCAGCCGAAGCCGAACGCGGATGCGTTCTTCGTGGCCAGCGGGCCGTCTGCGAGGCGCCGCAGACATTCGGATCGAGTTTCGGCAGGCATCGGTGCAACGAACAGAGGAGCGGAGGCATGACCCCACCGGATAGTCCCATTCGGCTCCACCGTGACGTGGAGCCGCGGCAGGCCTAGGTGCGTGAGCCGACCCTTCATTCGGCCGGCAGACCGGGCAAACCGTCACCTTGACAATCAGAGACTGCAGTCGGGCCGTGGATTTATCCACGCGGCGCCCGAAAAAAAGCCGGGACCGATGATTCCGGAAATCTGGCAAGTACCAGAAAAGGCCCTGAGCGCGGACCGCGCCAGGGCCGTTTCGTTTCTGCGCCGGGACTGCGGCTCAAAGTCGCTCAGACCGGCGACGGCGGCGAATGGCACCCATCGCCCAGGCGGATCGTGTGACACGCTGAAGTTGCCGCCACCCGGCGGCCGCTACCGGCGCAAATCGGCGGGTTGCTCGCCGAAACCGACTTCGACGGAGATGCTGCCGGTGACCGTGACCTCGAAGTCGCCCATCTTGAACGTCGTGCCGCGCCCTCCCGATTTCTCCGATGCGGCTGCGGCTTCTTCCGGCCTTGGCTGGGCGGGGGAGACGATGGCGTGGCCGCGCTCGACGCCGGGTAGGCTGTTCTTCGGCTTTGCCGCGCCTTCCGCCTGAGCCGGAACGGCTGCGCCCGCGAGTACGGCGGCGAACAGCAGCGGGAGGATCGGTCGCGAATGCATACGCCCCTTCTAAACCGCTTCGGCGGCCCGGGTAAAGGGCGACGGCCGCACTGCGCGCCGATGGGACTTGTCAGGAACGACGCTTCGTACTAGAACAAATAAAGAACAACGTAATTTTTGTGGACAAGAACATATCTGCCGGCGGTGCAGGACAATCGCGAAAGGCGATCGGGTAGGATGCGCCCGCATGTTGCATCGGTTTCGGACGAGCGCGGAGAAGTGTCATGGCGGGTAGCGTCAACAAGGTCATTCTGGTCGGCAATCTGGGTGCGGATCCCGAGATCAGGCGGCTCAATTCCGGCGATCCGGTCGTCAACATCCGCATCGCGACCTCTGAGAGCTGGCGCGACAAGAACACCGGCGAGCGCAAGGAAAAGACCGAGTGGCACAATGTCGTGATCTTCAACGACAGCCTGGCCAAGGTCGCCGAGCAGTACCTGAAGAAGGGCATGAAGGTCTACGTCGAGGGCCAGTTGCAGACGCGCAAGTGGCAGGACCAGAGCGGCCAGGACCGCTACACGACCGAGGTCGTGCTGCAGAAGTTCCGCGGCGAGTTGCAGATGCTGGATTCGCGCGGCCAGGGCGAGGGCGGTTCGGCCGGTTATGGCGGCGGCGGTCGCGGTTCCGATTTCGGCCAGTCGGCCCCCGGTGAGAGTTATGGCGGATCCTCGCGCGGCGCCGGAGGCGGCAGCCGTGGCGGCTCGGGTGGCGGTGGCGGTGCATCGCGCGACCTCGACGACGAGATCCCGTTCTGAGTCCCGTGCCGATCGCCGGCTGAGCGATGTGCGAATGGTGTACGGGCCCGGTCGGCGCGCTGCCTGACGTGGCCTTCGTCGACCGCCCGGCGCAGCGTCTGCTCGGGCGTTACTGGGAAGGCACACATGAGGCGGCGGCGGCGGGAGCCGCGGTCGCGTTGCTGACGGCGGTGCAGGCCGAGATCGCGGCGAGCGGCCGCTGGGGCGGGCCGATCGTGGGGATCTCCTGGGCCACCGGGCGCGGCCGCTTCCGCTCCTTCGTCAGGGCGGAGGCGGAAGCGGGCACTGGCGCGGGGGACGGTCATGAAGCGCTCGAGCTTCCCGCCATGCGCTTCGTCTCCGACTGGCATGCCGAGACCGACGGCGAGGTCATCGATCATTTCCAGGCCATGCTCGAGTGGATGCGCATCAGCGGTGCGCGCTGGGACAAGTCCCGCCTGCACCATCGCGAGGAGTATCCCCTGCATGCCGATTTCGCGGCGGCGCCGGTGCTGCGCCTGATGCTGCCGGTCGCCGCGGATTAGGCGGCTCTATCGTCCGCGGCGCGCCGGACGGAGTTTTTCTGCCGCGGCCCGGTCCTTCGGCGAAGCGGCAGACGTCAGGCCGCGATCAACGCCTTGATGCCGTCGGCGACGAACTGCACCGCGAGCGCTGCAAGGATGACGCCGAGCAGGCGCGTCAGGATCGAGCGGCCGGTGTGGCCGAGGAAGCGGTCGATGCGTTCGGCGAGCACGAAGACCAGCCAGGTCAGGAGCAGGCAGACGAAGATGATGCCGACCAGGGCGAACTGCGCGCTCCAGCCGGCGAAGGTGCCCGACAGCAGCACGGTCGCCGAGATGGCGCCCGGCCCGGCGATCAGCGGGATCGCCAACGGGAAGGCGGCGATGTTGTGGATGTGGTCGCGGGTGATCGCCACGTCGGAGATCTTCTCCTTGCGGTCCTGGCGGCGCTCGAAGACCATCTCGAAGGCGATGAAGAAGAGCAACATGCCGCCGGCGATGCGGAAGGCGGGCAGAGTGATGCCGAAGGCCGACAGGATCACCGCCCCGGCGACGGCGAACAGCGCCAGCACGGCGAAGCCAATCACCGAGGCGCGGATCGACACCTGGCTGCGCTGCTCGCGGTTCATGCCGCGGGTGACCGCGAGGAACAGCGGCGCCAGGCCCGGCGGGTCGATGGTGACGAGCAGCGTGACGAAGGCGTTGAACAGGCTGTCGTAGCTCGGCATGGCGGCGTCCCCCAAAACGCAGCTTAGACCGTGACGCCGCCGGACGGAACGACGGAGTTCAGCCGTCGCCGGAAGGCGCCGGACGGGACGCGCCGCGCAGCCGCACCGGCGAGCGGCGCGACAGGAGCAGGCCAAGCACGGCCCCGACAAGCGCGATCTGCTGCAGCCCGGCCGCCAGCGCGTCGCCGACGGTCCAGCCCTGATCCTCGATGGGCGGCATGACGAAGAGCGACAGCGCGGTGGCGTCTGTACCGTTGGCGAGGAACAGCAGGGCCACGAGGTTGTTGGCGAAATGCATGCCCATCGCGGCGCCGAGATTGCCGGTCGCCCAGACGAGCGCGACGGCGGCCAGCGCGAACAGCGCGATGGCGAAGACGATCAGGACGCCCATCCAGGGCCGCGCGCCGGGCGCCATGTGGGCAAGTGCGAAGACCAGCGTCGGCGCCATCGCCCAGACCCAGGGCGAAGGAAAGCGGTGCGCCAGCGACTGCAGCAGGTAGCCGCGGAACATGATTTCCTCCGCCGACGTCTGCAACAGCAGGATCACGGCCATCGCCGGCACCAGCGCCAGCCACGTCGACAGCGGCAGCGAACTGCGCTCCACGGACGGTTCGTAGGCCAGGTTGACCAGGCTGACCACGGCGGCCACGGCCAGCGTCACCAGCGCGGCGCGCCCGAACGCGGCCCAGTCGAGCCTGCCGTCCGCGCCGTACAGCGTGTTCAGCCGGCGCCGGTGCAGGAGCCGCATGGCAAGCCATACCCCGGGCCAGATGGCGGCGAGGGTCAGGATGGCGACGACCATGCCGAAGCGTGACTCCCGAAGTCCGCTCAACGCGTCGGCGCCGAAGGAACCGGTCCAGCCCGGCAATATCCCGAGCGTCGTCGCGTAGGCCGCGCCGGCGATGAGCGCCAGCGTGCCGGAGAACCAGACGGCAACGGCGAGCAGGCTGCCGAACAGGATGCGCGGCAGGCTGTTGCGACCCTCGCCGGCTCGCGCGACGAAGCGGCCGAAGGCCGGTGGCCACCCTCCATGGGTACTGTCCATGTGCCCCCCTTCCGCGATTCTCGAGACCCGAGACGCTCCAGAACTGCCCCGGTTGCCGGGCGATGACAAGCGCCGGCACTGGCCGGAGCCCAGAATCCGAATCGCGACGCGGCGGCGCGGCATTGCCGGGGCGCCGCCGATTCGGCTCCCCCGGAGCGCGATTTTCCGGCTGCGGGCCGCCACTTTTCCGGCTGGCCGGTCCCCGCTTTTCGCGCGTCTTCGGCCGGCATGCCTAAGTCGCTGGAAAATCGTGTGAAAATTCTGCCGGAGCAGAGTTGTGCGGGCGTGGAAAAACCGGCCCGCGCATTGGAGTGCGCGCAACGTTTCCTATATAAGCTTGCTATGATTCCCGACCTGATTGTGACCCATTTTGACTGACCAGAAGACACCGCGCGGCTCCGACGGCGGCCCGACAGGCATCGAGCCGATTTCGATCATCGAGGAGATGCAGCGCTCCTATCTCGATTACGCAATGAGCGTGATCGTCAGCCGGGCACTGCCCGACGTGCGCGACGGCCTGAAGCCGGTACACCGGCGCATCCTCTACGCGGCGCATGAGAGCGGCTATCACTGGAACCGCAAATACGTGAAGTCGGCGCGGCCCGTCTCCGACGTGATGGGCAAATACCATCCGCACGGCGACGCCTCGATCTACGACGCCCTGGTGCGCATGGCGCAGGACTGGTCGATGCGCGTGCCGCTGATCGACGGGCAGGGCAATTTCGGCTCGATCGACGGCGACCCGCCGGCGGCGATGCGCTACACCGAAGCGCGGCTGACCAAGGTCGCCCACGAACTGCTGGAAGACATCGACAAGGACACCGTCGACTTCCAGGACAATTACGACGGCTCCGACAGCGAGCCGAAAGTGCTGCCGGCGCGCTTCCCCAATCTGCTGGTCAACGGCTCGGGCGGCATCGCCGTCGGCATGGCGACGAACATCCCGCCGCACAATCTCGGCGAGATCTGCAACGGCGCCATCGCCCTCATCGACAATCCGGCGATGGACCTGCCGGAACTGATGGAGATCATCCCCGGGCCGGACTTCCCGACCGGCGGCATCGTCCTTGGCCGCTCCGGCATCTACAGCGCCTACGCCACCGGCCGCGGTTCGATCCTGATGCGCGGCAAGGTCAGCATCGAACAGCGCGCCAACGACCGTGAATCCATCATCATCACGGAGGTTCCCTACCAGGTGAACAAGGCGACGATGATCGAGAAGATGGCCGAACTCGTGCGCGACAAGCGCATCGAGGGCATCTCCGACATCCGCGACGAGAGCGACCGGCAGGGCTATCGCGTCGTCGTCGAGCTGAAGCGCGACGCGGTCGCCGACGTCGTGCTCAACCAGCTCTACCGCTACACGCCGCTGCAGACCTCGTTCGGCGCCAACGTGGTGGCGCTCAACGGCGGCAAGCCGGAGCAGCTGGCGCTGATCGACATGCTCAAGGCGTTCATCGCCTTCCGCGAGGAGGTGGTGAGCCGGCGGACGAAATTCCTGCTCAGGAAGGCGCGCGACCGTGCGCATGTGCTGGTCGGCCTGGCGATCGCGGTGGCCAACATCGACGAGGTCATCCGCGTCATCCGCCAAGCGCCGGATCCGCAGACAGCCCGCGAACAGCTGATGGAGCGGCGCTGGCCGGCGGTCGACGTCGAGGCGCTGATCCTTCTGATCGACGACCCGCGCCACAGGATCAACGAGGACGCCACCTACAATCTCTCCGAGGAGCAGGCGCGCGCCATCCTCGAGCTGCGCCTGGCGCGGCTGACCGCGCTCGGCCGGGACGAGATCGACGCGGAGCTGAACGAGATCGGCGCCGAGATCACCGACTATCTCGACATCCTCGCCTCGCGGGCGCGCATCCAGTCGATCATCAAGGACGAGCTCGCCGCCGTGCGCGACGAGTTCGGCACGCCGCGGCGCACCGAACTTGCCGACGGCGGCGCCGACATGGAGGACGAGGACCTCATCCAGCGCGAGGACATGGTCGTCACGGTGACGCATGCCGGCTACATCAAGCGCGTGCCGCTGTCGATCTACCGGGCCCAGGCGCGTGGCGGCAAGGGCCGTTCGGGCATGTCGACCAAGGACGAGGATTTCGTCACCCGGCTGTTCGTCGCGAACACGCATACGCCGATCCTGTTCTTCTCCTCGCGCGGCATCGTCTACAAGGAAAAGGTCTGGAGGCTGCCGATCGGCACGCCGCAGTCGAAGGGCAAGTTCCTGCGCAACATGCTGCCGCTCGAGGAGGGCGACCGCATCACCGCGATCCTGCCGCTGCCGGACGAGAGCGAGTGGGACAAGCTCGACGTCATGTTCGCCACGACGCGCGGCACGGTCAGGCGCAACAAACTCTCCGACTTCGCCGACGTGAAGCGCAACGGCAAGATCGCCATGAAGTTCGACGAGGAGGGCGACGCCATCCTCGCGGTGGAGACCTGCACCGAGACTGACGACGTGCTTCTGACGGCCGACAGCGGCCAGTGCATCCGCTTCCCCGTGACCGACGTGCGCGTCTTCAAGGGCCGCGATTCCACCGGCGTGCGCGGCATCGCCATGGGCGAGGGCGACCGCGCCATCTCGCTCACCATCCTCGAACATGTCGAGGCACAGCCCTGGGAGCGCGCCGCGTATCTCAAGCGCTCGGTGGCCGAGCGCAAGCTCGCCTCGGCCGAGGAGGGCGAGGAAGAGGTGGCGCTAACCAACGAGGACGTCGGCGAGGGCGGCGAACTTTTGGACGCGCGCTACGAGGAACTTAAGGCTCATGAGCAATACGTGCTCACCGTCACCGAATACGGCTACGGCAAGCGCTCCTCGTCCTACGATTTCCGCGTCATCGGCCGCGGCGGCAAGGGCATCCGCGCCACCGACGTCTCCAAGGTCGACGAGATCGGGCGGCTGGTGGCGGCTTTCCCTGTGGCGACGACGGACCAGATCATGCTGGTGTCGGACGGTGGCCAGGTGATCCGCGTGCCGGTTCGCGGCATCCGCATCGCCAGCAGGGCGACCAAGGGCGTCACCATCTTCGACACGGCCGAAGGCGAGAAGGTCGTCTCGGTGGAGCGCATCTCCGACACCGAGGAGCCCGAGGAACCGGCGGCGGAGCAGGCCGCGCCGGCTGCGGATGAGCCGAACGGTGCGGACGAAGGCCCGAGCGGCGGCCCGGCGGACTGATCCCGCCGGAACGCCGGATTTTTCCGTCAGTCGCGCGGGCCGAAGCGGGAAAAACGGTCCTTGCGGTCGTCGAAGCGGACCTTTTGCGCTTCCTGATGCACGCTGAAGGCGGTGGCGATCAGCATGGCGAGCGTCATGGCGGCGGCGAGCATGAAGATCAGCATGGCTTGGTTCTCCTGTCCCAATAACGGAAACCGGGCCGATTGGTTTCACCTTGGGGAAGGACGATAAGGCGCGCGCACTGAACGGGCGCTGAGATGGGCGTTCACCGGGCGTTCAGGGAAGGGCGGCAGGGCACGGCGCCTTTCCGGCCCGGCCGGGTTCAGCCGCAGGTCTTCGCCGCTTCGAGCGCTCCGGCGCGATCGGCATGAGGCAAGGCGCCGATTCGCCGGACCGCCTCGTAAAACCGCTCGTAATCGCCCGAACAGAGCTCGAACAGGCGCAGGAAGGCAGGGACGCCGTCGTTGTAGACGGACGTCGCCGCGAGCTTTGCGTTGTTGATCGACGCATCGAACCAGCCATCGTAAGCCCGGTAGCCGCCCCAGCGCCTTTCGCGCACCTGCCGGTAGCGTTCCCGCAGCCGCTCGATCGCGGCCGCCTTGGCGGCGCGCTTCCGCTCAGGCGGGTCGGCGGATTCGTAGACGCGCGCCAGTTCCTCCCGGGTCTGCGCCACCAATGCAAGGAAATCGGCCTGGCGCCTGCGCTCGGCTTCGTAGCGGCGCATGCCCGCGGAATCGCCGGCGGCGCGCAGCCATCTCTCCACGCCGGTCGTCTCGACGGCGACCGCGAAAGCCTCGTTGAACGCGGAATCGCCCTCGACATAGACGCGCTGGTGGGCCAGTTCGTGGAACACCAGCCCGGCGAGGTAGAGATCGTCGTCGCCGAACATCGTGCTCAGCAGCGGATCGCTCGACCAGCCGAGCGTGGAATAGGCGATGACGCCGCCGACATGGACGTCGAGCCCCTGGCGCTCGAGTTCGGCCGCCTCGTCCCTCGCCGACTTCGCGGAAAAATATCCCTTGTAGGGGACGCAGCCGAAGACCGCGAAGCACCACAGTTTCGGGGCGAGCGCGAACTCCGGCGCGGCGTAGACGGCGAGCGTCACATAGTCCCGGCCGATATCGACAAAATCGCGGTAGCTGTCGTTGTCCGGCAACGCGAGTTCGTCGATCGCGAATTGCCGAATGCTCACGGCCGTTTCCAGCCGGGCACGCAGGGCCGGCGACGTCGAAGGATCGCCGACCATCCTTCCGACATCACGTCGCGCCGCCATGATGTTCATGTGGCCGTTCAAGGACTCCGCATAGTACGAAACGGACGTGCAGCCGGTCAGCCAGGCCGCCATGCCGATGACGGCGAGCAATCGAACATACGCACGTTTCATCCGGCCCGCCGCCATTTCCCCCGCCACCGGGTCACGTTAACGCATGGGCGAGGAGGTGCAAGCATCGCGGTTGGCCGATCGCGTCCCACAAATGGAGGCGATCAACGGATTCGGCGACGGCGCCTCCGCGCGGCAACGTGTTTGCCTTCCTCGCGCGGGATCGCTAGAAGCAGCGGCCATGACAGTGCGCACCGCCATCTACGCCGGATCGTTCGACCCGCTGACCAACGGCCATCTCGACGTCTTGAAGGCGTCGCTAGCGATCGCCGACACGATCTACGCCGCGATCGGCATCCAGGCGGCGAAGAAGCCGCTGTTTTCCTTCGAGGAGCGGGTCGCTCTGATCGAGGCGGTCACAGCGGCCGAGTTCGGCGAGGCCGGCAAGCGCATCAAGGTGGTCGCCTTCGACGGGCTGGTCATCGACGCGGCGCGCAAGCACGGCGCCTCGATCATGATCCGCGGCCTGCGCGACGGCACCGACCTCGACTACGAGATGCAGATGGCCGGCATGAACGAGACCATGGCGCCGGAATTACAGACCGTATTCCTGCCGGCCTCGCCGTCGGTGCGTACGATTACCGCCACACTCGTGCGGCAGATCGCGTCGATGGGCGGCGACGTGCGGCCCTTCGTGCCGGCGCCGGTCGCGATCGCGCTGTCGGCGAAATTCTGATCCTTTACCGGGAGCATTTCATGAGACTTAAGGCATTGGCTGCCGCCATCGCACTCGGCGGCCTGTTTTCGCAGCCGTTGGCGACGCTCGCCGCGGAGCCCGAGAACACGATGGTGATCGAGCTGAAGAGCGGCGACGTGACGATCACGCTGAGGCCGGATATCGCGCCAAAACATGTCGAGCAAATCAAGACGCTGGTTCGCGAAGGCGCCTACGACAACGTTGCCTTCCACCGCGTCATCGGCGGCTTCATGGCGCAGACCGGCGACGTGCAGTTTGGCGATCTCGCCGACGGCTTCGACGCCGACCGCGCCGGCATGGGCGGTTCCGATCTGCCCGACCTGCCGGCCGAGTTCTCCGACGTGCCCTATGT
>CAYJMY010000183.1:0-9817 GCA_964371125.1 uncultured Mesorhizobium sp. | reverse complement strand
GTCGACGTCGGCGCCATCGAGTTCATTCACAAGCGTCTCATCGCCATGCGCGACCAGGGCAAGGCCGTTCTGCTCATCTCGGTCGAACTCGACGAGATCCGCTCCCTCGCCGACCGCATCCTCGTCATGTTCGACGGCCGCATCGTCGGCGAGCGAAGCCCAGACACCAGCGAAGGCGAGCTCGGCCTGCTGATGGCCGGAGTGGAGAAGCAGGAGGCGGCGGAATGACCACGCCGGCGCTTCTCGTCATCGACGTCCAGAATGCGATCGACGATCCCGTCTGGGGACGTCGCGGCCAGCCGGGGATGGAGCAGAAGATTGCGACGTTGCTCGACGCTTGGCGGTCCCGCGGCCTGCCCGTCGTGCACATAAGGCACGATTCGACCGACGCGGCTTCGCCCTACCGGCCCGGCACGCGCGGCAACGACTTCAAGCCGGAAGTCGCGCCGCAACCGGGCGAGCCGGTCGTGGACAAGCGGACCAACAGCGCCTTAATCGGCACCGATCTGATGGACGTGCTGGACGAACTGCAGGTGCACCGGCTGGTGATGACCGGCGTGCTCCTGGAAAACTCCGTCGAGGCAACCGCGCGGATGGCCGCCAATCTCGGTTTCGAGGTGGTCATCCCGGAGGACGCCGTCGCCAGCGTCGACCGTACCGACCGGCGCGGGCGCCACTGGCCCGCCGAGGACGTCCACGCACTGACTCTCGCCATTCTGGACAAGGAATACGCGCAGATTTCAGACACAGAAACGGTGATCGAGGCCTTGCCATGAGCGCGCCCTTCGCGAAACTCCCCGCCTGGGCGGACTACGGCCTGATCCCGCTGATCAACCTCCTCGTCGCTTTCGCCGTCGCCGGCCTCGTCGTGCTGCTCGTGGGCGAGAATCCGCTGCGCGCGGCCGCGATCCTCTTCGACGGCGCTTTCGGCAGCGGCCAGAACATCGCCTACACGCTTTTTTACGCCACCAACTTCATCTTTACCGGGCTTGCCGTCGCCGTCGCCTTCCATGCCGGCCTGTTCAACATCGGCGGAGAGGGGCAGGCCTATATCGGCGGCCTCGGCGTAGCGCTGGTGGCGCTGTCGTTCGACGCCTTCCTGCCCTGGTGGCTGACCTTCCCGCTCGCCATCCTCGGCGCCGCGGCGACCGGCGCGGCCTGGGCCTTCATCCCCGCCTACCTCCAGGCCAAGCGCGGCTCGCACATCGTCATCACCACGATGATGTTCAACTTCATCGCCGCCTCGACGATGGTCTACCTGCTCGTCGATGTCCTGAAGCCCGCCGGATCGATGGCGCCGGAGACGCGAACCCTGCTGCCTGGGGGCCAACTGCCCAAGCTGAACTGGGCGCTGGAGGCGCTCGGCATGTCGGTGCGCTCGGCGCCGCTCAACATCACCTTCCTGCTGGCGCTGGTCATGGCGGTCGTGGTCTGGGCGCTGGTCTGGCGCACGCGGCTCGGTTACGAGATCCGCACCTTCGGCTTCAGCCCCAAGGCGGCGCGCTACGCCGGCGTCGGCGAGACGCGAATCATCATCGTCACCATGATGATCTCCGGCGCGCTTGCCGGCATGATGGCGCTCAATCCGATCATGGGCGACCAGCACCGCATGGCGCTCGACTTCGTCGCCGGCGCCGGCTTCGTCGGCATCGCGGTGGCCCTGATGGGGCGCTCGCATCCGGCCGGCATCGTGCCCGCGGCGATCCTGTTCGGCATGCTCTACCAGGGCGGGGCCGAACTCGCCTTCGAGATGCCGAACATCAGCCGCGACATGATCGTCATCATCCAGGGCCTGGTCATCCTGTTCGCCGGGGCGCTGGAGAACATGTTCCGCCCGACCATCCAGACGATCTTCGCCTCGCTCAGTCCGCGCTCGGTCGGAATGCCGGCCGCCAGTGGGGAGGGCGCCTGACATGGATATTCTCGTTCAGCTCCTCGACGCCACCATCCGCGTTTCCGTGCCGCTGCTGCTCGCCTGCCTGGCGGGCCTCTATTCGGAGCGCTCCGGCGTCTTCGACATCGGTCTGGAGGGCAAGATGCTGGCCGGCGCCTTCGTCGGTGCCTCGGCGGCGGCGGTCAGCGGCTCGGCCTGGCTCGGCCTCCTCGCCGCCGTCGGCATCTCGGTGTTCTTCGCCCTCGTCCACGGCTTCGCCTCGATCACGCATCGCGGCAACCAGATCGTCTCCGGCGTCGCCATCAACTTCATCGCCGCCGGGTCCACGATCATCCTCGGACAGGCCTGGTTCCGCCAGGGCGGGCGCACGCCGGCGCTACAGGAGGGTGCCCGCTTCAACGCCATCTCGGTCGAGAAGATCCAGGCCTTCATCGATGGCTATACTTTCACGGCGGGATCGATCGGAGAGTTCTTCGGTTCTGTTTTCGGTGCGATCGCCTACCCCTTTGCCCTGCTCCTGACGTGGATCGCGGCCATTCCCGGCTTTGGCCCGCTCTTCAGCGAACTCATTCTCGGTCACTCGATCCTCGTCTACGTCGCCTTCCTCATGGTGCCCTTCACCTGGTGGACACTCTACCGTACCCGCTTCGGCCTCAGGCTGCGCGCCGTCGGCGAGAACCCGGCGGCGGTCGACTCGGCGGGCATCTCGGTGACCTGGCTGCGCTACCGGGCGGTCATCTGCACGGGCGTCCTCACCGGCTTCGCCGGCGCCTATCTCTCGGTCGCGCAGAACGCCGGCTTCGTCAAGGACATGACCGCCGGCAAGGGTTTTATCGCCTTGGCGGCGCTGATCTTCGCCAAGTGGAAGCCGGTTCCGGCGATGTTCGCCTGCCTGCTGTTCGGCTTCCTCGACGCTGCCTCGATCCGTTTCCAGGGCATGCCCTGGCCGGTCATCGGCAAGGTTCCCGTCCAGCTCATCAATGCGCTGCCCTTCATCCTGACCGTCGTCCTGCTCGCCGGTTTCATCGGCAAGGCGATACCGCCGCGCGCCGGCGGCGTGCCTTATGTGAAGGAGCGGTGATCCAATGGCGCACGATCTCTTCCTCGCCGCCCGCGCCGCGATGGCCAATGCCTATGCGCCCTATTCGAGGTTCCCGGTCGGCGCCGCGCTGCGGACCGAGGACGGCCGCGTCTTCTCCGGCTGCAACATCGAGGTCGCGTCCTATCCCGAAGGCTGGTGCGCCGAGACGACAGCACTCGGCCACTACGTCATGGGCGGCGGCGGCCGCATCACCGAGATCGCAGTGACGGCTGAACGCATGGCCCGCATCACGCCGTGCGGCGGCTGCCGCCAGCGTCTCGCAGAGTTTGCCGGGCCGGACGCGAAGCTCTATCTCTGTGACGAGACCGGCGTGGTCGAGACGGTCACGCTTGGCGAGATGCTTCCCTACGGCTTCAAGGGAGAGATCCTGAAATGATGGACGCTGTCGGTCGCCTCGTCGAACGCCTGCGCGGCCTTGCGCCGACCACGGCGCTGGTGCTCGGATCGGGGCTCGGCGGGCTCGTCGACGAGGTCGAGGACGCCGTGCGCATTCCGTATGGCGATCTGCCGGGCTTCCCGCGGAGCGGGGTGACGGGCCATGCCGGCGAGGTGGTCGCCGGAACCTTTGCAGGCGCCCCGGTGCTGATGCTCGCCGGGCGGGCGCATTATTACGAGCATGGCGACGCGGCCGCGATGCGGCCCGCCCTCGAAGTGCTCGCCGGCATCGGCATCACCAAGCTCATCCTGACGAACGCCGCCGGGTCCCTCGATCCGGACATGCCGCCCGGTTCCGTCATGCTGATCACCGACCACATCAACTTCTCCGGCTCCAACCCGCTGTTCGGCGAGCCCTCCGACCGCCGTTTCGTCGGGCTGACCGGCGCCTATGACAAGGACCTGCGCGCCGCCTTCGAGAGCGCCGCCGCGGCAACCGGGACGAGACTGCATCAGGGCGTCTACATGTGGTTCTCCGGCCCCTCCTTCGAAACGCCTGCGGAGATCCGCATGGCTCGGATCATGGGCGCCGACGCCGTCGGCATGTCGACCGTGCCTGAAGTCATCCTGGCGCGGTTCCTCGGACTGAGGGTCGCCGGCTGTTCCGTGGTCACCAACCTCGCCGCCGGCATGACCGGGGGGGAACTGTCCCACCAGGAAACCAAGGACATGGCGCCGCTCGGCGGCGCAAGGCTCGCGACGGTCTTGCGGCGCATGTTCGCCGACGGGCTGGCCGACGTCTAGGCGGTCTCGATCGTGATAGCGTTGGCTCCGTCGCCCGGAGCCGGGAGGCCATGCATGCTGCCCCAGGAAATCATCCGCAAGAAGCGCGACGGCGGCCGGCTGTCGGCCGAGGAGATCGCCTTCTTCGTCGACGGCCTGACCCACGGCACGGCGACCGAAGGTCAGGTCGCCGCACTGGCCATGGCGGTGTTCTTCAACGGCATGAACCGCGACGAGGCGGTGGCGCTGACCCTCGCCATGCGCGATTCCGGCGACGTGCTCGACTGGTCGGACCTGCCCGGCCCGGTCACCGACAAGCACTCGACCGGCGGCGTCGGTGACAATGTCTCGCTGATGCTGGCGCCCATCGTCGCCGCCTGCGGCGCCTTCGTGCCGATGATCTCCGGGCGCGGCCTCGGCCACACCGGTGGCACGCTGGACAAGATGGATTCGATCCCCGGCTATGTCAGCCAGCCGGACAATGCGCTGTTTCGCAGGGTCGTGCGCGGCGTCGGCTGCGCCATCATCGGGCAGACGGCCAATCTGGCCCCCGCCGACAAGCGCTTCTACTCGATCCGCGATGTCACCGCGACGGTCGAGTCCGTCCCCCTGATCACGGCCTCGATCCTGTCGAAGAAGCTCGCCGCCGGCCTGCAGTCGCTGGTGCTCGACGTCAAGCTCGGCAACGGCGCCTTCATGGCGAAGTCGCGCGACGCCACGGCGCTCGCCACCAGCCTCGTCGAGGTCGCCAACGGCGCCGGACTGGCGACGAGTGCGCTGATCACCGGCATGAACGAGCCGCTCGCCTCCGCGGCGGGCAACGCGGTCGAGGTCGCCAACGCCGTCGACTTCCTGACGGGACGCGCCCGCGACAGGCGCCTCCACGACGTCACGCTGGCGCTCGCCGCCGAGATGCTCCAGGCGACCGGCATTGCCGGCACCAACCGCGAGGGACTTGACCGCGCGGCGTCGGCCCTCGACGGCGGCAAGGCCGCGGAATTCTTCGGCCGGATGGTCGCCGGGCTCGGCGGTCCCGTCGATTTCGTCGAACGCAGCGCGCGCTACCTGAAGACCGCTCCGGTCGAGCGGCCCGTAGCGGCGCCGCGGGACGGCTACGTGACCGGCATCGACACCCGCGGCGTTGGCGTCGCGGTGGTGGCGCTGGGCGGCGGGCGTACGCGCCCCGAGGACATGATCGACCATTCCGTCGGCGTCACGCGGCTGCTCCCGGTCGGCGCCGAGATCCGCGCCGGCGAACCGCTGGCGCTTGTCCACGGGCGCGATGCGGCCGGAGCCGAACAGGCGGTCGCGGCGATCGGCGGCTGCTACACGATCGGGGATGCGCGGCCCGCGGTGCAGAAGGTGGTGCATCGCCGCATCGCGCCTCGCGGCTGATCCGCCGGCTACTGGACGAGCAGCAGCGCGCCGTCCTCGACGCTGAACTTGCCGAGACGCTTGAGGAAGCTCATGCCGATCAGCGTGTCGCTCAGCGCCTTGTCCTCGAGCACGACCGCCTGCACGTTGTCGAGGGCGATGCGCCCGATCTGCAGCGTGTCGATGGTGACGGAGGCGGCCCTCACTTCGCCGTTGGCCGTGGCCACGCGGTGACGGAAATCCGACGGCTGCAGCTTCACCCCGATGCGCCGGGCCGTCGTTTCATTAAGCGCCACCAGTGTTGCGCCCGTGTCGACCATCGCCGTGATCGGCCGTCCGTTGAGCTTGAAGTCGGCGGCGAAGTGACCGCGATTGTCCGCCGGGATCAGCACCCTGCGACCGAGCAGCGTCGGCGACTCGGATCTGGCGAGCCGCAGGTCGGGGATTGCCGAGACCTCCTGCGGATCCGGCGCCGTGTCGGAAAAGACGCTTTTCAGCCAGACGCCGAACATGTCGGGATTGGCTTGGTAAATTATCGGCACGGAGGCCGACAGCCCGGCCGAAACGCCGACGATGAGCAGCTTGCGCAGCATAGGTCACGCCCTGTTTTGTGGGTGCGATCCTATGGAGCCAGAGTATGCGCCGCCTTAACGGAGCGCCGCGCGGAGCGTCGATCCGTCGGTTTCGTTAACGGAGCATGAAGGCCCGCGAACGGCCTACTTCGTCCCGTACATGCGGTCGCCGGCGTCGCCGAGGCCCGGAACGATGTAGCCCTTCTCGTTGAGATGGTCGTCGATTGCCGCGGTGAAGACCGGCACGTCGGGGTGGGCCTTGGTGAAGCGCGCGATGCCCTCGGGCGCGGCCAGCAGGCACAGATAGCGCAGGTTCGTCGCCCCGCGTCCCTTCAGCTTGTCGACCGCCGCGATCGCCGAGTTCGCCGTCGCCAGCATCGGGTCGACGACGATGACGAGGCGGTCGGCGAGGTCGCTCGGCGCCTTGAAGAAGTACTCGACCGCTTCCAGCGTATCGTGGTCGCGGTAGAGGCCGATATGGGCGACGCGGGCCGCCGGCACCAGATCGAGCAGACCCTCGAGCAGGCCGTTGCCGGCGCGAAGCACAGAGGCGAAGACCAGCTTCTTTCCTTCGAGCGTCGGCGCCTCCATCGTCTGCAGCGGCGTCTCGATGGTCGTCGTCGTCAGTTCGAGGTCGCGCGTCACCTCGTAGCCGAGCAGCAGCGAGATCTCGCGCAGCAGCCGGCGGAACCCGGCCGTCGAGGTTTCCTTGTTGCGCATGATCGTCAGCTTGTGCTGCACGAGTGGGTGGTTGACGACGGTGACGCCCATGTCCGTACTCCGGGGTATCTGCAGTTTTGCCGATACTATCGGCCAAGCGCGCGGGGCGAAACGTCAACGCGCCCGCCGACCACAGCTTTGTCGCGGTTTCTAGCGCACCCTTGCCGGTTCGGGGAGGCGGGCGAGGAGGGCGGCCCTGGTCTTGCGGTCGACGAATGCGGCCTCGATCGCCGTGCGCGTGACCGCGACAAGCGCCTTGTCGTCGAGGCCGAAATGTTCGCGCGCGACGTCGTATTCGCGCTTCAGGCTCGTCCAGAAATAGGGCGGGTCGTCGGAGTTCAGCGTCACCTTGCAGCCGGCGTCGCGCAGCCTGGCAAAAGGATGGCTGGCGAAGCCGTTGAATACCTTCAATTCGATGTTCGACACCGGGCAGCACTCCAGCACGATCCCGGCGTCGGCGATACGTTTGACGAGGTCCGGGTTCTCGATGGCGCGCACGCCGTGGCCGAGTCGCGACGGGCGTATGAAGTCGATCGCCGCGGCGACGCTTTCCCACCCGGCCAGTTCGCCGGCATGGACGGTGATGCCGAGCCCCGCCTCGCGGGCGATCTCGAAGGCGCGCACATAGTCTTCGAAATCGCCGAAACGCTCCTCGCCGGCCATACCGAAACCGGTCACCAGCGGATGCCCGCAACGCGCCGCGAACCGGGCGGCCTGCTCGACCGATTCGACGCCGAAATGCCGCACCCCGGTGACGATCATCCGGCTCTCGATGGCGGTCTTGGCCTTGGCGCGCGCCATGCCCTCACCGAGCGCGTTGGTGTAGGCGGCCGGCGACAGTCCGGCCCGGCGGGCATGGTCCGGAGAGGTGAAGAACTCGGAATAGATCGCCCCGTCGCGCGCCAGGCTGGTCAGGTACTGGTCTGCCAGAAGCGCGTAGTCCTCCTCGCTGCGGAACAGGTCGGCGGAGAAGTCGTATGCGGCAAGGAAGCTGGTGAAGTCGCGCCAGACGAAAGAGCCGTCGCGGATGAACGGCGTCGGGTCGGCGTTGTACTTGCGGGCCTGGCGGATGACGAGTTCGGGTGACGCCGCACCTTCGATGTGGCAGTGCAGTTCCGCCTTCATTATCATGCGTGAAGTCCCCGAAATGCCGCCGCGAAACGCGCTTGTTCGCCGCGCCCGAAACAATAGCGCCCGCCGGAGTGATCGGCTATGGTCCCGGCGAATTCGAATGGTACACAAAAATGTCAGAACAACGGACCACCGCTGCCGGCGGAATGGAAACCTCCTACGGTTTCCGCCAGGTCGGCCCGGATGAGAAGCAGGGTCTCGTCAACGAGGTCTTCCACCGCGTCGCCAACCGCTACGACCTGATGAACGACCTGATGTCGGGCGGCTTGCACCGCCTGTGGAAGGACGCGATGGTCGCCTGGCTCAACCCGCCGAAGCGGCCGGGCTGGTCGGTGCTCGATGTCGCCGGTGGCACCGGCGACATAGCCTTTCGCATCGTCGAGGCTTCGCAGGGCAACGCCCATGCGACGGTGCTCGACATCAACGGTTCCATGCTCGCCGTCGGCCGCGACCGGGCGGAGAAGCGGCGCCTCGACGCCAATGTAGTCTTCGTCGAGGCGAATGCGGAGACCCTTCCCTTCGCCGACGAGACCTTCGACGCCTACACGATCGCTTTCGGCATCCGCAACGTTCCGCATATCGACGTGGCGCTGCGCGAGGCCTGGCGCGTGCTCAAGCCTGGCGGGCGCTTCCTCTGCCTGGAGTTCTCCGAAGTCGAGATGCCGATCCTCGACAAGGTCTACGAGGCCTGGTCGTTCAACGCCATCCCGCGCATCGGCGAGATTGTCGCCGGCGAAGGTGAGCCCTACGCCTATCTGGTGGAATCGATCCGCAAGTTCCCCAACCAGGTGAATTTCGCCGCCATGATCCGCGCCGCCGGCTTCGAACGCGTCACCTGGCGCAACTATTCCGGCGGCATCGCGGCCCTCCACTCCGGCTGGAAGCTTTGACGGACGGCCGCTGATGAGCACGCCAGGCGCCTATCTCCGGCTCGCCCGGGCCGGCTGGGTCCTCGTTCGCGAGGGCGTCGTCGCGGCTCTGCCCGGCGACCAGCTCTCCGGCCTCGCCGGCTTCGCCTGGCGCACCTCGCGTGCTCTCACTCGCCGCGGCGCTAGGAACCGCCAGCGCTCGGACCGGCTGGCCGACGCGGTGGCGCGGCTCGGGCCCTCCTACGTCAAGCTCGGGCAGTTCCTCGCCACCCGCCCCGACGTGGTCGGCAACGATATCGCTTTCGATCTATCCTGGCTGCAGGACAAGATGGAGACCTTCCCGCGCGCGGCGGCCGCTGCGGCGATCGAAGGCTCGCTCGGGCGCCGGCTGGATGATCTCTACCTATCGTTCGGCGAGCCGGTCGCGGCGGCCTCGATCGCACAGGTACATGCGGCCGAGGTCATGCGCGACGGCGCGCCGGTGAAGGTCGCTGTAAAGGTCATCCGGCCGGGCGTTCGCCGCCGCTTCAACGACGATCTCGAGAGCTATTTCCTCGCCGCGCGGCTGCAGGAGCGCTTTATCCCGGCGAGCCGGCGGCTGAGGCCCGTCGAGGTCACCCAGACGCTTGCTCAGACGACGAAGGTCGAGATGGACCTGCGCCTGGAGGCGGCGGCGCTCTCGGAGCTCGGCGAGAACACCCGCGACGACCCCGGCTTCCGCGTTCCCAGCGTCGATTGGGAGCGCACCGGCCGCGACGTGCTCACCATGGAGTGGATCGACGGCATAAAGCTCTCCGACGTCGCCGCCCTGCGCACCGCCGGCCACGACCTCAAGCAGCTGGCCGCCACCCTCGTCCAGTCGTTCCTTCGCCATACGCTGCGTGACGGATTCTTCCATGCCGACATGCATCCCGGCAATCTCTTCGTCGACGCCGCCGGCACGATCGTGGCGGTCGACCTCGGCATCGCCGGGCGCCTCGGCCGCAAGGAGCGGCGC
>CAYJMY010000182.1:0-9829 GCA_964371125.1 uncultured Mesorhizobium sp. | reverse complement strand
GGCAAATGTCGCCTGGAAGAGTCTGCCGACCCTTCGGCTCTTGTTCGAACCGGCACCAACAGTGGAATTTCGACTGGGTGGAACCCGCGACTCACTCAAAAAGGGGTTTGTCTACCATGCGACGTCTTATCACGGTGAGTTGAAAATGCCGTGGTTTCAATGGGTTGGTGAAGTAGGAGTTTGAGACCTCGAAACTGGAAAATCGCGCTAGGTGTAATATAGGAGCCAAGTGCGGCGGATACCGTCGCGCGTTGTCGGGTCCGGTGCGTCGAGCAGCGCTTGCAGCTCCTCGCGCAGTAGATAGGGAACGAGCCGCGTGTCCGTCTTCTTGAACGGAATCGCGAGCACGCGGCGGACTTGATCGAGGGATGCTGGTTGCCGGTATTCGAGGAAGCGGAAGAACGACTTGATGGCCGCCAAACGAACGTTTCGCGTCACGGCGGCGTTCTTGCGCTTATCCTGTCCTTGCCGCCTTTGCCATGCTCAACCCGTATGACACCGCGTGCGCCGTCGATATTGCTGATTTTCAGATGGACCGTCTCGGAGGCCCGCAATCCTGCCGCATAGGCTGTCATTAGCGCCGTGCGGGTCTTCAGGCTCGGAACTGCTTCAAGAAACCGGACGATCTCGTCGTCGTTCAGAATAGTTGGCAGCTTGGCTGGCGTTCGGGCATAGGCAATACGTTCTGGTATCTCATGATGGTCAAGCGTGACGCCATAGAAGAAGCGGAGGGCGCAGACTGTCTGGTTAAGAGCGGGCCATGAAATGCCCAATGACACCAGATGCACCTGAAAGGCCCGGACATCTTCCAGCCCGAGGCGGTCAGGCGATCGGCCAAAATACCGCGAGAACTTCGCAACTGCATGAAGGTAGGAACGCTGTGTCGCAGGCGACAAATTGCGGATCGTCATGTCATCGATCATCCGCCGGCGCAGGGGGGCTTATCTCGGTCATCGTCATCTCCTGTTTGAAGGTTGCGAAACAACCCAATCCTTCAAAACAGCAGAGATATTGGCAAATCAGCCGCCCCATATGCCGCGGTAGCGCCTTCGTTCAATCCCCCGAGAGTCAGATCAGCGGGCCGTTGATGGTGTGGAACGGCCCCTTCTCTGCGGCATCATGTGCCAGAAGGGCGAGTCGCCCTTGAAGAGGAAAGGACCGTTCCATGAAAGAGATTAACACGATCGGACTGGACTTGGCGAAGTCGCTCTTCCAGGTGCATGGCGTGGGAAGCGAGGGACAGATCGTTGTTCGTCGGCAGTTGCGGCGCAGTGAACTGTTGCGCTTCTTTGCCAGGCTTTCTCCGTGCCTGGTGGGCATGGAGGCATGCGGCGGGGCACACTATTGGGCGCGCGAGATTGCTGCGCTCGGCCATGAAGTTCGGCTGATCCCGCCGGCTTACGTGAAGCCCTATGTCAAGCGCGGCAAGACCGACGCGGCGGATGCGGAGGCCATCTGCGAGGCGGTGACGCGGCCGACCATGCGGTTCGTTGCGATCAAGAGCGCCGACAGCCAAGCCAGCGCCATGGTGCTGAAGACGCGTGATCTGCTGGTGCGCCAGCGCTCCCAGACCATCAACGCGCTGCGTGCCCATCTCGGCGAACTGGGGATCGTGACCGGGACGGGCGTAGCCAAGGTCGCCGGCCTCGTCGCGATCGTGCGCGACACGGAAGATGCCCGGCTGCCGGCGGCGGCCAGGCTTGCGCTCACCTCCCTGGCCGACCAGATCGACAGGCTGAACGCAGAGGTCGGGGGCTTGGAGCGCCAGCTCGTCGCCGAAGTCCGCCGCGACGATGAGATGCGCCGGCTGACGACCATCCCCGGTATTGGACCCATCACCGCCGCCGCCATCAGGGCGCTGGTGCCCGATATCGCCGGCTTAACGTCCGCACGCCACTTCGTCGCCTGGATGGGATTGACGCCGAAGCCGCACTCGAGCGGCGGCAAGGAGCGTCTCGGGTCGATATTGAAGATGGGCAACGCCACCTTGCGAACCCTGCTGGTCGTAGGCGCCACGTCGGTCCTGCGTCATGTGCGCAAGGGCGCCAACGGACCCGAATGGCTGATCGGGCTGCTGGCCAGGCAGCCGGCCAAGGTCGTCGCGGTGGCGCTGGCCAACAAGATGGCCCGCATCATCTTCGCTCTGCTGACCAAGGGCGGAGAATACAGAAGACCCGAATGGGCCACGGGGATGGAGCCCGTGGCGGCGACCTGACCCAAACGAACGACAGAGCTTCCGGCGTGGTCAACCGCAGCGCGCCGAAAGGACCAAGGTGCAGATAATGACGATGATCCAACGGGACGAAATCCCGACGCGAGACAAGCCGATAATACCACCGCACCGACGTGTGCGTGCCGTTGTTTGGCTGCCCGCGTTGCGGACTTCATCGAGGCCAGCGGCCATATGCGCCGCGCAAAAAGGCCGGACATATGGGCGCACCGCCTCCCCAAGGAAAACGTCATCCGAAGCCTTGGCCGAAGGGGCCGTTCCACATATGGTATTAGAACGCTCCGAATACCTGGATGCACATCAAGTTCTGTTTGCGGTGAATAGTGGGTAGGGGGCCTCATAGAGTTCAATGATCGTGCCCCAAGGATCTTGGCAATAGACAAGGCGCATCTGTTCGGCGTCGAACAATTTCCATGTCTTGCTCAGAACCTTGCCGCCATGTTCTAGAATGCGCTCAGCTGTCGTCTCAATGTTCGCCGTTGTAAGGCAGAAATGGAAAATGCCGGCGCGCGCATAGTCAAAAGTGTTGTCGGGAACGCGGGTCTTGGGGTCGATGAACTCGAACATTTCAATGCCAACGCCGCACCCTGTGGCGAGGTGGGCAATGCGGACTTTACCAAACTTCTCACCGAAGATGTCTTTGACAACGTCGCCGTAAGGCGTGCCATCGTCGGTCGCTTCCGCAGCTTCAGAAAGTACATAACAGCCGAGCACGTCGCGATACCATGGGACCGCCGCGTCAAGGTCTGGGAATGTGATGCCGATGTGGTTCATTGTGAGAAGATGTTGTTTCACGTTCAACTCTTTTGCAGTTCCATGGACAATCCAACGCCTCAAACCTGTGGTTTATCGGGTCGAGGTGAAATACGCCATTTTTCGCCTGTTACCCAATCGACTATCGGATTTGCGGTCGACGGGGTGCTGAAAGGCGGGATTCACGACCCGCGAGGTACTCCCGTGCATAGGCATCGGTTCCGACAATTGCAGCGGCCACCATGTTTGCATCGACCTTGAACGGCATCCAATGAATAGATTCACCGGGTGCCGTCGCGGCTTCTGCAACGATATGCAGCTTTTCTTCCGTGATACCCTTGAGACCAATCTGTTCCAGCGTGACCGGTAGGCCAAGTGGCAAAGAGAACTCGATGAATTCATCGAGATCCGCATCGCGGCGACCCTCCAGCGTCAATTGAACCAGAACGCCAAAGTTTACGATCTCGCCATGCATGGCCACGTGGCTTTCCGGCAGGCGCGTAATACCGTTGTGGATTGCGTGAGCTCCGGAGAACCCTCCGCTTTCGAAACCCACGCCGCTATGGAAGGTATTGGTTTCGACGATCAGTTCAAGCGCGGGCGTGACCGCGTGCGCCTCGACCGCTTTCAGCGCGCTGAGGCCGTAGCGCCGGCAATTGTCCCACGCCAGTGCACCAAGAGCCAGACCAGCGTTGGAGGGCCGCGCACCCAGAATTGTGTAGGAGCCCGCTATTGCGCACATTGCCGATTCAAAACGTGTCGCGACTGCGTCGGCCATACCCGAGGCAAGGAAACGTGCCGGAGCCCTTGCGACCGCGTCTGTGTCTACCATGACGAGATCGGGATTCTTTCCATGCAACTCATAGCTATGGAAGTCGCCATTGTCTTGATAAAGAACCGAAAGGGAACTCGTAGGTGCGTCGGTGGACGCGATGGTTGCAAGTGTGACCCATTTGCAGCCGAGGCGGGCGCCCACAGCTTTGGCAACATCGCACGCCTTGCCCCCGCCCATGCCAACAATGATGTCGGATTTAGCCTTTCGGGCGCTTTCGGCCGCCTTCTCGACTTGACCAATGGAAGCTTGTCCACTGAAAATGAACGGACTGAGCTCTATTTTCCCCGCTTTACATGACTGTGCTACGCGGGCACCAAAGGTTTTCCATACGAACTCGTCGGATATTACGGTCGCGCGCACACCGAGGTCACGCATATACTCGTGCATCACGTCAATCACGCCCGGGCCTTGAACGTATTTAGGTGGGGAAACGAATATTATCGGCGGACGCTTTAGTGGTTGGGTTTCCTTCGCTTCTGTCATCTGGATATTCCTCCTCCCGCTCGCCCTCGGGCAAAATATTATATTCGAGCGTCTCGCGAATGCAGATACGCGGCAAGATTCTTCGCAGGGGATCGAGCAGCGGGACGTATTGAACTATACGCCGCGACAATAGAGGCCGCCCTGTCTCCTATGAACAGGGGCGACGGGTCTATCTTACACCAGCAGTGGCGCATTGCTGCTGTCCTTAAATTCCACGGTGACGAACCGGAGCGGCGTCTCGCCGACGTTTTCGAGGTCGTGTTGCATGCGCTCGCCTGTGTTGAACGAGAGGTGTCGCGTTTCGCCAGCCTCGCAGGTTACCTCAATCGTCCGGCCGTCGGCGTAGTGAGATCTTGATTTCCCCGCGCCCAACGCCGTCCAGAAGTAATCCAGAACATGACTATGAAAGCCAATACGTTCACCTGGGGCCAGCTCTATGTGCCCTACCCGAACCTTCTCGGTTTCCGACACGAGTGTATGACCCACTTTGCCGTTGTTGTAATTGCGCTCCATCTCGTCAATGAGAACTTTCGGCCAATCTTTTCTAGCGGCCCCACCTGCTGCTTCCTGCATTGCGAGCACCTCCTTCGATATCCAGCGATCGCGCATAATTTGATCGTTTGATAATTTATTGTCAAGCCCGGCGTTTTAGTTCAGAATTGCTACCGTGCGGCAAACCCGACGCGCTCTTGCGCCGCGCGATAAATTCCGCCTCTGCGCCGTCCAAAAAGGCGTTCACGCGGGCATCGATTATCTCTTCAATATTTTCCGGTACCTCCAGCTGATATACATATTTTCGAACCCCAATGTAGAAGAAGCTCGAGTGAAATGACCATAAGATCTCATTGTCGAGTGCGCGATTTCTCTCGTCCGAGCTCTCAATTCCAATCGAAGCATAAAGTTCGTTGAGAATAATAGGAAAGGTGCGCTCCTGCAGCATCGCCAGATAACGCTTATTTATAGTCTGATCATTCAACGCACCCAACAGGAAAATGCGAATCCAATTCCTATCAAGTATACTATTACAATAGTCTATAAGATAATTCTTTAGCCGATCTCGAAAAGGTATTTCGCGACTTTGAAGATCAATCTGCCATTCGCCTCGCCATTGATCAAGAAAAACCTCTTTGTAAACGCGTTCAATTAGATCATTCTTTGTTTTGAAGTATCGATATAGAAGCGGCTGAGTTATGTTGATATGTTTAGCGATCTCGCGAGTGCTTGCTTGAAATCCATACTCGGAAAAATAATCGATAGCCATCTCAACGATCTGTTGTTCCCGCGCCTCGGCGGAGAGGTATGAATTCGGTTTCTTTCGGCTAGGCAATTCGAGTCTCCTGTGCGGCGTGGGTTTTTAGGTCAAACTGGGTGTCTCGTGCATCTTGTCGCGACTATATCACAAGTATGGGGTGGTGCCACTCGAAAATGATCAATCGATAAAATCTCTCTTGACGCACCGAGATTTTTTCATGACACTACCTTCCAAGGAAAAGCGCACGGCAGGTCGCGGAAGTAAGTGGCGTATATCGGAGGAGATGGCTGCGATGAAAATTGATGAGAGAGTTGCGATTATAACGGGCGGCGCACTCGGAATGGGGCTGGCTCACTGCAAAGCGCTCGCGAGTGCTGGTGCTAGGATAGTCATTGCCGACATCAACGAAGATGCGGGGAAGGCTGCTGTAGAAGAGGTAAAGACGATCGGGCCGGATGCAATTTTCGTGAAGCTCGATGTAACGTCAGAACAAAGCTGGGCATCCGCCGTCGAGAAAGTCGTCAGCAAATTTGGCCGTATCGATATCCTTGTCAACAATGCGGGCATTTATCGGTCTGGAACAGTCGAGTCGACGCCGCTGGAAGTGTGGGAAGAAACGATGGCGGTCAACGTTCGTGGCGTCTTCCTGGGATCGAAGTTTGTGATCCCTCACATGCGCAAAGCCGGTGGCGGTACAATTATCAACATCTGCTCGAATTGGGGTCTTGTCGCATTTCCAGATGCCGCAGCTTACGTGGCATCTAAAGGCGCCGTACGCCTGCTTACAAAAGCGACGGCGTCAGAGGTTGCCAAGGATAATATCCGCGTCAACTCCGTACACCCCAGCCTGACTATAACGAATATGACCAAGGATCTCGTCAATGATCCTGAAAAGGTCAAGCACCTGCTCGGGCCGTCGCTTTTTGGCCGGCCGGCGCGGGCTGAAGAAATTGCCAGCGCGGTTCTGTTCCTTGCGTCCGATGGATCTTCGTTCATGACGGGCAGCGAACTGGTCGTGGATGGTGGCTACACGGCAGTTTGAAACTGACGTGCTCTCACGGCGGTTTCAAACTGCCGTGCTCTATAGACCTTAACTCGGCAACTGGGAGGAAACCGATGCCAATTCTGCGAACCCTACTTCGATCTGCCATGTGCTTGTCGCTTTTGTCGACAACTGCGCTTGCGGAAACCTACAAACCCGAATGCTTTCGTCCGGCGAGCGCTGACGTGAACGTGATCCAAGGGGAGGCCAAGCCCGGCCCGTACCGTGTCGCGCTCGTCAATGGTTTCGCTGGCAATGACTGGCGCATCAATATGATCCAGGCAGCGAAGGCGTGGTCGCAATTGCCTGAAAACATGCCCGGCCTGAAAGAGTTCAAAGTGATCAGCACGGGCAACGATATCTCTCAGCAGATCGCCGCGGTTGACAGTCTCATCGCCGCCGGATTTGACGGCATCGTGCTTAACGCGGTCAATCCGACGTCTTTCGGACCGGTAGTCAAGCGCGCCGCTCAGGCGGGCACGATCATTCTGCCGTTCGACAATACACTTGATAACGATGCCGTGGTGCAGGTGAACGAGAGTCAGATCGAGCTGGGCAGAATTAAGGCGGAGGATGTGGTCAGACGCGTGACCAAGCCGAACCCGAAATTCCTCGAAGTGCGCGGGCTGCCGGGCAATTCGGTCGATCGCGACAACCATGACGGCATGCGCGCTGTTCTCGACAACGTGCCCGGTGCCACGGTGATCGAGGTCGCTGGCAACTGGGATACAGGGACAGTTCAAAAAGTCGTTGCGGACGCCATCGCAACCAGCGGGCCTTTTGACGGCATCGTTTGTCAGCACGGATGCGCCGGTGCAATCCGCGCCATGGTAGACACAAATCATCCCATCGTCCCCCTTGCCGGGGATGCTGAGAACGGAACGCGCATCGAAATGGCCAAGAACCAGGTGCCTGGACTTTCGGCTGCTCAGGCTCCTGCGATGGCGGCGGTCGCGTTCTCCGCTTTGATCGCATCCCTCAAGGGTGAGGCGCTGCCTAGCATGATCCTATTGGATATTCCGGTAGTCACGTCGGAGGAGCTTCAGGACGGAGAGAACTACTTCACCAACCTGCCGGCGACGTTCTATGCGGCCACTTCTTTTCCGGCCTGCGGAGTGAATTTCACCGCAGATCAGATTTTGGGCCAGACACCAGACAACCTCTGATATTTTCCAATGCGCACACGGGTCACGCCGCACCAGGCGTGACCTTTGCCTATAGGAAGGCTGTCATGCAAGTAGACGTCATCAAAGAAATTGCCTCAACATTGCCGCAACCCATCATTGAATTGCGCGGGCTGCGTAAAGTCTATGGCGGCGTGGTTGCGCTCGATGAAGTGAACCTGACGCTCAATAAGGGTGAGGTCCATGCCATCCTCGGGGAAAATGGTGCGGGAAAGAGCACGCTAATCAGGATTCTGGCGGGCGTCACGCCTCCGACAACCGGCGAATTGAAAATTGATGGTCAGACCCAGACGATCCGAGACCCCAGGGATGCGGAACGCAGGGGAATTGCCTGCGTGCATCAAGAACTTTCCCTTATTCCGGATCTCTCGGTCGCGGATAATATATTCATCAACAAATCGACATTTGCGGCGGGGTTCTACAGCCGCGGCAAGCAGCTGCGCGCTGCGACTGAAATTCTCGCCCGGATGGGCTGCGAAAACATCGATCCCCGGTCCAAGGTGCGCCCGTTGGCCCTTCCGCAGGCGCAACTGGTGGAAATCGCCAAGGCGCTGGTCAAGCTGCCGCGGGTCCTGATCCTCGATGAGGCCACCTCCGCGCTCGGCGATCGCGAAGTGCGTATCCTTTTTTCGATGGTCCGCAGGCTCAAAGAAGAAGGTGTCGCGGTCGTCTACATTTCCCATCGGATGCACGAAATTGACGAGCTCGCCGATACCTGCAGCGTTTTCCGGAATGGAAAGAGCATCGCAACGTTCAAGAACGGTTCGAGGTCGGAGTCTGAGATCATCTCGATGATGATCGGGCGCGATATCAGCCAGGTCTATCCGCCCAAACCCGCCCCCAGCACTGCCGAGCCCGTCCTTTCGGTGGACGGCCTGCGCTGGCAGAAGAAACTGTGCGGTGTCAGTTTTCAGGTGCGTCCGGGCGAAATATACGGGATTGGCGGCCTCGACGGGCAGGGTCAGAAGGAAGCGCTCCAGGCGATCTATGGATTACTGAGGGGGGTTACGGGAAACATTTCCGTGGGCAGCCGGAGAATGCCAGGTAATCCCAGCGATGCGCTTATGGGAATTCCCGGCATCGCTCTTATCCCGGAGGACCGCAAGACAGAGGGGCTTCATCTGGACCTGTCGATTGGCGACAATCTCACCGCGGCCGCCTCCGACAAGATTTCCAAGCTCGGTGTCATCCAGCCGGGCCGCCGGGCCGAACTAATTTCCGAGCTCGTCAAGCGCTTGCGGATCAAGGCGGCGTCCGTCGACGACAGCGTTGATACGCTTTCGGGCGGAAACCAGCAAAAAGTGGTCATAGCCAAGTATCTGGCGGCGGAACCGGCGATACTACTGCTCAGCGATCCGACGCGTGGAATCGATGTCGGCACGAAGTCCGAGATCTACAGGCTACTGCGCCAGTTGACCGAGGCGCGCGCGGCCATTGTCCTTCACTCGACAGACTACGACGAACTGGTTGGTCTCGCCGATCGCGTTGGGGTCTTTTACCAGGGCAGGATCGTCAAGGAGCTTTGTGGGGCAGAGATCACGGAAGAGGCAATTCTTTCGCAATCATTCGGTCTCAGGGCCATCGAGGGAGGGCGGAGCAATGAGCATTAGAATCGAAACCGAAATACGGTCCGACTTTTCGCGCGAGCTGTTTGATCTGGCCAAACGCGAATGGCGGCTTTGCCTTACAGTCGCCCTGTTCGCTGCTAGCTTCGTGACGTTCATCTACATCCATCCGCGCGGCTTGCATGTGGCGGCGATCACGCCTTGGGCCAACCAGATCGTTCCCCTCGCGCTGGCTGCCGTCGCCCAGTTCTTCGCCGTGGTGACAGGTGGCCTCGACCTTTCTGTTGGCGGCATCATAGCGCTATCAAACGCCGCCGCGTCCTATCTTCTTGACGGCAGTCCGGTTGAGATTGCCGTGGGCGCAATAGCCGTTCTGGCGATCGGCACCCTGTGCGGGGTGATCAACGGCATCGTGATTACCGTTGGGCGTGTCGCACCAATCGTTGCCACAATCGCCTCCGGCGCGATCTTCACCGGTATAGCGC
>CAYJMY010000181.1:0-9855 GCA_964371125.1 uncultured Mesorhizobium sp. | reverse complement strand
CCGACTTCCTGGAGCGCTTCCTTCACCTCGTCGAGTTTGAAGGGTTTGATGATCGCTTCGATTTTCTTCATGCCGGACGGGCCTCCGCTGGTGTGGGAACGGGTTGTCGATCCCCGCTTACGCCGCAAGCAAGCACGAAGCATGCCAGTCATGCCGACCTGCGGCGAAATGGACGCGAACCACCTCCATGGCGCTTCGCCGGACGCTGTTTCTAGCCATTGGCTCAAGCGCCATGATGGCCCGACAGAGCGCGCCAGCATAGAGTGACGAAGCGGTGCGTTCAAACGCTAGGCATTGTGCCGAAAAAATGAGCATCTTTGCGCGTTTGCGTGAGAGCTGCCGGCGAGGCTAGTCTGCAGCGGACCACCGGCGGAGAGCGCATTGCCCGACGACATCCTGACGCCAGCACAAATGGCCGAGGCCGACAGCAACGCGATTGCGCGCGGTCCGTTCGACGGTCCGCGTCTGATGCGGAACGCCGGAACCGCGGTGGCCGGTGTCGTGCTGGCGCGGCATCCGGGCGCTGCGCGCTTCGACGTGCTGTGCGGCCCCGGGAATAATGGTGGGGACGGCTATGTGGTCGCTGCCGAACTGGCGGAGAGAGGGCTGGACGTCGCCGTGTGGGCGAGTACAGAGCCGCGGCCGGGAAGCGACGCGGAGAAGGCTGCCGCGGCCTGTCCGGTCGCGCCATGGCCGCTCGCCGACTTCCGGCCGTCGAACGATTCCGTCGTCGTCGACGCGCTTTATGGGGCAGGGCTCTCCAAGCCAGTGGAGGGTGCCGATGCCGCCGTGATCGCTCACTGCAACGAAGCGGGCGTTCCCGTGGTGGCAGTAGACCTGCCGTCGGGCGTGTCCGGCCTGACCGGCGCCGTGCTCGGCGCTGCGTTCCGCGCCGCCCAAACGGTCACCTTCGTGCGCAAGAAGCCGGGACACCTTCTCTATCCCGGCCGCGAAATGTGTGGAGAAGTGATCGTCGCCGATATCGGTATCGCCGACGCGATCGTCGGCGAGTTGGCCCCGGCTGCGTTCGAGAACGGGCCGTCGCGGTGGCGCCTATCCCTGCCGCGACCCGCGGCCGACACGCACAAGTACCGGCGCGGCCATGTCGGCGTCTTCTCCGGCTCGGCCGCTGCGACCGGCGCCGCCAGGCTTGCCGCGATGGGGGCAGCGCGGGCGGGCGCCGGCGCCGTCACCGTGCTCTCGCCGGGCGGCGCGCTTGCCGTCAACGCCGTGCACCTGACGTCCATCATGCTGCGCCGGACCGACGGATTTGCCGACGTCGAGGTGTTCCTGGCCGAGCGGCGGCCGAGCGCTCTGGTGTACGGGCCGGGCCTGATGCCGGACGCCGCGACGGCGGCGCTGCTGGTGACGCTCGTCGAACGGCTGGTCGGAACGGGTTGCGCGCTCGTCGTCGACGCGAGCGCCATCACCGCGCTCGCCGGCGCGCATGCGCAAGCCTTTTTCGCCGCGGTCGGCGCGTGCCCCGGAAAGGTCGTCCTCACCCCGCACGATGGCGAGTTCGCCCGGCTCTTTCCCGACCTGACGGCCGAACACCAGCCGTCGAAGCTCGAACGCGCGCGGCTTGCCGCGGCGCGCTCGGGCGCGACCGTGATCCTCAAGGGCGCCGACACGGTGATCGCGGCGGCCGACGGTCGCGCTGCGATCAACGCCAACGGCACGCCACTTCTCGCCACAGCGGGTTCCGGCGACGTGCTCGGCGGCATCGCCGGCGGCCTGATGGCGCAGGGCATGCCGGGTTTCGAGGCAGCCTGCGCCGCCGTCTGGATGCATGCCGAGGCCGCCCGCGTGTTCGGGCCGGGCCTGATCGCGGAAGACCTGCCGCTGGCGCTACCGCCTGTCCTCCGCAGGTTCTTCCCGGCGCCGGCCGGTGATCCGGCGGTGGGCGAACGATGAAGGCCTGGCTGCTGGCGCTCAGCGTCGCGCTTCAACTCGCGACGGCACCGGCGCGCGCCGAAGAGCCGGTTCTTTATGTCGATGACCCGGCTGTGCTCGCCGCGCTCGACGACAAGGGCTACGGCTTCGCCGGCCTGTTCGGCGTCGAAGGCGACGGCAATCTCGCGGGGCTGAGCGCGTCGTCTCCCGCCTACCGCGCCATCGTCGAGACAATCGCAGCCGACCTCGCCGAACTGCGCACGCAGATCACCAAGGGCGGCCGCAGCCTCGACGAGTTCACGACGGCCGAAACCGGCCGCATCATGGACATGCGCTGGCTATCGGCGGCTGAGGCGCGCCTGCGCCTCGTCGGCGTCGTCAACCGCCTCGACCGCCGCGACTTCCACGATCTGCGCGGGGAGGGCGGCTGCGGCGAGGTGCGGCTGATCTACCGGCTGGCCTACGCATTCCGCAAGAACGGCAAGGGCAAGGTCCTGTCCTCGCGCATGCCGTTCAACTTCAACGCCGTCTACGACGTTCTCCCCGACGCCGACGGCGGCTGCACCGGCGTCGCCCGCCGCTGGGTGCCGCAGATCGACGACACGGTCGACGCCGGCTGGCTCGCCGGCGGAACGCTCGACCCGTCCGAGCTGGAGTTCCGCCAGCTCGAGCTGAACGCCCAGATGGTTCGCTTCCCCTCCGGCCAGGAGCCGGAGTTCGGGGGCCAGGCCGTCTACCTGATGCGCATCTTCGGCATCGACGGCGACACGGTGAGCGAGCTGCCGCTGGAGAACACGCCCGACGCGGAAAGGCTCGCCGGCGACGCCGCGCTCGCCGCCGAACTGGCAGATTACATGCGACAGAACGTGGCCGGCATCGATGCGGGCGTCTACATGGTCCCCGAGCGGTTTCTCGCCCGCAAGGTCGTGTCCTGGTCGACCTTCGGCGCCGCACGCCCGGTCAACCATCCCTTTTCCGCCCTGTTCCCGGCCGCCGCATTCGCGGGCGCGGACCTGTCGGCCACGACAGTGGCGAAAACGCCGGAGGGCCTGCTGGCGCGGCTGGACAACGGCACCTGCCAGGGTTGCCATCAGTCGGGCGGTACGGCGGGGTTCCACTTCATCGGCCTCGACGACGACCTGACCTCGCCGCTGAACCGGGTCGAAGTCGGCATCTCGCCGCACCTCCATGCCGAGCTGCCGCGCCGCGCGGCTTACGTGCGCGCCATCGCCGAGGATCGCGAGCCCAACCGATTCCGCCCGCTCTCCTTCGCCCCGCCGGCGGCGTGGGCGGACGACGGCTCGGGGCCGGAATACGAAGCGGCCGAAGCGGCGATGCCGTGCATCGCCACGGACGACCAGGCGCATCTCGACGGCGGCTGGGCCTGCGACGGCGGCACGGTCTGCACGCCGCTGGCCGAGACGCCGGGCCTGCCGGTCCGCCTCGCCCAGTGCCTCGTTGCGCAGGACGGCCCCGGCATGTTCTCCGGCCATCCCTGCCTTTCCGGCCCGGTGACGAGCGCCACGGCGATGCCCTTCGGCGACCGCTACAGCCTCGCCCAGTTCGCCGCTTTCGCGCCGAAGGCCTCGCACCGCGACTACACCTGCCGCCCGCCGCGCATCGGCGTGCCCGGCGGCATGGCCTACCGCCAGTGCGACGACAAGGACCGGGCCTTCGCCGCCTTCAAGCCCGGAGCGAAGACGCCGCGCGAGATCTGCGGGCTGACCGGCGGCAAGAAGTTCGACCTCTGCGTGTCGACGGGCAATTTCGACCAGTGTCTCGCCGGCGCCGTGCAGCGCGGCAACCGCGCCGCCTGCTCGGCCGACCGCTTCTGCCGCGACGACTACATCTGCCAGGCGTTTCCGCCCGACACGCCGAACGTCGGCAAGGTGAAGGGCGTCGGCTTCTGCTCGCCGACCTACTTCGTCTTCCAGATGCGCATCGATAACCACGCCACGCCCTGGGAAAGCGAGGCGGACCGGTCGCTCGGCGAGGACCGGCCGATCTACCGCTCCATCGAGGTCGGGCCCGACGAGGATCCCGACGACCTCTGGTAGAAGGGCCGGCTCAGCCGACCCGCTCCATCAGCGCCATGGCGCCTTGCGGCGCGCGGATCTTGCCCTCGTGGATGATGTAGACGAAGACGTCGCGCGGCTTCTTCGGCGCCGGCGCCTCCGCCACGATGCGCGGCAGGTCGGCCGGCGCGCCGCCTTCCGCCCATTCCTTCGCCCGCGCCGCCCAGCGGTCGAGCTCGGCGGCCTCGTAGGCTGTCGACACCGTGTCCTCGCCCTTCTGCAGGCGGGCATAGACGAAATCGGCGGTAACATCGGCGAATTCGGGATAGTCGTGGTGATGGGCGTAGCAGATGGCGACGCCGTGCTTCTTCGCCAGCGCGACGAATTCGGACACGCCGAACGAGGCGTGGCGCACCTCCAGCACGTGGCGCAGCGCAAGCCCGTCCTGGCGTTCCGGCAGGAGGTCGAGGAAGGCGGCGAAGTCGTCCGGCTCGAATTTTTTCGTGTTGGCGAACTGCCAGACGATCGGTCCGAGCTTGTCGCCGAGTTCGGAAATCCCCGACGACAGGAACCGCGTCATCGATTCTTCCGCCGTCGCCAGCACCTTGCGGTTGGTGACGAAGCGGTTGGCCTTCAGCGAGAAGACGAAATCGTCGGGCGTCTCGGCCGCCCAGCCGGCGAAAACCGGCGGCTTGAAGGTGGAATAATAGGTGCCGTTGACCTCGATGGTCGGCACCTGCCGCGATGCGTACTCGAGCTGCCGCTTCTTCGGCAGCCTGTCCGGATAGAACGTGCCTTCCCACGGCTCGAAGGTCCAGCCGCCCATGCCGGCGCGGATTGTTCCCGATGCTGTCATGGTCGGCTCCTCCTCATGCCGGGGGAATGAAGGGCTGCGAGATTTCGACGAACACCGGCATCGCCTCGAGCCGCGCACAGTGCGCCGCGAGCGCCGGGCAGCCGTCGAGGCCGGCGAGGTCGGGATGCGATTCGCCCATGTGGCGGAGCGACGCCGCGACCGCGATGTCGGCGTGACCGATCCTTTCGCCGAACCAGTAGGGGCCCAGCCTTGCGGCGCGGTCGGCCTCGAGCCAGGCCAACGTGTCGCGGATCTGCCGTTCGCAGCGGCCGACCCAGGTTTGTGAGACCGTCTCGTGCAGGCGCTTTTCGTAGAACAGCGCCACCGCCTTGTCGGCGAGGCCTGCGGCGAGCGCGGTGACCTTCATGGCGCGGCGGCGCTCCGGCTCGGCGCGCGGATAGAGCGCCTTTTCTGCCGGCACGAGGCTGTCGATGTGGTCGAGGATCGAGGTGCTGTCGACGAGAACTTCGCCATCGTCGAGGACGAGCGTCGGCACGCGCGTCAGCGGATTGTAGGCGCGGATCTTGTCAGCGTCGCCGAACACCGACCACGGCCGGTGCTCGAAGGGGATGCCGTAGAGCCGGAGCGCGATGCCGACCCGGCGGACGAAGGAGGAATCGTACTGGCCGATCAGGATCATGCGGTGCGCCTCGCTGCTTGACGATGCAGGCTAGCAAAGCGGCGCGCCGCCGCCATCCGAAACATGACCGGGAAAAGAAGTCTCCTGACAGGAAAGAAGTCTCCTGACAGGTGAGATCGCGCGCGGGCGCGATTTGGCCGACCTGTCAGCCCTGCGCGACCGATTGGAAAAGCCGGAGAGGGCAACTACTGGGCGACGTTCCTGTCCATCGGCGGCAGGGTGATCACCCCTTCTTCGCGTACTGCCAGGACGCCGTCTACGCCGCGGACCTTCTCGATGACGGATATGTCGTCGACCTCGCCGAAAATCGTCTTCATGCCGCGAATGACGCGACCGACTTCGACCCCGCTCTGGGCGATTTCCTCGGCTACCGAATCCAATGTGTGCCCGTCCCGGTCATCGACCAGAACCATCACGTTTGTCTTTGCCATCGCCGGTTATCCTTGCTGTGGCTGCCGAAGTCTATGTCCGGGGCGATTAATAGACCATTGCCGGCTTCGCCGATACCCGCAAACGCGCGAGATCCACGTCATCGCCACCTTGAATCCTGCTCCGCAGCTGGTTTCGTCACTTCGCTGGAGTGGATATAGGTCGGGGAGTACTGACGCTGTAGGTTTCAGGCATCACGTCGGCGCGATCGCAAGCCCGGAGCCGCCGTCGCGCCGGGGCAATCCAATGTCGACGGACGCCGATTGCAGGGCATTCCACAGCGCCCGGCCGCGAAGCGACGGATCCGACTCGGCATAGAGCGCCGCGAGACCGGCCACGTGAGGCGTTGCCATCGACGTGCCGGAGAGGCGCTCATAGGCTCTCGGCACGGGGAAGCTCGACAGGATGTCGACGCCCGGTCCGACGATGTCGACCTCGCCCCCGGAGGGGTTCACGGCGCCGCACGAGAAGTTGGCGATCTTCATCTTCGCATCGACGGCGCCGACGGCCATTATCGTCGATGCGTTCGCGGGAGCGCCGACCGGCCTGATCGCATTGTACTGGCGCCAGCTTTCGTTGCCGGCCGCCGCGACGATCAGCGATCCGTTGTCCAGGGCGTGCGCGCCGGCCCTCTCGTAGAAGGGATCCGGCGGTTCGTTGGGTTGGACGGCGCGCCCAAGCGACATCGATATGATTTGACATCCGCGGCTCACGGCCCAGTCGATGCCGGCAAGTATCCAGCTTTCCCGGCCCGACCCGCCGTTGCCGAGCACCTTGCCCACGTAGATCTGCGCATCGTGGGCAATGCCGTAGCGGATCTGCGAGGTCGGTCTCTCCGGTCCGCAAGCCGTTCCAATGCAATGGGTTCCGTGGCCCTGCCTGTCATCGATCTCCTCGTCGGGAACGAAGCTTTCGCCGACGATCGAGCGTCCGGCGAAATCGCCGTGATTGCGATCGAGCCCGGTATCGAGAACGGCGACACGAATGCCTGCGCCCGAATACCGCGTCTTGTCCGCTCTCGTCGCGGCGAGCCCCCAGGTCGCGTCAGCCACCGAAGAGATCGCCGACGGCAGCGGGCCGACCAGCGTGGACGGGTCCTCTTGCGTCCGCGCGTGCTCTTCGAGCAATGCCTGCCCCTGAGAGAGCCATGCCTTAAGGCGGCTGCCCCAATCATCGACCGCGTGCATCCAGAACTCCGGCCGAACGGCGACCAATCCCGGCACGTTGGCGAAGCTGGCGCCCGACACGTCGTTCTCCCGAGCAGGAACGACTGCAATGCCGAGGTTGTCCAGGCTGACCGCCTGTTCCGCATCGGAGGCTTAGATCACCGCCGCGTTGGCGTGCTTGAAATCCCGAGTGTGAACGGTTCGTGCGCCGACCCTGTTGCGCACCAGATCGTCGATCTCTCTGGCCTTCTTTCCCGGCTCGAACATGACAAGAAGTCCCCCGGTCATCTCCGGCATGGATACTCCGGACGTACTGCCCATTCTCTCCTCCATCTCAATCTTAACGAGATAACGGAGAAGTAATACAACTTTAAAGAGAAATCTAGCCGGCTGAACCGCTCCCCTGGTCCCGCGTTGCTGGCCGGGGCCGATTCGCGTCCGATAGACGCGGCGCCACATCCTCGCCTTTTTCGCGCGCTCGATTGCGGGCGGGTGCGGCGCCTCGCGAACAATTGCACGCGGGGAGCGGTTTGCGGCAACCCGGGCTTCTGTTATCTCTGACCGGAAGGCAGCCGGCACAATTGGGGGTATGATGGCGGACAATCGGATTTTTGACGGGCGTTCCTTCGGACGCATGAACCGGCGTGCCTTCGTCGGCGGCGCGGCTTCCGTGGCCCTCGCCGGCACGCTGCCGGCGGTCGCGCAGACGCCGCGCTCGAACACGGCGGTTCCGACCTTCGCCGGGCCGTCGACCCTCTATGCGGCGATCACGGACGGCGGCCACAATCTGCCGGCGATCCCCTACGAGAAGCTCGACAAGCGCTTCCTGCGCCAGATCGTGATCGACCCCAGCCTGTCGAAACCCGGCACGATCATCGTCGATGCGAACGCGAAGTTCCTCTATTTCGTCGTCGAGAACGGCAAGGCGATCCGCTACGGGGTGAGCCTCGGCAAGGCCGGCTTCGAATGGACCGGCAAGGCCAATGTCGAATACAAGAAGGCCTGGCCGGTGTGGACGCCGCCGCCGGAGATGATCGAGCGCAAGCCGGAATTGGCGCAATATGCCAACGGCATGCCGCCCGGCCCGAAGAGCCCGCTCGGCGCGCGCGCGCTCTACCTCTTCAGGAACGGCCAGGACACGATGTACCGCCTGCACGGCACGCCGGAGTGGAGCTCGATCGGCAAGAACGCCTCGTCGGGCTGCGTGCGCATGCTCAACCAGGACGTCATCGACCTCTACAGCCGCGTCAGCGGGCCGACGCCGGTCGCCGTGCACCATTCGATGTATCTCGGCGCCGACATGTCGGGGGGATCGTCGTCGCGGCCGACGACGGAACCGATCGACGCCGGCGTGCCGGAAGGCGCGGAGAAGGTGGAGTAGGGGGGGCGGAGAGGGCGCGGCGACGGCACTTGCCCGCGAGTGCAGCTACCCAAACGTTTTCTCGGCAGTATCACGCTTTGATGATGAAGTTCGCCCGTTCGAGGAGTTCGTCAAACGTGATGATCTCTATTGAACGGGTGTCACGTCGAAACAGCTCGAACGTGTCGCGCTTGATGTTGGCTTCGCGCACATTACCCGACCGATAGAATTCAGCGCGATTTCCGATGACAAGAATTGTCTTTGCGTCACGGGTCCGCGCCTCCAGTCGACTTGTGCCCGATTTGTTGAAGTGGTCGCCGGACTGCGCCGCGCTAAGCCATTCCGCCTTCTGTTCTAACACTTGCGAGATTGCATCCATGAAGTCGGCGCTGAAGCGCCACGTACCGGCACGGGCGGACTTCTGAGATTGAAATATTGCGGTGTCCGGGCGCTTGATCTCCACAAGCACTGTGTAGTCCGTGAAGTTCATCAAGAAATCGACAGTCGGCTTCTCACGATTGTCCGTTCCGCCTGCGCCAACAACCATTTCTCGGTCGAACTGCCGCATGATCCTGTAGTCAAGGCCATATCCGAAAACCCAATTATGAACCTCGAAGAAGTCCTGCCAGTGTGTTTCCGACCATGCGTCTGTCAAAAGTTGCGAATTGAATTCCTCCAAAGCCTGTCGGCGACCTAGTAATAGGTTGATTTCTTCTTGAGTTAGATTGTCGTGGATGGACCGGAAAAGGCGCTCACGTTCACTCGCATCGAGCTTTTTGATCTTTCCGATCAGCGCACGGTCAGAGGAATCCGTGATGATCTTCGGACCGGCAGCTTCAGACAAGTCTTCTATTTGGAAACGTTCTTCATTGGACAAGTCAATGAATTTCAATCTGCCAAGGAACTTTAAAAGTCGCTCAAACTCGTCGGAGCGGAATGTGAAAGCCTCTTTCTCGTAGCCTTCGTACCACCCCCCAGCACGTGATTTGAAAGTTTGGAGTGTTACCCGCCGTACGCCAGCATCGTCCTGACTGATCAGCGCCGTCACCTGCGTCTTGCGCTGATCCCCGGTAAGCCGAAGGCAAAGTGCACCTTCTATCTCACCTAGGACTGCGCGCTCTGTACCCTCAAAAACGGCGTAAGCGAACCTCCTTCGCTGTTCATTGAGAGCACCGTGCGTGAACACCTTGGAGAGATAGATTTTCCCCTCCTTGCGCAACTTGAAATATTCAGCGTCGTCTTCGGACACGGCAGCTCCTTCCCTGTGGAGACACCATACTTCGGTGTAGACTGGAGCCGTCAAGGATATCAGATTCGGACTGTTGGAAGGCCACAATAGGGAATAGGGATAAAAAGTGCATCAGTACGTTTTTTTAAGGGAGAATGGGTTGTGCTGAAAAAATATTTCGATGACTTAAACGGCGACTTAAATCGTCAATCTGAACGAATTTGAACCGCGCCGGGTTTTCCGGAGGCCGTTTCGTTTGAGTCACGCG
>CAYJMY010000180.1:0-9862 GCA_964371125.1 uncultured Mesorhizobium sp. | reverse complement strand
GCCATGATCGCCGCCGTCACCGATCTCGACGGGCATCTGACCGGTGCGCACCGCACCTGGCTCGCCCCGGACGGGACCGGCAAGGCGCCGATCGATACGCCGAGGCGGGCCATGGGTGACCTGCTCGGTCATGCCGTCCGCTTCGGTGTGCCCGGCAGCGTCATGGCGGCAGGCGAAGGCATCGAGACGACGCTGTCGCTCCGATGCGCCTTGCCAGGCATGGCAATGGCGGCGGCGCTCTCGGCCGCGCATCTCGCCGCCATCCTGTTCCCGCCGACATTGCGCCGGCTCTACATCATCCGCGACAACGATCCGGCCGGTGACGGTGCCCGCGACAGCCTGATGGAGCGCGCGACAGACGCCGGCATCGAGGCGCTGGTCCTGTCGCCGGAGATGGAGGACTTCAACGAAGACCTCCGCTATCTCGGCCTCGCCGCCCTGCGTACATCGATCGCACTGCAGCTCGTCCGGCGGGATCGCCATCGCTTCCTTGACCGGGCGGCATGAGCCCGGCAGGGGAGGGGGTCGCGGTTCGGTGACGCCGCCGCCTGGCCCATGGGTCTCCGCCAGGAGAGAGCCGCGACCCGGCCTTCGAGAGGGCGATCGGCCCACAGGCGGGCCGGCAAGGCAATGGCGGCGGCCGACTATTTTCCGGCGGCGCGCGACTGCTGGTGACAGATAGCGGTCGAAGGCGACGCCGTTCCATCGCGAAACAAAATAGCCGCCCGCCGCCATCCTCCGCTGACGCTCCGGCCCTTCGCTTCGCTGCGGGTGCCGAGCCGTCCCGCCCGTGGGCTTGTCTCGCCATGAAGGCCGCGGGGGTCGCGGTCACACCGACGGGAGCTTCCCATGAGAGAGCACGACGACACCGAACCGCACCACGCATCGTCCCCGACCGAGCACGTGCTCACCGAACTCCAGCTCTATGGCTGGCGTCCCTTCGCCGACGAGCCCGATCCGCGACCGCTTCCCGAAGGCGACCACGTGGCGGGAGCGGTCGCCGACATCTTCGACGCCCTCATCGCCACCCTGGCCGACACACGCCTCGAACCCGACCTCGACGACCTGCTCTGGTCGGTCACCAATGTCTTCCACCGCGCCGTACTGCGGATCGAGCGGCAACTGGACGACAACGAGCAGGCCCAGCGCCGCCTCCAGCGCGAACAGGACGGCACCGAGATCAAGGCGGTCGAGCTCGAGAATCTCACCGCCCAGGGCAAGACCTTGATCGAACGCCGAGACGCCGCCGAACTGATGCGCGACCAGGCTGCCGACCGCTACGAGCAGCACACCGGCTCGGCCTGGCGCCCGCGCAATGGATCGATGGTCAACCACCGGCATCTGACCTCGGCCATGATCGACAGCCGCGATTTCCTCGCCGCCCGCCGCAAGTCCGACACCGAGGTCATGCTCCCCACGGGCCCGAAGATCGCCCTGACCGGCGGCCTCGACTTCAACGACCATCACCTCGTCTGGGACGCGCTCGACAAGGTCCACGCCAAGCACCCCGACATGGTGCTGATCCACGGCAAGTCGCCCAAGGGCGCCGAACTGATCGCCGCCAAATGGGCCGATGCCCGCAACGTGCCGCAGATCGGCTTCGCCCCCGACTGGGCCAGGCACGGCCGCGCCGCACCTTTCAAGCGCAACGACGCGATGCTGGACGTGCTGCCGATCGGAGTGATCGTCTTCCCGGGCACCGGCATCCAGGACAATTTCGCCGACAAGGCGAGGAAGCTCGGTATCAACGCCTACGACTTCCGCAAGCGGGGCGGCGCGTGAGCGCCGCCTTCGATCGCCGGCCGCTCCGTCGATCGGGCAGTCCCGTCCGATCGACCAGGCCGCCATGCCCGCTGCATGTCTTGCTGCCCGCAGCGGCCGAACTCTGCTATAGTTTCGCCCGCGCCGTGGAGGTGGTGGTTGGCGCGACCCGTCCTAGTCATGCACGGAGACCACCACCATGATCATCCTCGCCATTCTCGCAACGCTCGCCGGCATCGCCGCACTCTGCTGGCTGCTCTTCAACCTCGCGGTTTTCGCCCTGCCGCTCTTCGCGGGCGTCACCGTCGGCGCCTGGGCGCGTGGGACCGGCGCCGGTATCCCCGGCGCCCTCATTGTCGGCGCCATCGCGGCGGCACTGACCTTCGGCCTGTTCCAGCTCCTGCTCCTCGTCGCCCGTCCGGCCTGGATCAAGCTGGCCGTCATCCTCGCCTTCGTCGCACCGGCCGCCGTCGCCGGCTATCACGCCACCTTCGGCATCGTGAAGCTCACCATGCCCTCGGAGACCTGGCAGCTCGTCTTCTCCATCGTCGGCGCGGCGGCGGTCGGCATCACGGCGTTCATGCGCCTCACCCTGATGGCCCCGCCCGGGCCGGCCGGACAGGACGCCGCAGGGATCTCGTGACCGAAGCCGCCGATCGACGACCAGATGAGGCAGGTTCTCCCCCGTTCTGCGCGCGCTGACGAGGTCGGCATGGTGCGCCGTGAGGTCAGGAGCCCGATCGCGATGCCGGTAGTGGCAACCCCCGGTGCCGTGTCGGCGGCAGCAACGGCACCAGACCCCCCCGCCGACAGCAGCGATAGAGCCTGGTGTCCCGCGCCCAGCCGGGGTGGCGAGGATGGTGGCGGCCATCCGGCTGAACCCGGGAGCGGGGCGATCGCCGCGAAACACGTGGCCGGACGCTCGGCGTTCGGGCGAAGGCAGCCACGTTCTCCGTGGTCGGCTCTTCCCCTATGTCCGCTCCAATACGGTCTCTCTATTGGCTTGATCTGGCCGAAGGCCGGCTTCGCCTCGCCCGGCTATGCTTCAACGGCGCCTCCAGACTTTCTTCCCCTGCCGGCTGACGCCGGCATTCCTCGCGGAGGCAAGAAAGTCCTCCATCGCCATCCGCCGCTTCGCTCTGGCCCTCACGGGTGAAGCGCTGGTCGCCTTCGGCCGGCCGATCGCCATCGAGACCGCAATGGTGCGGGCTCGAGCAAGAAACCACGGAGAACTACCATGGCCACCATCGGCACCTTCAAGCAGACCGGCAACAACGAGTTCACCGGCGAGATCGTCACCCTCTCGCTCCAGGCCAAGAACGTCCGCGTCACCCCCGACGCTCGCGCCAGCGGCGAGAACGCCCCCAGCCACCGCGTCTATGTCGGCCGGGTCGAGATCGGGGCAGCCTGGGCCAAGCGCTCCAACGAGGGCCGCGACTACCTGGGCCTCAAGCTCGACGATCCCTCGTTCACGAGCCCCATCTACGCCAACCTGGTCAGCGACGAGAACGGTGAAGGCTACAGCCTCATCTGGTCCCGTCCGAACCGCCGCAACGGCGACTGAGGCCCTCCTCCTTACCCCGCCCGGCTGGCCCGGGCGGGGCCATGGGCATTCTGCGAATCGAATACTCTCCGATCTTGCCGACAAGAACCCGAGACAGACGATAATGGGTGGCATTTGGCCAAAGTCCGACTATTATAGTCGTAGTTCTGGCTCGTGCCGCACGAATTGTGGCGGTGATCGTTTCCATGATCACCGCTCGTCAATCGCGGGCTGCGCGAGCGCTACTTGGCTGGAATCAGGAGACGCTTGCCGACAAGGCCCGAGTATCGCTGACCGCACTGAAACGCCTCGAATCCGAGAGCGGACTGCGTGTCTATGAATCGACACGCGACCAAGTGCGACGCGTTCTTGAGGCCCAAGGCATCGTGTTCCTGACCACCGACAAGGGTGAGGGCGTGATGGTCATGCGCAATGCGATTGCCGACGACGGCAAGAAGCGTTCTTGAGAAATCGACCAGTGGCCGCAAACGCGCCGACCGGCGTCGCCGCTACGATGCTGCCCGACGGAATTGTCGTGATAGTGGCATCGACGGAGCCGACACTAGACCTCGTTCACACCGCGCCCGATCAAAGATAAGGATTCTCCGTTTGGGGGCGTCGATGAAACAACCGGTTTTTCTGGATGAGCCGCCGCAGAGTGCGGGACTCACAGATTATGACCGAGAGCACATGAAGCTCTACATGCGCGTGCTCGACGCAGCGGCCGATGGCGCCGACTGGCGGGAAGCGGTCGCCGTGATCTTCGGAATCGATCCAGACGCCCATCCCGAGCGGGCGCGACGGGTTCACGACAGTCATCTTGCCCGCGCGCGCTGGATGACGGAACACGGCTATCGTCAGCTCCTCCGCGAAGGACGCGAATAGAGAAGGCGGTGCGTCGCGGGCATCACTCGGTGTTTCCTTAAACTCTTCCCAAATCATCAAATTTCGCGAACGGTGCCGCCCCCACGTTGCGGCAACGAGGAAACACGATGACGCCTGATACCTCCCGCTGGCGCTCTTCCGAGACTTACGACTATCTGGACGCCCTCGACCCTCCCGACCTGGCCTGGGAATGGCTCAGGCGCAATACCGAGTATCAACGAGACTACGCGCGCGCCGACGACCCTTCGGCGCAACGCGAGCTACACCACAGATGGGGCTTGCAGTTTTTTCGTCCCGCCGTCGCTGAGTGCTGGCGAGGGTTCCGTGTTCTGGTCCGCCGAGGCGGACACGAGCGCCGTGCTGCTCACGCAGTCGCCCACCATGCTGCCGACGGCCGGCAATCTCTCTTCCGAACTGCGCGATCCAGCCGCGCGGTCGGACGACGACGGCGAGCATATGCTGCTCGAAGCCGGCGGGCAGGCCATCCGGCTGCTGCGGCTTGCCGGCGCGGCGGCCGAGACGCCACTCGCCGCGCTCGTGCCGCTTGATGCGGACGGTCACGACCGGATCGAAGCGATCGACCGTTTGCTGCGGGCCTTGCAGGGACGCTCGGTTCCCCCCGATCGCCGTTTGACGCCTCAGCGGAAGCGCCGCCAACGGCAGATGCTGCGGGCGACCGACGGACACATGAACGGCGCCAGCTATCGCGAGATCGCAACCGTTATGTTCGGTGCTCGCCGCGTCGCGGCCGATCCTTGGAAGACCTCGACGCTGCGGGCCAGCGTCATCGGTCTCGTCAAGGACGGCAGGGCCATGATTGCGGGCGATTATCGTCAGCTTCTGCGTCATCGCCGCAAGGAATAGCCCGGAACGCCCCGCGCAGTGGGTGAGGAATTTCGCCCCCGAAACTTCCTCATCCCCTCTGGGTCTCCAACTTCGCCACCGTGGTCTTCGCCCGCCGGCTGTCACCGCCGGCCTGATCGAACTCGCGGAGACCCGCTCATGACTTCAAACACCGCCGGCATGCCGCCGCGCTTCCTCAGAACACCCGAGGCCGCTCGCTTTCTAGGCCTGTCCGACCGGACGCTCGAAAAGCACCGCACCTATGGGACCGGACCTGCTTACAGGAAGCTCGGCGGCCGCGTCGTCTATGCGCTCGAAGACCTTCAGGCATGGGCCGACCGCGGCACCAAGACCTCCACTTCGGACCCGCGGGGCTCGGTGCTGCCGGCCAAGCGGCACGAGCCGCAAGCGGCAAGCGGCTTCGGCCGCCACGGGCGCTGAGAGTTCCGCGATGGCGCGCCGTCTTTCAGCATCTGCCGAGCGAGAGAAGCTCGATCCTTTCATCGTCGCGACTGGCGATGCTTCCCCACGCGACCAGCGCGATCTCATGGAGAGACCGTTCTTCTCGCTCGCCAAGATGAAGCGGGTGGCGCCAATCCTTTACGAGGCCGGCGAGGTCAAGGTGGAAGTGTTTGCCACGCCTCAGCACGGCATGGCGACCATCTGGGACGCCGACGTGCTGATCTGGGCGGCAAGCCAGATCGTCGAAGCCGAAAACCAGGGCCTCCAGACATCCCGTCTCCTACGCTTCACGCCATACCAGTTGCTCACGGCTGTCGGCCGGGCGACGGGCCAGCGCGACTACAAGCTCCTCAAAGGCGCCCTGACGCGCCTACAGTCGACATCGGTCCGCACCACGATCCGCCAGAACGAGCACTGGCGCCGGCATCAGTTCTCCTGGATCAATGAATGGGAGGAGTGCCGGACGCGCAAGGGCCAGGTCGAGGGCATGGAGTTCGTCCTGCCCGACTGGTTCTATCGCGGCGTCATCGACCGCTCGCTCGTCCTCGCCATCGATCCGGCCTATTTTCGGCTGACCGGCGGCATCGAGCGCTGGCTCTACAGCGTCGCCCGCAAGCATGCCGGCCGCCAGCCGGCCGGTTGGGTCTTCGAGGTTCCCCACCTTCACGAAAAGTCCGGAAGCCTCGTCCGCGTCTCCGATTTCGCACTGCAGCTTCGCCGTATCGCCGCGCGCCAGCCGCTGCCCGGCTACCGGCTTGAAGTCGAACGTGAGGCCGGCCGCGAGCGACTGCGGATCGTCCCCGATCGACGGCTTCGAGGGCCTGTGGATCGTACTGTGGAAACACTCGGGACTTCGCACGCAGGCGATCTCGGGACTTCCCACGCACACCTATCGGGATTCCGCACGCAGCGCGGGCAGCTAACGCTCTGGCCAGAAGACGCGATTCCGGCCCCTAACCTATCTAACAATAGAGAATCTAACTCTTTTTTTGCCGCGGCCAGTGTGGAAAAGCACTCGCCCCGGAACACTGGAGATCTTCCCTTCAAAGGGGAGACTGGTTTCCCCTTCACCGGAGACTCGCCGTCTCCGAACCGCCCCTTCCGGGGAGGGCGCCGATGATCGTCGCGCTCCTCAACCAGAAGGGTGGCGTCGGCAAGACAACGCTGGCGCTGCATCTTGCCGGCGAGTGGGCGCGCCGCGGCAGGCGCGTCACCCTGATCGACGCCGACCCGCAAGGCTCGGCGCTCGACTGGTCGCAGCAGCGCATCCGCAGCGGGGCGACGCGCCTGTTCGGTGTCGTCGGCCTGGCGCGCGACACGCTGCATCGTGAGGCGCCCGAACTCGCCCGCGATGCCGACCACGTCGTGATCGACGGCCCGCCGCGCGTCGCCGGCCTCATGCGCTCGGCACTCCTCGCCGCCGACCTGGTACTGATCCCGGTGCAGCCGTCGCCCCTTGATGGCTGGGCCTCGGCCGAGACGCTGGCGCTGCTCGCCGAAGCGCGCATCTATCGTCCTCAGCTCGCCGCGCGCTTCGTCCTCAACCGCTGCGGCGCCCGCACCGTCATCGCCCGAGAAACGGCCGAGACGCTCGCCGAACACGATCCGCCAGTGCTCTCGGCCAATATCGGACAGCGCGTGGTCTTCGCCCAAGCCGCGCAGACCGGCCAGCTCGCCGGTGAGTTGGATAGCGACAGTCTCGCCGCCCGCGAGATCGCGGCGCTCGCCGCCGAGGTCGACCGCCTCCGTATCGGGACGGGCTCGCCATGAGCGGCCGCGACGCAAGACGGGGCTTCGCTTCCCGTCCCAGCGATCCTGATCGCTGGATCACCGCCGCCGACGGCCCGGGGCGTCGCGCCGCTGCGCTCGGCCACACGGCGAGGCTCACGATCGACATCACGCCAGAGCTGCGCGGCCGCATCAAGGTCGCCGCCTTTCAGCGTGGCGTCACGGTCGCCGACATGCTGCGCGATCTCTTCACACGCGAGTTCCCCGCCGACGATGGAGGCGCCGGATGACGCAGCGCTCTCCACTCCCGCTCAGCATGCAGCCCGCCGTCGACGGGCCGCCACCCTTCACCACGCTGGTCGAGCTGACGTGGCGCGAGAAGCGGGTCGAATACTGGATCCGCTTCGGCCGCCAGAGCTACGAGCAGATTCTCGACCGCCATCGCCGCATCGTGGGATTCGCTCCCGGCAGCGTCTTCGCCTTCGTCCGCTGGGCTGCCAACGACTACGGAACGGTCCTGTCGCGCATCGACATTGTGCGGACGGTTCGACGCGGCGAGCCGTTCCAGACGCTGCCCTTCGTGCGCCCCGGCGGCGACATCCTGCTCAAGGCGGAGAGCTGGCCCAAGGTCGCGCGCGTGCTCGAGCACATCGACGCGATCGACGCCCTGGGCATCGATCCATGCAACGTGCCCGCCGATCACTGGCGTCACGTCCATCACCGCATCGCCGCCGGCATCGAGCCGCGCCCCTATAGCGCCGAACGCCATGCGGCATGGCTCAAGCGCCGGAGCGCCGAGCCATGAGCCGCACGGCGATCACGCTGACCATGCTCGTCTCGTGCGCGCTCGTTGCCGAGCCAGCGTGGCGCGACGGCGTGCCCGTATTCATCTGGAACGCCTCGGCCAGCGTGCCGATCGGGCTCTACCGGCTCGCGCCTGCCGGGCGCATCGCGGTGCCCGATCTCGTCGTCGTCGCGCCGCCCGAGCCGCTCGCCACGCTTCTCGCCGAGCGCGGCTACCTCCCGCGCGGCGTGCCGCTGCTCAAGCGCGTCCTCGCCATGGCCGGCGACACGGTTTGTCGGCACGACGGCACCATCACTGCTTTCGACCACGCCTATGGAATCGCGCGCGAGCGCGACAGCCGCAGCCGCCCGCTGCCGTCCTGGCAGGGATGCCGGACGCTCGCCGAGGGCGAAGTCTTCCTCATGAACTGGGACGCCGACGACAGCCTCGACGGTCGGTATTTCGGGCCGCTCCCCATTGCCTCCATCGTCGCTCGCGCGTTGCCCGTCTGGACCGACGTGGACGGCGACGGCCGCTTCCATTGGCACATCGGCGACCCGCCCGACGCGCCCTGACCTTCCCTCCAACCGCCAACAAGAGGAGCTTCTCATGGCACAGATCGGTCAGTTCACCCGCACGCAGTCGGGCTATTCGGGGCGCGTTCGCACGCTGTCCCTCGACCTCGCCATCGTCTTCGTTCCGGCCGACAATGCCGATGTCGAGAACGCGCCGGACTATCGCATTCGCCTCGGCGACGAGGACGGTGTCGAGATCGGCGCGGGATGGCTCCAGAGCGGCGACCGCGCGGGCACCTACATTTCCGTCATCCTCGATGATCCCGCATTCGGCCAGCCGATCCGCGCCCGCCTGTTCCAGTCGGACGAGAGCGGCCGCGACTGGGGCCTGCACTGGACGCGCCCGAAAAAGCGCGACGACCAGGACAAGGGGCAGGACTGATCCATGCCGCCACGCCGCATCGCGCGCGCCATTCGGCGGCACGGCCGCTGCTGCCGTGTCGTCCTCCTTCTCCTTTCCGGCCTGCCGATCCTCGCGCCTGTGTCCACCGCGCTGGCGCAGGATGATCCCGTCGTGCAGCCCGCCGGCAGCGCACGCTTCGCGGCACACATTGCCGAGGCGTCGCGGCGCTTCCGCATCCCGGAGCCCTGGATACGCGCCGTGCTTGCCGCCGAGAGCGCGCACGATGTCCGCGCCGTCTCGGATGCCGGCGCGATAGGTCTGATGCAGATCATGCCCGGCACCTGGGCCGAGTTGCGGGTCCGCCATTCGTTCGGCGACGACCCGTTCGACCCGCACGACAACATCCTCGCCGGCACCGCCTATCTGCGCGAGATGCTCGACCGCTATGGCACCACCGGCGCCATGCTCGCCGCCTACAATGCAGGCCCCACCCGTTACGACGAATATGTCACGAAGGGCCGCCCGCTGCCGGCCGAAACCCGCGACTACGTCGCCAAGCTCACGCCGATCCTCGGCGGCAAGCCGCTTCCGGACCCCGATTCAGCGTCGCCGCGGCCGACCGACTGGCGCGAGGCGCCGCTCTTCGTCGTGCCGGCCGGCGACGGTTTCGCTGCGTATTCATTGCGGCGGAACGGCAACGTCGAGGCTGAGACAGCGACCGATCCCGCGAAGGACGACGATGCTACAACGCCACTATCGGAAGGCATCTTCGTCGCCCGCTCCGAAGCTGGGGCGACGCGATGAAGGCGGTGGCTCCTCATCGCGTCACGGCGAACCGCAGCGTGGCATGGAGGGCACGCAGGCGGGAACCCGCAACGGCAACCGACGGATGGCAGGATAAAGGGGCGCGAGGTGCGCCGCGGTCGGGGGATGGGATC
>CAYJMY010000179.1:0-10127 GCA_964371125.1 uncultured Mesorhizobium sp. | reverse complement strand
GCTCGAACATGTCGCGGACGCGGCTCGCGCCGACGCCGACGAACATCTCGACGAAGTCCGAACCGGAGATGGTGAAGAAAGGCACGTTGGCTTCGCCGGCGACGGCGCGCGCGATGAGCGTCTTGCCGGTGCCGGGAGGGCCGACGAGCAGCACGCCGCGCGGGATCTTGCCGCCCAGGCGCTGGAACTTCTGCGGATCGCGCAGGAACTCGACGATCTCCTCCAGGTCTTCCTTGGCCTCGTCGACGCCGGCGACGTCCTGGAACGTCACCTTGCCATGCGCCTCGGTGAGCAGCTTGGCCTTGGACTTGCCGAAGCCCATGGCGCGGCCCGAGCCGGACTGCATCTGGCGCATGAAGAAGATCCACACGCCGAGGATCAGGATCATCGGCAGCCACGAGATCAGGTAGCCGAAGATCGAGTTCGAGCCGTCGGTCTCCGGCCGGGCGTTGATGACGACACCCCTCTCCTCGAGCCGGGAGACGAGAGTCGGATCGCCGGGGGAGTAGGTCTGGAAGCCGCCGCTGGAATCCACATAGCTGCCGGTGATGCGCTCGCCGGCGATGGTCACCGACTTGACGCGGCCGCCGGACACGTCCTGCAAGAATTCGGAATAAGCGATCTCTCGCGCCGCGCCGCGTTGCTGGGGCGTCTGGAAGAGGTTGAAGAGCGCGATCAGGAGAACGGCTATGATCGCCCAGAGCGCCAGATTGCGGTAATTCGGATTCATCGACTATCCCGTTTGCGGTCCCGCCGTCGACAGCGACATGCAGGTTGGAAGCTAACATAGGGAGGGCGTCCGGCATTGCCAAGCGCGACCCGGCGTCTCGGTTAAGCTTTCGCGCCTTTGTGGCCATGACAAGGCGGTGATCGAAAGGGCGGCGCGCCGACGATTCGAGCCACGGCCCCAGCCAGCGCCATGTCGAAGCACGGCAGGAAACGCGACCACGGCGGCGCCAGGCGCACGGCGGCGACCGGCGATGCCGACCCGTCGAGGAGCGCCACGCGCCGATCGCCCGACAGCAACGCCGGCTCGGCCGCAAGTGCCGCGCGCACGAGGCTCGGCGGAACGGCGGCAAGGTCGGCTGCAGCCGCTGCGATCGCCCTCGCCGCCGGCGCAATGCGCAGGCCCTGCGAAGCCGCGGCGCGGATGCGGAACCGCCCGTCCCAGATCATGCCGTCCGCCGCCTCGACAGGCTCGGGGAGATTGCGCTGCTCGCGCCGGAGAAAGACGCCCGCGCGCCGCGCGTCGACCACGGTTCGCGACAATGTAGCGCGCATCGGCAGTCGCGCGCGGCCGAACAGCGCGGCCGTCCTGTCTAGGTCGGGCAGGTGTTCCGCGCCGCCGATCGCGGCGAGGAGCGCGCGAAGGGCATAGACCGCCGCCTCCCGGTCCGTCGCGTCGAAGAGGGTCGGGTCGAGCCTCACCAGGCCGCGCGACGGCGAGTCCGCATGGAGGTCGAGCAGCGCGGCGGCCCTGCGCGCAAGATCGCGCCGCTGGCCTCCCGCCGCGGCGATTTGCGCCAGATCGACCGCGGGCTGGCGCGACCGCAGCCGCACGCGCTCGAAGGCGGGATTCTCGTTGGAGGGATCGTCGATCCAGCCCGTGCGGCGGCGGCGAAGGAAGTCGCGCAGCGTCTCTCGCGTCGTCTCGAGGAGGGGACGGATGATCCAGACGGATCCGTCGAAAAGGGTCGCCGGCGCCATGCCGGCCAATCCGATGCCGGGCCCACGGCCGGCGCGCATGGCCACGGTCTCGGCCTGATCGTCGAGCGTATGGCCGGTCAGCACGATGTCCGTGCCCGCCGCCGTCGCTGCCCCGGCGAGCAGGTCGAGCCGCGCCGCGCGCGCCGCGGCTTGAAGACCCGTCGCCGGTTTTTGCCCCGTCCACGGCAGCGTCAGATGTTCGATGCCGAGCCCGGCGCAAAGCGCGGCGACCGCCGCCGCTTCGGCCGACGATTCGGGCCGCAGCCTGTGATCGACGGTCGCGGCGAGGATGCGCGTCGCAGGGGCGGCGCGGTCGCGCCACTCCTTGGTCAGAAGAAGGAGCGCCGTCGAATCGCTGCCGCCGGAAACGGCGACGACGATCGTCTTGCGCGATGAAAGGTCGAACCGGTGAAGGAAGCCGGCAGTGTCCGGCGCGATCGTTGCCGTCTCGCGTGAAGCCGGCGTCACCGGAAATGCCTCAGCACGAGGCGAGCGCCTGCTCCTGCTTGACCCGCTGCTTGAATTGCGCGGAGGCGTTCGGATAGCGCTTGCCGATTTCGCCGAGCGTGGCGCAGGCGAGGTCGCGCTGGTTGAGGCCGGCAAGCGACACGCCGAGCTTCAGCATCATGTCCGGCGCCTTTTTCGAGGAGGGGAAGTCGCGATTGGCCGCGAGGAAGATCTCGGCCGCGTCGCGGTATTTCTGCTGGCCGAGCAGCGCCTCGCCGAGCCAGTAATGCGCATCGGCCGTCTTGGCGTCCGCCGGATAGCGGTCGATGTGTTCGCGGAAGCCCGCCTCGGCGGTCTTGTAGTCGCCGGAGAGGATGAACTCGTAGGAGTTGCGGTAGAGTTCCTCGGGATCTCCCGCTGGCGGGAGCGCGGCAACGGTCGTGTCGTCCGCCGAGGTATCGGCCTGGTTTGCGCCGGCTTCCGCACCGGCCTCCGCGCCGGCCGCCGCCTGGTCGCCGGCCCCGGCGCCCTTCACGTTGCCGTCGGCGTCGAACACGATCGTGCCGAAGGTCTTCGGCGGCTCGCCCGTCGCCGTCGCCGGCTCGCCGCCGTCCGCAGGCACGGCATCGGGAGCGGCGGCCTCGCTGCCGGACTTCGCCGGCGCGGCATCGGTTCCCGCCACGACGCGGCCGGACCTGCCGCCGGCGTCGGACTTCTTCTGCTCGAGTTCCTGGAAGCGGAACTCGTTGTCTTCCTGCATCTTCCGCATCTGCTCCTGCATCTGCAGGATCTGGAAGTTGAGCTCCTCGATCGTGCCGTTCATCTGGCGGATCTGCTCCTCCAGCGCGGTGATGCGCGGGTCCGCCGCCTGGGCGACCTGGACTTCGGACCCGCTGCCGCCGCCGAAGACGCCGGGCAGATCGACCTTGGGCAGGCCGAATAGGCCCTTGTCGCCTGTATCCTGCGCCCATGCGCTGCCGCCTGAAAGGAGCACCATCGCGAGCGTGCCGTTGAGGATCGTTCGGAAACGCATGTCTGTCTCTCTACGGGATATCTGACCGTCGGCCCTGTGGCCGCTCTCCGCCTTTTAACAGCACCTTAGACTTCGGCCAAATTTTGTTGGCGTCGTCCGATATGAAAAGGGCGGCCGCCAGGGCCGCCCGATACATACCCTGGCCGTTGGCAGGTCAGCTGCCGGCGCCGTTGAGCACCGTCACCGCGCGGCGGTTCTGCGACCAGCAGGAAATGTCGTCGCACACCGCAACCGGCTTTTCCTTGCCGAACGAGATGGTGCGGATGCGGTTGCCCGCGACGCCGCGCGCCACCAGGAAGTCGCGGGTCGCGGCGGCGCGGCGGGCGCCCAGCGCAAGGTTGTATTCGCGCGTGCCGCGCTCGTCGGCGTGGCCTTCGACCATGATCGCGTAGTTGCCGTACTGGTTGAGCCACTGCGCCTGCTTCGCCAGCGTCTGCTGGGCGTCGGCGCGGATCACCGAAGAATCGGTGTCGAAGAAGATGCGGTCGCCGACATTGACGGTGAAGTCCTGCGACGAGCCCGGCGTGCCGGCTCCGCCGCCGAGGCCGAGGTCGGCGGCGCTGTTGGGCACCTGCTTCGAGGCGCAGCCAGCGACGGCGAGCGTCGCCATGAGCGCCAGGGCGATGTGAGTGAACGATCTTGTTGCGATGCGGCGCATCCCGCCTCTCCTTCGCAATTTGAGTGTCTTCGTTGATCGACCAGTAACCACGACGAGGTTAACCGCCGTTCAAGAGACAGGGTTAATAAACAATTGCCGACGTCCCTCGCCGTCGGCGTCCCGTGCATCCACATTGGCCGCGGACCCGGCGGAAATACGGCCAAATAGCGGCCTTGGCATGAAAACGGGCCCGATCGGGCCCGCTTCGACGCTTTGTCGCGGTGTTGCGGAGCCTACTCCAGAAGCGGCGACCAGGCCGGGTCCGAGGCGAAGTTGGCAGTCGGTATCGCCTGCTCGTTGCGCCCGGTCAGGTCGATCGTGTGCAGCCGCGGACCGCCGGAGCCGGCGGCTTCGCGGAAGAACATCAGGACGCGCCCGTTCGGCGCCCAGGTCGGCCCCTCCTGCTGGAAGCCCGTCGACAGGATGCGCTCGCCCGACCCGTCGGTGCGCATGACACCGATCTGGAACTCGCCGCCGGACTGCTTGGTGAAGGCGATCAGGTCGCCGCGCGGCGACCACACCGGCGTCGAGTAGACGCCGTCGCCGAACGAGATGCGGGTCTGGCCGGAGCCGTCGGCGCCCATCACGTAGATCTGTGCGCGGCCGCCGCGGTCCGACGTGAACACGACCTTCGAGCCGTCCGGCGAAAAGGAAGGCGACGTGTCGATGGCGCTGGAGTTGGTCAGGCGCGTCGTCGTCCGGCTCCTGAGATCCATGGCGAAGATGTTGGAATTGCCGTCCTCGCGCAGCAGGCTCATGATCACCTTCTGGCCGTCGGGCGAGAAGCGCGGCGCGAACGTCATGCCCGGGAAGTTGCCGACCAGTTCGCGCTGGCCGGTCTCGATCTGCAGCAGGTAGACCTGCGGCTGGCCGCTCTCGTAGGACATGTAGGTGATTTCCTGGCGGTTCGGTGAGAACCGGGGGGTCAGCGCGATCGAGCGGCCGTCGGAGAGGTAGCGCACGTTGGCGCCATCCTGGTCCATGATGGCGAGTCGCTTCTTGCGCTGGTTCTTCGGCCCGGATTCGTCGATGAAGACGACGCGCGTGTCGAAATAGCCCTTCTCGCCGGTCAGCCGCTCGTAGATCGAGTCGGCGATGATGTGGGCGATGCGGCGGGCGTTGGCCTTGTTGGCGAAGAACTGCTCGCCGATCAGCTGCTGGCCGGCAAAGGTGTCCCACAGGCGGAACTCGGCGCGCAGGCGACCGTCGGCCTCCTGGCTGACGCGGCCGGTGACCAGCGCCTGGGCATTGATGATCTTCCAGTCCTCGAAGCGCGGCGCCTGGTCGGGATTGCTGATCTTCTCGATGAAGGCGCCCTTGTCGATCGGGGCGAAAAGGCCAGACCGCTTCAGGTCGGCGGCGACGATCGCCGTGATCTCGGCGCCGACGCCGTCGGTCGAGACGAAGTCGGGAAGCGCGATCGGCAGCGGCTCGATGTTGCCCTTGTTGACGTCGATCTCGACGAGCGCGCGGGCGGGAAGAACCGCCATCGCGGCCATTCCCGACGCGAGGGCGCCGACGAGCATCAGGGTTCTGAAAAATCCGTTCATCTTAAGACCTCTTGGTCGCGAGCGCGTTCATTCAGAACATCTCGCTCGGATCGAAATGGACGATGACATCCGCCCACGCATCGTACTTGTCGGCGGGCAGGTTGTAGGGTGCGCATTGCAGGACCGCGCGGCGCGCCGATTCGGCTGCGGCGCGTTCGACGCCGGCCGAACCGCCGCCCGAGATGATCTCGGGGCTTCCCTCGATCGCGCCGGAGCGGTCGAGGCGGAACTGGACCGAAACCTTCAGCCCCTCCGCGTCCAGCGCGCCGGCGGGTACGTTCCAGCAGCGCTGGATCTGGCCGCGCAGTGCGTCCATCTCGCTCTGCGACAGCTTCGAGCCGCCGGTCGAGCGGTCGCCGCCGAGCGCGGCCTGCTCCGTCGAGCGCTTGGCGCCGCCGCCGGCCGCCTTGTCCTTGTTGAGCAGGGCGGCGACCTCGTCGGCGTCGAACTGCTTCTCCTCGGACTTCGGCTTCGAAGCCTCCTTCTTGGCCGGCTTCTCGGCGTCCTTGCGGTCGGGCGCCTTGGCCGTCTGCGCCTGCGGCGGCTGCGGCCGCGCCTCGGGCGAGGGCGCGCTTTCCGGCAGCTTCACGCTTTCGGCCTCGGGCGTCTCGGCGACCGCGGTCTGCGGCGCCGGATCGGGCTTGACCTCCTGCTTCGGCTGCGGCTCGGGCGTCACCTCGGTGGCGGGAACCGGCTCCGGCTTCGGCTCCGGCAGCTTCACCGGCTCCGGCTCCTTCTGCTCGGCCGGCTTCGGCGCCGGTTCGGACGACGGCGCCGGCGCCTCGGCGGCCTTCACCGGGCGCGGTTTCTCGACCGGCGTCGGCGGGGTGTCCAGATCGACGGAATTGTCTCCGGCCTTCTGCGCCTCGGCGACCACCTCGGGCTTGCTGGTCGGCAATGGCGCCGGCTTCTCGGCCATCGGCGCCTTCTTGTCGCCCTGCTGGATCTGGGTGATCGATTCCACCGGGATGATGTCGACCGGCAGGGCCTCGACATCGGCGACCTCGAAGGCGGGCGGCGCCGACAGCGAGACGAGCCCGAAGCCCAGCAGCATCGCGTGCAACGTCACCGATGTGATGAGGCCGGCCTTCATCCGTCCCTACTGGTCCTGTTCCTGCAGCGTGACGAGGCCGAGGTTGCGGTAGCCGGCGGCGGAAATCCGCGCCATGACCTGCATGACCGTGCCGTAGTCGGCGGTCTTGTCGCCGCGCACGTAGATGCGTTCCTCGTAGCCCGTCTTGGAAATCGCCTCGAGCTTCGGCACCACCTCCTCGAGAGCGATCTCGGTCTCCTGCAGGTAGATCTGGCCGGCGTCGTTCACCGAGATCGTGATCGGCTGCGTCTCGGCATTGAGGGCTTTCGCCTGGGTCTCCGGCAGGTCGATCGGCACGCCGACGGTGAGCAGCGGCGCCGCCACCATGAAGATGATGAGAAGCACCAGCATGACGTCGACGAACGGCGTCACGTTGATCTCGGACATCAGGCCGTGGTGACGCCCGCGGCGCCTGTGACCGCGCCCGCCGCGTCCCGCGGAACCAACCGACATTCCCATTGATCCGCTCCTCAGGCCTTCGGGCCGACCTTTTCATCGATTTGGCGCGAGAGTATGGCGGAGAACTCGTCCGCGAAGCCCTCCATGCGCACGGCGATCTTGCCGGCGTCCGACGACAGCTTGTTGTAGGCGACGACGGCGGGGATGGCGGCAAGCAGGCCGATCGCGGTCGCCAGCAGCGCTTCCGCGATGCCGGGCGCGACGACGGCGAGGCTGGTCGACTTGGAGCCGGCGATCGCCTGGAACGACGTCATGATGCCGACGACGGTGCCGAACAGGCCGATGAACGGCGCCGCCGAGCCGACCGTGGCGAGGAAGCCGAGCCGGCCCTCGAGGCGCTCCATCTCCCGCGTCAGCGCCAGGTCCATCGCCTTGTCGATGCGCGTCTGCAGGGCGAGCGGCGACTTGGCGCCCTTCTCGAAGGATTTCTTCCATTCGCGCATGGCGGCGACGAAGATCGAGCCCATGCCGGTCGTCTTGCGCTCGGAGAGGTTGCGGTAGAGTTCCTCCAGCGACTGGCCGGACCAGAACACCTGCTCGAAGCGATTGAGCGCCATGCGCATGCGGCTGTAGGCGATCAGCTTGTCGACGATGATGGCCCAGGTCCAGATCGACGCGCCGAGCAGCCCAACCATCACCGCCTTGACGACCCATCCGGCCTGCCAGAACAGGGCCCAGACGGAAATGGCTGCGCCGGGCTCGGCGAGAGTGAGATTTTCCATGTTCGATCAGTCCTTAAGATCCCGGACGCCGCTAAGGCGGTCCCTCGCGCATCCACTCACCGCCCCTGAGGGCGTCTGCCGGAATTGCCCTGAAATGCGCTGGTGGCGGCCTTTTCGGGGCGAAATTTGGTCAAAGGAAGGCGCTCGGATTCCCGCCGAATTTAACAAGGTCCTTCATGGACCGTTATGGTTAAGAAGGGGTTAGGACTTGTGACCGGCGGTGTGGCGGACGGACGGCTATGCCTCGCCCGACGGCATGAAGACCTTCACCCACTCCCTGGGGAAGCGCCGGGGACGGCCGAGCTCGCCGACGATCGCGGCTTCGACCTTTGCCTCGACGAGTACCTCCTCGCCGCGGCGGATCTGCTGGGCCATGAAGATGCGCGCGCCGGTGATGTTCTCGGTGCGCGTGTCGATGGTGAGGATGTCGTCGATGCGGGCCGAGGCGAGGAAGTCGAGCTCCATGCGGCGCACCACCCAGACGAGCTTCTCGCCGTGCTTGCCCTCGGCGAGTTCGGTGTGGTGGACGCCGGCCAGCCGCAGGAAGTCGGAGCGGCCGCGCTCGAAGAATTCGAGATAGCGCGCGTGGTAGACGACGCCGGAAAAATCGGTGTCGGCGAAATAGACACGCGCCATGATGCGATGGCCGAACGGCGTCAGCACGCCGGAGAGGCCGGCGGTCAGCAGGTCGGATTCACCATGATCGTCCATCGCGCTTTCCTTTTTTAGCGTCGGCTGACACTTGTCGTCGCGCAACCCGGCACATCCGATGGCATCATTGACGCATGTGATCAAGACGAGCGTAGCCGCCCTGCTGGCGATTCTCCTCGCCGCGTCGCCGTCCGCGGCGGCGTCGTTCTCGGCGAAGCGCGGCGTCAACCTCGACCTGTGGACGACATGGCCGGACGAGAATCGGTGGAACGACCGCTCCGTCATCCTGCCCTTCCCGGAATGGCGGCGCAGCGTCGGCGAGGCCGAACTGGCGGCGCTGAAGGACGCCGGCTTCGACTTCGTCCGCATGCCGGTCGATCCGGCGGCGCTGCTCTCCGACAAGACGGCGGGCTTCAACGATCTTCTCTACGCCTCCGTCCTCGACTCGGCGCGGCTGATCAACGCCGCCGGACTGAAGGTGATCGTCGATCTCCACGCCATCCCGGCCGGCGGCAACCGTGCCGTCGGCACCTACCAGCTGCTGGAGAATGAAGCGCTCTTCGACCGCTATGTCGACGCGGTGCGCAAGATGGCGCGGGCGGTCTCGCGGGAAGATCCGTCGCTGGTGGCGCTGGAGCTGATGAACGAGCCGGTCACCGGCTGCGAGGGAGCCGAGGCCGAAGCCTGGGCCGGGCGGCTGAAGCGGCTCTACGCGGCGGCGCGCGCCTCGGCGACGCGCACGACGCTGGTCCTTTCCGGCAGCTGCTGGGGCGGCGCCGAGGGCCTCGCCGCGCTCGATCCGCGTGATTTCCCCGACGACAATCTGATCTGGTCGTTCCATTCCTACGCGCCGTTCCTGCTGACCCACCAGGGCGCCACCTGGACCGGCGGCTTCATCGAGTGGGTCACGGGCCTGCCCTACCCGCCCTATTCGGTTCCGCGCGCAGAACTCGACACCATCATCACCCGCATCAAGGATAGGATCTCGGCCGCGGCGTCATGGACCGAACGCCAGGGCCAGCTCGCCTATTTCGACGAGCTCCTCGCCGAGACCGACACGCCCGAGCGGCTCACGGCGACGATGGCCGAGCCGTTCGACCGCGTCGCGGCGTGGGCGAGGAAACACGGCATCGCCGCGAACGACATCCTGCTCGGCGAGTTCGGCATGATCCGCCAGGAATACGGCAACGACCACGTCGTCCCGGCCGCCCAGCGCGCCGCCTATTACCGCGACATGGTCGCGCTCGCCGAACGCCACGGCTTCACCTGGTCGATGTGGAGCTACGGCGGCGCCTTCGGCGTGGTCGAGGAATTCGACGGCCGCAAGGCGGAACCGGACGTGGTGGAGATGGTGCGCGACCTGCCGTGACCGGGCGCCCGACCGACCGCGCCCCTCGCCCTATTCCTCCTGGAACAGGCTGATCTGCTGGATCGCCAGGTCTCGCGGCGCCTCCAGGCCGAGGTGGCGCCAGGCGTTTGCCGTGAGCACGCGGCCGCGCGGCGTGCGCTGGATGAAGCCCTGCTGGATCAGATAGGGCTCGATGATGTCCTCGATGGCGTCGCGCGGCTCCGACAAGCCGGCGGCGATGGTCTCGATGCCGACCGGTCCGCCGCCGAAATTCGTCGCGATCATCGACAGGTAGCGCCGGTCGAGCTGGTCGAGGCCGAGCGCGTCGACCTCGAGCCGGGACAGCGCCTCGTCGGCGATGCGCCGGTCGACATGGTCGGCGCCGGCGACCGTGGCGAAGTCGCGCACCCGCCGGAGCAGCCGGCCGGCGATGCGCGGCGTGCCGCGAGCGCGCCGTGC
>CAYJMY010000178.1:0-10139 GCA_964371125.1 uncultured Mesorhizobium sp. | reverse complement strand
TCATGGGGCAGGGGTGGGGGTACTCTGATGCGATTGCCTTGCCAGAAGGGGGAGATGGCCGGCAGGCCAGAGGGGGGTACGAGCCACGAGCGACATGACCTAAAGCAGCGCCTCGATCAGCCCCGCCGCCTTCTCCGGCCCGTTCTGCGACTGCATGTGCGCCGAGGTCGCGGCGAGCTTGGCCTTCATCGCCGGATCGGTCAGGCAGGTCTCGATCTTCGCCAGCAGCTCTGCGTCGGTCCAGTCGTAGCGCGGCATCTTGAAGCCGTGGCCGGTCTCCTGGACGCGCGTAGCGTTGTCGTGGCCGTCCCAGACATAGGGCATGATGATCGCCGGCTTGCCGAAGAACAGGCATTCGGTGAAGGAGTTGTTGCCGCCGTGGTGGATGACCGCGTCGACCTGCGGGATCACCGACGGCTGCGGGAACCAGCTCTCGACGATGACGTTGCCGGGCACGTCCGTGTACTCGCCCTTGTAGCCGCCGACATTGACCAGCGCCCGGTAGCGGGACTTGCCGATCACCGCGATGATGCGCTTGAGCAGCGCCGTATCGCCGGCGCCGAGCGAGCCGAACGAGACGTAGATCAGCGGGCCGTCATTGTTCCTGGCGAAGGCCGGCACCTCGTAGCGCGCCTCCTTGCGCACGCAGCCCTCTAGATACTGGAAGCGCGCCGGGTCGAGCGGCACCTTGCGGGTGAACTTCACCGGCTCGGGATAGAGCAGCAGGTTGAGATAGGGCGAGGCCTCGAAGAACTGGCCGAGCGGATAGGGCGCCTCGCCGGTCTGCGCCAGGAAGGCGTTGAAGTCGTCGTGCAGCGGCTTGATGACCTCGTTGAAGTGTCTGCGGTAGGCCTCGTGCCCGGCATGGTCGTTCTCGCCGCAGCCCGACAGGTGCGGCGGGATCGCCTCGTCCTCGATCTCGTTTTCCGAGCAGGAGATGATGCGCACCCACGGCTTGCCGAACTGCTTGATCGCCGGGAAGAGTATGACGTTGTCGACGCAGATGACGTCCGGCTTGATCTTCGCCAGCACGCCCGGCAGGTCCTTCTGCGCCCACTTGGCGCTGTCGACGATCGCCGTCCAGCAGTCCTTCACGTAGTTGTCGACCTGGTCGTAGGGCGACTTGGCGAAGTTGGGGATGTGGCCGTTGATGAAGTCTTCCCAGAATTTCGCCATCTGCTCGGGCGGCATCGGTTCGGAGAGGTTCACCGGATGGGCCTCGAAGCCGTAGCCCTTGTAGACGTCGACGAAGCCCGGATCCGAGAGGAACACGGCCTTGTGGCCGCGCGCCTCGACTGCCTGGGCGATGCCGACCGAGTTGAGCGCCGGCCCGAAGGCCGCCTCGGGGAAGAATGCGATGGTCTTCTGGGTCATCTTTGGCCTCCTCAGTCCTTTGCGAAAATCCGTGTGTCGGCCGCGGCCCAGCCGATCTCGACCGTTTCGCCGGGCGCGACCGGCCGGCGCTCCGCCTGTTCGGCGGTGACGCGCACCAGCAGCGGCGTATCCGCGAGCGCCGTGCGCACATGCACCTGGAGGTCGAGCCCGTGATAGGCGGTCGTCTCGACGGTGCCGGTCGTGCGGTTCTCTGCTTGCGGCCCCGGAAAGAGCGTCAGGCGCTCCGGCCGGACCGCCGTCCAAGCTTCCGAGCCGTCGGCGAGCCCTTCCGGCCGCGTTCCGCGCACGAGCAGCCCGCCCGCCGCAGCCACGCCGCCGGGCGCCGCCCTGCCGGCGATGAAGTTGGTGACGCCGATGAAGTCGGCGACGAAGCGGTCGGCCGGGCGCTCGTAGATCTCGTTCGGCGTGCCGCACTGCAGCAGGTGGCCGTCGCGCAGCACGGCGATACGGTCGGCCATGACCAGCGCCTCCTCCTGGTCGTGGGTGACCATGATGAAGGTGATGCCTACCTCGTGCTGCAGCCGCTTCAGCTCGAGCTGCATGGCGCCGCGCAACTTCTTGTCGAGCGCGCCGAGCGGCTCGTCGAGGAGAAGAAGCCGCGGCCGCTTCACCAGGGCGCGGGCCAGCGCGACGCGCTGGCGCTGGCCGCCGGAAAGCTGGTCGGGACGGCGGTCGGCCATGGCCGAGAGTTGCGTCGTTGCCATGATCGCTTCGGTTCGCGCGCGGATCTCGTCCTTCGGCAGCCGCTCCATCTCCAGCCCGTAGGCGATATTGGCGCGCACGCTCATGTGCGGGAACAGCGCGTAGGACTGGAACATCAGGTTGACCGGCCGCCGGTTCGGCGGGATGGCGGAGATGTCCTTGCCGTCGAGCAGGATGCGGCCCGCGTTGGGCGTCTCGAAGCCGGCGAGCATGCGCAGCAGCGTGGTCTTGCCGCAGCCCGACGGGCCGAGCAGGGCGAAGAACTCGTTCTCGCGGATGGCGAGCGAAATGGCGTCGACGGCGATGACGCTGCCGAAGCGCCTGGTGACGGCCTCGATGCCGAGAAGGACGCGTTCGCTGGTCACGGGGCGATGGTCCTGTTGATGCGTTGCGACAGCGCCAGCGCGGTGACGCTGACGGCGATGACGAGAGTGGCGAGCGCGTTGAGCTCGGGCGTCACGCCGAAGCGGATCATGGCGTAGATCTGCATCGGCAGCGTGGTCGAGGCGCGGCCGGCGCCGGCGGTGAAGAAGGCAATGATGAACTCGTCGACCGAGAGCGTGAAGGCGAGCAGGGCGCCGGCGATCACCGCCGGGGCGATCATCGGCAGCGTGATGCGCCGGAATGTGGTGAGGGCCGTCGCGCCGAGGTCGGTCGAGGCCTCGACCACCGACCAGTCGAAGCTCTTCAGTCGGGCGCGGACCACGGCGCAGACGAAGGCGATGTTGAAGACGACGTGGGCGAGCACGATCGTGTGCAGGCCCATGGTCACGTTGAGCATCGAGAAGAACGACAGCAGCGCGATGGCGAGCACGATGTCGGGGATGATCATCGGCGCGAAGATCAGCGCCTCCAGCGCCCGGCCCTTGCGCCGCCTGATCTCGACGCCGATGGCGAGCAGCGTGCCCAGCGCCGTGGCGATCGCGGTCGACACCAGCGCTACGATCAGCGTGTTCAGCGCCGCCGACAGGATCTGCCCGTTCGACGCCAGCGAGCCGTACCACTTCAGCGAGAAGCCCGACCAGACCGTCGGCAGGCCGCCCTCGTTGAACGACAGCGCGATCAGCACCCCGATCGGGATGTAGAGGAAGGCGAAGACGAGGGCGAGCACGACGCCCAGCGAGCGCCGCGTCGCGGGAGAGCGCTCAGCCATGCGCCGCCTCCACGCCTTCCCGGGACTGCCGGCCCTCGGCGCGCGTCGCGGCAAAAGCCTGCAGCATCAGCAGCAGCATCATGATGGCGATCAGCGCCATGGCGAGCGCCGCGCCGAACGGCCAGTCGTTGGCGGCGAGGAACTGGTCGTAGACCAGGTTGCCGATCATCTGGAAACGGCCGCCGCCGAGCAGCGCCGGCGTGACGAAATTGCCGATCGACAGCACGAAGACGAACACCGCGCCGGCGGCGACGCCGGGCAGGGTGAGCGGCAGCGTGATGCGGCGGAAGGTCGTCAGCGCCGAGCCGCCGAGGTCGCGCGAGGCCTCGCGCAGCTCCGGGTTGAGCCGGGCGAGCGGCGCATAGCAGGCAAGCACGACGAAGGGCAGGTAGTTGTAGACCAGCCCCGCGATGACCGCGCCTTCGGTGTAGAGCAGCGATGGCGGCTCGCCGGTATAGCCTACCCAGCGCAGGAGCTGCGTCAGCAGCCCCTCGCGGTTGAGCAGCACGATCCAGGCATAGGTGCGGATCAAGTAGTTCGACCAGAACGGCAGGACCGCGAGGAACAGGTAGAGCGGCTGCCGGTGGCGCGGCGCGGCGGCGATCGCATAGGCCGCCGCATAGCCGACGACGACGGCGATCAGCGTCGCCAGGCCGGCGATCCGCGCCGAATTGAGGAAGATACCGGCATAGAGCGGATCGACGACGTTGGCGAAGTTCTCCAGCGTGAAAGTGTAGTCGACGCCGCCGTAGATGCCGCGGCGGAAGAAGGCCAGCGCCAGTACCAGCACTGAGGGCACGACCATCAGCGCCGTCAGCCAGGCGAGCGCCGGCGCCATCAGCAGGGTGGAGCGGGACGGGACGAGTCTCACGGCCATCTGGATCGAGATGAGGTCCTAGAAATCCGAAAAACCCTTGCCGCCGCGGCGCAACGGAAAGGGCGGTCGCGAACCCGGCCGTCGCCCGACGCATGCGTCAGGCGGCAGCCGGGCGAGCGGCCGTTACTGCGCCGCCTTGATCTCGCTGACGATGCGCGAGTAGTCGCGCTGCGCCTCGCCGACATCGCGCAGCTGCTCGAACTTGACGAGGTCGGCGACCGGCATGGCCATGTTCGGATACTGCTGCATCATCTCGGCCGGCAGGCTCTCCATCGCCGGCTTGTTCGGCACCTTGTAGAGGATGTTCTCCGCCGCCCAGGCGTGGTTCTTGGCGTCGAGCATGTAGTTGATGAACTGGAAGGCGGCGTCCTTGTTTTCCGACGCTTTCATCACGACGATCGTGTCGAGCCAGAGGTCCGATCCTTCCGACGGGATGACGTACTTGATGTCGGCGTTCTCGGCGATGCCGTAGTTGCACCAGCCGTCCCAGGCGTGCACGAGCACGGCCTCGCCGGAGACGAGCTTCGAATAGAAGGTCGTATCGTCATAGGCGAGCAGCGTCCGCTTCGCCGAGATGAGCAGGTCCTTGACCTGGCCCATCTTTGTCGCGTCGGTCTCGTTGACCGAATAGCCGAGGGCGAGCTGTCCCGCCGCCAGCAGCCAGCGGTCGGTGGCGAGCATCGTCGTCTTGCCCTTCACCGCGTCGGACGGTTCCAGCAGCGCCTTCCAGCTCGTCGGCGCGTCCTTCACCAGGTCGGAGCGGTAGCAGAGACCGGTCGTGCCCCAGGTGTAAGGGACGGAGAATGTGTTGCCCGGATCGTGCGGCAGCGCCGCCGCCTCGGGGTAGAGGTTGGCGAGGTTCGGCACCTTGGCATGGTCGATGGTCTCGGCGAGGCCGAGATTGTGCAGCACCTCGGCGAAGGGCGAGGAGACGAAGACGATGTCGTAGCCCTTGCCGCCCGATGCGATCAGCTTGCCCATGATCTCTTCGTTGGTGGCGTGGACGACCACCTCGGCCTGGACGCCGGTCGCCGCCTTGAAGGTGTCGACGACGTCGGGAGCCATGTAGCCCTCCCAGTTCGACACGACGAGGTTGCCGGCAAACGCGGTCCCGGCGGACGCGAACACGAAAGTGCCAAGAGCCGCGGCGGCGAGGGCGCGGCGGGAAACGGTGAATTCAGTCACGGCAGGCTCCCATTGTTTCGGTTTGTGGTTCCCGTGGGCGGCTGCATGGCTGCGACGCCCTTGTCTCATTCGTTCCGGCTATCTTGCCGTTTGATATGAAAGTACTATTATAAAAAATAAGACTGTCAACCGGGATTCTCGGGACGATGACCAAGGCGGTGCGACGGCGATCAAATGAACTGGCGGCCCGCGCCGGAAGGGGCGAGCCATGCCGACGGTCGTGAAACTGCCGCGCAAGAACCACCTCGACCTCGCCCAGAGAATCCTCGAGGTGGCGCGCCAGCAGGGCATGCGCCCGGGTGCGCATTTGCCCGAGCAACAGCTTGCGACGCTGTGCAGTGTCTCGCGCACGCCGATCCGTGCTGCGCTGAAGGTCCTTTCCGACCAGGGCGTCGTTTCGCGGGAAGACGACGCGGGATACCGCCTCGCGGTGGACCTGTCCTCGCCCGCCGATTTCGATTCCGGCCTGCCGCGCGCCGAGGAGGCGACGTTGGCCGACGCCATCCTGCGTGACCGCGCCGCGCGGCGCCTCGCCGGCACGATCACCGTGCCGGAACTCATGCGCCGCTACAGCGCCGATCGCCGAACGGTACTAAAAGCTGCAATAAGTCTTACCGACGACGGCATCTTGCAGCGCGCGCCGGGTCAGTCGTGGATCTTCCGCCCCCTCCCCGACAGTCCGCAGTCGATCGCCGCCAGCTTCGAGTACCGGCTGCTGCTCGAGCCCGCCGCCATCCTTGTGCCCGGCTTCCAGCTCGACGGCGTCAAGGCCGCGGCTTTGCGCCAGGGCATGGAGACGCTGCTCTCGCGCCCCGACAGCGAATTCGACACGCGCGAGTTCCACAGGCTCGATATCGAGTTCCACCGGCTGATCGCGCAGGGCTGCGCCAATCCTTTCATCGCCGACGCGCTCAACGGCCATCTGAGGCTGCGCGAACTTCCCGGCCAGGGAGGCGGCGTCAACGTCTTCCGCCTGCGCCAGTCGATCCAGGAACACCTCGGCATTCTGGACAACCTAGAGGCCCGCCAGTATGAGGTGGCCGCCGATCTTCTGAAGGTGCATCTCAGGCTTTCGGGCAACCAGCGCCCGCAGGCGGCGAATCGCGGCTCTCCGCCCCTTCAGGGCATGATCCGCCGCCTGGTTTGACGAGGACCGCTTGAAGATCGACCGCCCGCCGACGATCGCGCTCTTCCCCGAGGCCAGCTTCGGCGCGGCGCTCAACTGCGTCGGTATCGCCCAGGCGCTGCGCGACCGCGGCGCGCGACCGGTCTTCATCTGCCATGGCGGCTTTTCCGGCGTGTTCGCCGACTACGGCTTCCAGGAATATCACCTCCCCGCCACCGACACGCCGAGCGACGCCCACAGCTACTGGCAGGACTTCATCAAGCGGCATCTGCCGCATTTCGACATGAGCCCGGCCGACCAGATCGAGACCTACGTGGCGCCGACCTGGGAGGCGATCGTCGACACCGCGGTGGAGGCCGAGGCGCCGCTGCGTCAGCTTCTCGCCCGCATCCGGCCGGACGTCGTCGTCCTCGACAACGTCGTCATGTTCCCGGCGATCGCCGCTGCCGGCTGCCCCTGGGTGCGCGTGGTCTCCTGCGCCGAAACGGAATTGCCCGACGCGGCCGTGCCGCCTTACCTGTCCGGCCTCGCCGCCGGGGATGTTGCGGGGCGCCGCGCCTTCGAGGCGCGTTATCTCGCGGCGACCGATAAGGTCCATGCGCGCTTCAACGCCTTCCGCGCCGAGACAAGCCTGAAAGCGCTGCCGCGCGGCCAGTTCCTTGAAGCCTCGCCACACCTCAACCTCCTGCTCACGCCGTCAATCGTGAAGCGCGAACGCAAGGCGCCGCTCGACCCCGACCGCTTCGTCTTTCTCGAAGGCTGCGTGCGCTCGGAGGCGCCCTTCCAGATCCCTGACTTCCCGCGCAACCAGGGACCGCTGGTCTATGTCAGCTTCGGCAGCCTCGGCGCGCTCGACGTGAAGCTGATCCAGCGCCTGCTCGAGGTCTTCGCCGGTCTGCCCGCCCGCTTCCTCGTCAATGTCGGCGGCATGCGCGACGCCTACACTGCCGTGCCCGACAACGTGCATCTCGACGCCTGGTTTCCGCAGCCCTCGGTGGTGCAGAAATCCGACCTCTTCATCCACCACGGCGGCAACAACAGTTTCTGCGAGGCGCTCTATTTCGGCACGCCGTCGCTGATCATGCCCTATTGCTGGGACGGCCACGACAATGCGAGGCGCGCCGAGGAGACCGGCGTCGGCAGATGGCTCGACCGCGCCAGGTGGGCGCCGGACGAACTGTCGGCGGCGATCCTCGGCCTGCTCGCCGACCAGGGCATGCGCGAGCGGCTCGCGAAAAACGGCGAGGCAATGCGCCGGCAATCCGGCACCAGCCGCGCCGCCGAGGCGATCCTGTCGCTGGTGACGAACGTGCCGAGCCGCGTGCGCGCCTGAGGTGGCCTCGCCAGGCCCGCCTGCCGCTCTCGGCTCAGATATGAAGCGCGTGGCCGAGCGCCTTCAGCGACGCCTCCTGGAAGGCCTCGCCGAGAGTCGGGTGCGCGGCCATCGTGCCGGCGACGTCCTCCAGCCGCGCGCCCATCTCGATCGACAGCGCGAAGGCCGCCGCCAGTTCGGCGACGCCCGCACCCACCGCCTGGACGCCGAGAACGACATGGTTGTCGGCGCGCGCCACGATGCGCACGAAGCCGTCCTCGGCCTGAAGCGTCATGGCGCGGCCGCTCGCCGAGAGAGGAAACTGCCCGACCTTCACGTCGCCCCCGGCCTTGCGCGCCTCCTCGGGTGACAGGCCGACCGAGACGATCTCCGGATCGGTGAAGCACACCGCCGGCACGGCGCGCCGGTCCCAACTGCGGCGGTTGCCGGCGACGATCTCGGCGACCATCTCGCCCTGCGCCATCGCCCTGTGCGCCAGCATCGGCTCGCCGGTGACATCGCCGATTGCGAAGATGCCGCGCATCGAGGTGCGGCACTGGTCGTCGATGCGGATGAAACGGCCGTCCATGTCGAGGTCGATCTCCTCGAGGCCCCAGCCTGTCGTCACCGGCCTGCGGCCGACGGTGACCAGAACCTTCTCCGCCGCGATGCGGATCTCGCCGCCGTCTCCGGCCTCGACGAGAAGCGCCCCGCCGCCCTTCGCCATGCCCTTCGCCCTGGCGCCGGTCATCACGGCAACGCCGAGGCTCTCCAGCCGCCGGGCGACAGGACGCGTCAGTTCGGCATCGTAGAGCGGCAGGATGCGCGGCATCGATTCCACCACGGTTACCGTCGAGCCGAGCTTGGCGAAGGCCGTGCCGAGCTCCAGGCCGATATAGCCGCCGCCGACGACGGCGAGGCTTGCCGGCACGCGCTCCAGCGACAGCGCCCCGGTCGACGAGATCACGTCGCCGCCGAAGGGCAGGCCGGGAAGCTCCACCGGCGCGGAGCCCGTGGAGATCACGATCGCCTCGGCGCGGATCACTTGCTCGCCGGTCTCGGTTTCGACCACCACCGTCTTGCCGTCGCGGAACCGCGCATGGCCCTGCACCGACTTGACCCTGGCCTTCTTCAGCAAACCGGCCACGCCGGTGTTGAGGCGGCCGACGATGCGGTCCTTCCAGGCCATGGTCCTGGCCAGGTCGATCGCCGGCGAGGCGAGCGAGATGCCGAGCACGTCCTTGCCGGCGGCCATGGCGGCAACCTTGTGGAATTCGTCCGCCGCGTGGATCAGTGCCTTCGACGGAATGCAGCCGACATTGAGACAGGTTCCGCCCGGCCGTCCCTTCTCGACGATGACCGTGTCGACGCCGAGGTGGCCGGCGCGGATGGCGCAGACGTATCCGCCCGGCCCGGCGCCGATGACCAGCAGCTTGCAGGATATGTCTTTCATCCTCACCCCGCCACGAAGATCAGCGCCGGCGTCTCCAGTAGCGCCTTGATGCGCTGCACGAAAACCGCCGCGTCCCAGCCGTCGATGACGCGGTGGTCGAAGGACGAGGACAGGTTCATCATCTTGCGCGGCACGAACTGAGTGCCGTCCCACATCGGCCGCATCGCCATCTTGTTGACGCCGACGACGGCGACTTCCGGATGGTTGATCAGCGGCGTCGTGGCGATGCCGCCGAGCGCGCCGAGCGAGGTGATCGTGATCGTCGAGCCGGACAGCTCCTCGCGCGTCGCCGTTCCGTCGCGCGCGGCCTGCGCCAGCCGCGCGGCCTCCCCGGCGCAGTCCCAGATGTCGCGCGCCTCGGCGTGGCGGACGACGGGCACCATCAACCCGCCCGGCGTCTGCGCCGCGATACCGATGTGCACGGCGGCGTGACGCCGCACGATGCCGGCCTCGTCGTCGAAGGTGGCATTCAGCGCCGGCTGCTCGCCGACCGCCTTGACGATGGCGCGCATCAGGAAGGGCAGCAGGGTCAGTTTCGTCCGCTCGGCGCGTTTCTCGCCGTTCAACTTCGCCCGCAGGTCTTCGACCGACGTGACGTCGACCTCCTCGACATAGGTGATGTGCGGGATGCGCGAGGTGGCCAGCGCCATCTTCTCGGCGATCTTGCGACGCAGGCCGACGATCCTGATCTCCTCGACGCCGTCCCTTCGCGCCGGCCCGGCGGCGGCCGCGGACTGAGGCCCGCGGGCGACGAAGGCGTCGAGGTCTTCATGGGTGATGCGCCCCGCCGGACCCGAACCATGCACCTGACGCAAATCGATACCGGCTTCCCTGGCGCGCAGCCGTACCGCCGGCGAGGCCAGCGGCCTCTCGCCCTCGCCGCGCGGCGCGCCGACCGAGCTACCAGGAGAAGAAGTCGTACCCCCACCCCTCACC
>CAYJMY010000177.1:0-10184 GCA_964371125.1 uncultured Mesorhizobium sp. | reverse complement strand
TGTGTCTGGTCCTGCCGCGAAGGGCCCCGTCCGGCAGGAGCGCTATCTTGTCGACGCGCGACCAGATGACAAGGGCAAATCTGCGACGCAGGAGGCTATTTCGCCGCATGCCAAGCGATCGAGGAACACATTTTTCTCAAAACGGCGGCAGGCAAAGCCAGGAAAGGACGACCGAACAGGCCGATTCCGACTGACGCTGGGGCAGCCTGAGACAAGGAACCGGGCATCCCGCGACCGACTCTGCATCGCCCTCCTGGTAGCGTGGCGCGAGGCCCGGCTCGACGAGCCGGACGACCAGGTCGACGACCACGCGCCGCTCGTGGACGATGGCCCTTGGACCGAGGCCGCGGACCTCGACAAGGCCCGCGATCGGCTCGGGGACCGACGCCAGCAGACGCCCGTCCAGGACCGCCATGTCGGTGCGGTCGTCGGAAACCAGGACCGCGAACCGCCCGGCCAGCCTGCACCGGCGAATGAGCGCCAGCGCCAACGACGACTTTCCCGTACCGGAATCGCCGGCGATCAAGACGCCGCGATCGGCCAACAGCACCGTCGTCGCGTGCAATTGCAGCGGCGCCACGGATCAAGCTTCGGCCGGCAACGTGGCGATGAACCGGGCGCCCCTGATATCGCCCGGCTTGGCCCCGGAGATGTTTTCGGCGGTCAGCCTGCCGCCATGCGCTTCGACGATCTGCCGGCTGATCGAGAGCCCCAACCCGGAATTCTGGCCGAACGCCTCGCCGGCGGGCCGGTCGGTGTAGAAGCGCTCGAAGATCCGCTCGATGTTCTCGGCGCGAATGCCGGGTCCGTTGTCCTCGACGGTGAGCACGTTGTGCCTTCCGGCGCGCGACAACGAGACGACGATGCGGCCGTGGCCGTCGGGAACGAACGACCGCGCGTTCTCGATGAGGTTGGTGATCACCTGCCCCAGCCTCAGGTCGTGGCCCATGACGAAATAGCCCTTCACGCCCTGCGGCAGCTTCGCGGCGCGGAACTCGATCTCGACGGCCTTCTTGCGGGCACCGACCTCACGCGAGACGTCGACCAGGTCGGCGACGAACTTCTTCAGGTCTACGCGGCGCGCGTCCTCCCGCGCCAACTCGGCGTCGAGACGGGACGCGTCCGAGATATCGGTGATCAGACGGTCGAGGCGGCGAACATCGTGCTGGATGATCTCCATGAGACGATTCCGCGACGTATCGTTCTTGGCGATAGGCAGGGTCTCGACGGCACTGCGCAGCGAGGTGAGCGGATTCTTCAGTTCGTGGGAGACGTCGGCGGCGAAGCTCTCGATCGCCTCGATCCGCGCATAGAGCGCGTTGGTCATGTCGCGAACGGCCACTGACAGATTGCCAATCTCGTCCTGACGGTCCGAAAAGTCCGGGATTTCCTCGCGGCTCTTGACGCCGCGGCGCACGCGCACGGCGGCGGCCGCAAGGCGCCGCAGCGGATTGGCGATCGTCGAGGCGAGCATCATCGATAGCAGGACGTTCACCAGCGCGGCGACGCCGAAGACACGCAGGATCGCCTTGCGCTCGGCGGCGACGATCTTGTCGATGTCGCCACCCTGCGTGTTCAGCATGAGCACGCCGAGGACGGCGCGGAAGCGCTGGATCGGCACCGCGACCGACACGATCTGCTCGCCCTGCTCGCTGATGCGCACCACCGTACCCGGACTGCCGGTCAGAGCGTTCATGACTTCCGGAAAGGCGGAGCCGTTGCCGCCCGGCTGCTCCTTGTAGATCGGCAGATCTGTCCGACGGAAGAAATCCGCCAGGAACGCCTGGATGCGCTCGAAGAAGTCCGGCTCCTCCTCCGTCACCGGCGGCAGGTCGTAGCGGAGTATCTGTCCGCGCGAATAGAGGTGCCGGGAATCGAGCAGGAGGTTGGCGTCGCGGTCGTAGATGCGGGCGCGCGTCCTGGTCGGCGAGATCAGCCGCCGCAGGACGGGGGCCACCCGCTCCGGATTGATGGGAAAATCGAGGCTGTCGAGCTGGTCAGATCCCGGCGCCAGACTTTCGCCGGCCTGCAGCTCGAGGAGCTTCTCCGGATCGATGCTGATCGAATCGGTCTCGACGGTCGCCGACGCGGCGATGGCGCCGGCGATGATCTCGCCCTGCGTCATCAGGCTCTCGACCCTGGCGTCGATGAGCCCGTCGCGGAACTGGTTGAGATAGAGAATGCCGACGACGAGGATGCCGAGCGCAGCCATGTTCAGGAACAGGATACGCTTGGTCAGGCTGGAGAAGACGTGATGGCCAAGGAACCGTCTGACCGAGACGGTCAGACGCGCCACGAGACGCGACGCCGCCGGGACGGGCCTCTTGCCCGCGGCGGCCGGTTTCGTGACCTCGATGTCCGTCGCCATCCTGGGCTTTCCCGAGATGTTCACGCCTCGCGGAAGCGGTAGCCCACTCCATAGAGCGTTTCGATCATGTCGAAGTCGTCATCCACCGCCTTGAACTTCTTGCGCAAGCGCTTGATGTGGCTGTCAATGGTGCGATCGTCGACATAAACTTGCTCATCATAAGCCGAATCCATCAACGCGTCCCGGCTTTTCACGACGCCCGGTCGCTGCGCGAGGGAATGAAGGATGAGGAACTCGGTGACGGTCAGCGTCACAGGTTCGCCCTTCCAGGTGCAGGTGTGCCGCTCCTGATCCATCACAAGCTGCCCACGCTCCAGCGATTTCTGCTGGCTGGTGGGCGCCTTGGCGGCGGCTTCGCGAGCGCTGGCCCGGCGCAGGACTGCCTTGACGCGCTCGACCAGCAGGCGCTGCGAAAACGGCTTCTTGATGAAGTCGTCGGCGCCCATCTTCAAGCCGAACAGTTCGTCGATCTCGTCGTCCTTCGAGGTGAGGAAGATGACCGGAAGGTCGGTCTTCTGGCGCAGGCGGCGCAAGAGTTCCATGCCGTCCATCCGCGGCATCTTGATGTCGAGGATGGCGAGGTTCGGCGGACGGGCGGAGAGACCCTCCAGCGCCGAGGCGCCGTCGGTGAACGTCTCGACCCGATATCCCTCGGATTCCAGCGCAATCGAAACGGACGTCAGGATGTTGCGATCGTCGTCGACAAGCGCGATTGTTGCCATGTCAAGCGGCTCCCTCATGAGCGGGTCCCTTCCTGCCTTGAGAAAGGGGCAATTGGCGTACAAATTGGGTACAAAATGTGGCATAGACCCCCGTCGCCCTTCAAGGCAAGGGCGCGGATGGTCTCAGTATGCCTTCTACCCGCACATTGGACGCAACAGACTGATCAATCCTTGGGCAGGCGGACGGAAATATTCCGACTTTAAACGGTTTAGGTGTTTTTCAAAATTTTTAAATCGATTAATGATTTGAAATCGCTTGGCTTTTCTGTTTCTGACGACGTCCTGGCCTACGGGATGGCGCATCCGATCCTCCCGGCAGCCTTTCGGTTTGATGCGGCGAAGGCTGTCGAGGAGCAAACATGAAAGAATTCGGCAAACGCAATCTCGCCTGCGGTATCGAGACTGCGGGAATCATGAATGCGGGCAAAGTCCATTACAATCTGAACGAGGCGGCGCTCTACGAAGAGGCCGTACAGCGCGGCGAGGCCAAGCTCTCCGCCCACGGCGCCCTAGTCGCCTACACCGGCCAGCACACCGGCCGGTCGCCAAAGGACAAGTTCGTCCTGCGCGACAGCGACACCGAAGCGCACGTGTGGTGGGACAACAACAAGCCGATCAGCCGGGCCCATTTCGACCTACTCCACGCCGACTTCCTGGCGCATGCGGAAGGCAAGGAACTGTTCGTCCAAGATCTCGTTGGCGGCGCCGACGAGGCAAACAGCCTGCCGACCCGCGTCATTACCGAGTATGCATGGCATTCCCTGTTCATCCGCAACCTGCTGATCCGGCCGGAGGCGGCGGCGCTCGACGATTTCCTGCCGAAGATGACGATCATCAACCTGCCGACGTTCCGCGCCGATCCGGGCCGTCACGAGACGCGCACGGAAACCGTCATCGCGGTCGACCTGACCCGGCTGATCGTCCTGATCGGCGGCACGTCCTATGCCGGCGAGATGAAGAAGTCCGTCTTCACCGCGCTCAACTACATCCTGCCGGCCCGCCAGGTCATGCCGATGCATTGCTCGGCGAACGTCGACGCGGAGGACCGTTCCGCGGTGTTCTTTGGCCTCTCCGGAACGGGCAAGACCACGCTTTCGGCCGATTCCAGCCGTACGCTGATCGGCGACGACGAGCACGGCTGGGGCCCGGACGGCATCTTCAACTTCGAGGGCGGCTGCTATGCCAAGACGATCCGCCTGTCGGCGGAGGCCGAGCCTGAGATCTTCGCAACGACGCGCAGATTCGGCACGGTGCTGGAAAACGTCGTCCTCGACGAATCGCGCGTTCCCGACCTCGACGATGGCAGCCTGACGGAAAACACCCGCTGCGCCTACCCGCTGCACTTCATCCCGAATGCCAGCGACACCGGGCGAGCCGGCCATCCGAAGAACATCATCATGCTGACCGCCGACGCTTTCGGCGTGATGCCGCCGATCGCCAAGCTGACGCCGGCGCAGGCGATGTACCACTTCCTCTCGGGCTATACCGCGAAGGTCGCCGGCACGGAAAGGGGCGTGACCGAACCGGAAGCGACGTTCTCGACCTGCTTCGGCGCCCCGTTCATGCCGCGCCATCCGTCCGAATACGGCAACCTGCTGCGCCGGCTCATCGCCGAACACAATGTCGACTGCTGGCTGGTCAACACCGGGTGGACGGGCGGCGCCTACGGTACGGGCCGGCGCATGCCGATCAAGGCGACGCGCGCGCTGCTCGCAGCCGCGCTCGACGGCTCGCTCAAGGGCGCCGAGTACCGCACCGATCCGAACTTCGGCTTCGCGGTGCCGGTCGCGGCCGAAGGCATAGATTCCGCGATCCTCGACCCGCGCTCGACCTGGGCCGACAAGGCCGCCTACGATCGCCAGGCACGGCGGCTGGTTGGCATGTTCATCGACAATTTCGGCAAGTTCGAATCGCATGTCGACGCGACGGTGCGCAGCGCCGCCCCGACGCTGCGCGAGGCGGCCGAATAGGCTTGCCGCCCGAAGAAACCGCACGAAGAGGCCCGGCTCCGCGCCGGGCCTTTTCTTTTCGGTGCGGAGCGGGCATGTGTTCGCGGTGACCGCATGATGAGCCCGATCGAGACGCCCCTGAACTTTACGGCGCTGCCGCCGGACGAAATGGCCGAGCGCGCGGCCTCCTTTCGCGCGCTGATGAGCCGGCGCCGGACCGTGCGACGGTTCTCGGACCGGCCGGTGCCGCGTTCGCTCATCGAAGACTGCGTCATGACGGCGGCCAGCGCACCGTCCGGCGCCAACCAGCAGCCGTGGACGTTCGTCTGCATCGCCGACGCCGCGACCAAGCGCGAGATCCGCCTCGCCGCCGAGGAGGAGGAACGCCGCTTCTACGGCGACCGCGCCTCGGCGGAGTGGCTCGAGGCACTCGCCCCGCTCGGCACAGATGCCGACAAGCCTTTCCTCGAGGTAGCGCCGTGGCTGATCGTCGTCTTCGGCCAGCGCTACGGCGCCGGCGCGGACGGTAGCCGGGTGAAACACTACTACGTGCCGGAATCGGTCGGCATCGCCACCGGCCTGCTGATCGCCAGCCTGCACAATGCCGGCCTGGCGTCGCTTACCCACACACCGTCGCCGATGGGTTTCCTCAACACGATCTGCGGCCGGCCGGAGAACGAGAAGCCGATGATCCTGATGGTCGCCGGCTATCCGGCGGAAGGCGTGACCGTACCCGCAATCGGGCGCAAGCGCCTCGACGAAGTCTCGGTCTGGCGCGAATGATCGCCATCGAGATCGCCCCCGGCGTCACGATTGGCGAGGACGAACTCGTCGAGAACTTCATCCGCTCGTCGGGTCCGGGCGGTCAGAACGTCAACAAGGTGGCGACCGCGGTACAGTTGCGCTTCGACGCGGCGAACGCGCCGGGGCTTCCCGAACGGGTACGCGAGCGGACCATCAAGCTCGCCGGTCAGCGCGCGACGAAGGACGGCGTCATCGTCATCGAGGCGGGGCGGTACCGCACGCAGGAGCAGAACCGCGCCGACGCCCGCGCCCGCCTGACGGCGTTGATCGCCAAGGCGGCCGAACCTCCGCCGCCGCCGCGCAAGAAGACCAGGCCGTCGAAGGGATCCGTCGAGCGCCGCCTGAAGAGCAAGGCCGGCCGGTCGACGGTGAAAAAGTTGCGCGGTCGTGTCACCGGCGACTGAAAAAGACCTGACAGCTCCAATCTGATTCTTCCCAATCTCGCGCCGCGGCGCGAGAGGCAACCTGCATGCGGCACATTCCCATCTTCCAAATCGAGATCATGGATGCGAGATTTCGCACGGTGCGTTCAAACGAGGAGTGCGGAACGATGGGCGTTTTCGATTTCATGAAGAGCGTCGGCAAGAAACTCGGCTTCGGCGACGAGGACGAAGCTCCGAAGGCGGAGGAACTGAAGAGCGAACTCGATTCCTACAAGCTCGGGACCGATAAGGTCGAAGTGAAGGTGGTGGGTGACAAGGCGATCCTGAAGGGCGTCGTCTCCGATCAGTCGATCTTCGAGAAGGCGGTCATCGCCGTCGGCAACACGCTGGGCATCTCCAAGGTTGAGGCGGAGGAACTCAAGATCGTCGCCCCGGAAAGCGGCCTGTCGCTCGACGCGACCGACATGACGGCGCTCGTCAAGGCGTCGACACCCGCCAAGGCGCCAGTCTTCCATACGGTCAAGAAGGGCGACAATCTGTGGAAGATCGCCGAAGCTCACTACGGCAAGGGCAAGGGCGCCAAGCACACCGTGATCTTCGAAGCGAACAAGCCGATGCTCAGCCATCCGGACAAGATCTATCCGGGCCAGGTCCTGCGCATCCCCGATATTGCCAAGGCCTGACGACCGGTCAACCCGAGGCGGTTGACGGAGACATTCCGGCATCGCGACCGAAAGCGCGATGCCGGCCGGCCCGTCCGATCGCTGCCGCTTCGGACAGGGTCATCGCGTAGATCGACAGAAGAACGAACGGCGCCACCGACAGGTACATCTCGCCGAGCGGCATCATCACCACCGGGAGCAGCATGGCGACAGCCAGCAGCGTGATGCGATGCCTGTCTTCGGGCCAGCCGACGGTTCCGCCGCCCGCCAGCAGCGCCAGTGCCGGGACGAGCAGGCCAAGGTCGTAGCTCAGCGCATACGGCGTGACGATGAAGGTGCCGAGAAGGAACAGGGCCGTCCGGTAGCGGGCATCCGCAACCCGGAAGAGGGCGACGATCGTGACCAGGGCGACCGGTACCGCGATCAGCAGGTGCAGCGTCAGCGCCACGTCCGCCGCGACGGTCCAGTTGCGCAAGGCGCCGTAGGCGGCCGGCATCATCGCGAGGAACGTGCCCTCCAGCGCGCGCATGACGAAGGCCTGGTAGGGCACGACCTCTTCGAAGTAGCCTTTCCACGCATCCAGGCCGAAAACAGCGGCCGAGGCGGCGACGAGCGCGACGGCGGTCAGCGCGGCGCTCGCGATCATCGACCAGCGCCGCTCGGCGACGAGCAGGAACGGAAACAAGAGGCCGAGCTGCGGTTTCACGGTCAAAAGGCCGAGCAGCACCCCGGCGATCACCGGCCTCTTCTCGCGCAGCGCCAACGCGCCGAGCCCGAGAGACGCGCTGATGTAGCCGTTCTGCGCGACCCAGAAATTGTGGGCGATGAATGGGCCGGCGGCCACCCAGACCATCGGCCCGGCCTCGCGTGCGACGATGCGCAGGACGAGGAGGAAGAGCGCGCCAGTCGCCGCCAGGAATACGGCCATGGCGACTTCGTAGGTGAAATAGCCGAGCGGCCAGATGAGGAGGAGGTAGTGCGGCGGATAGCTCCAGTTGTGCCACGGGAAGTCGGTGCCGAAGGTTGCCGTCAGATGCGCAAAATAGACCGGTTGCGGACCGAACAGGTCCATGACGCGACCCTCGCGGATCAGTTTTCCCGCCATCCAGTAGTTGGCGAAGTCCTTGTCCGCGACGCTGGCAGGCGTTCCCGGGTCGATCAACGCCCAGAGGAGCGTAGCGACGTGAATGACCAACAGTGCCGGCGCCGTGACAGCGACGATCCGGTAGGGAGGGGCGAGTTCGGAGAAAAACCGCATCAATACCTGCGCAACTTTTCGCGCGGCAATGCTGTCAGGATCGGATTAAGGAAGCGAAAACGCCACGGCGGCCGACGCCGGCCGTTTCCCGGTCAGAGCTTCCTCAGCGCCACTTCCTCGACCAGATGATCGGCGCCCTTCTTCAGGATCAGGTCGGCGCGCGGCCGCGTCGGCAGGATGTTCTCGCGCAGGTTCTTCAGGTTGATGTTGTGCCAGAGGCCCTCGGCGATGGCGCGAGCGGCGTCTTCCGAAAGCTGCGAATAGCGGTGGAAGAAGGAGTCGGGATTGCGGAACGCCGTCTCCCGTAGGCGCATGAAACGGCTGATGTACCAGTTGTGAATCTTGTCCTCCTCGGCGTCGATGTAGATCGAGAAGTCGAAGAAGTCGGAGACGAACGGTACGTATTTGCCATCCTTCGGCAGTTCGCGCGGCTGCAGGACATTGAGCCCCTCGAAGATCAGGATGTCCGGCCGGTCGATGGTCACGTGCTCGCCTGGCACGACGTCGTAGGTCAGGTGCGAATAGACCGGCGCGCGCACGTTCGGCTCGCCGGACTTGATCGCCGAGAGGAAGCGCAGCAGCGCCCCAACGTCGTAGCTGTCAGGAAAGCCCTTGCGCTCCATCAGGTTTTCGCGGCGCAGGATCTCATTCGGGTAGAGGAAGCCGTCGGTGGTGACCAGGTCGACCTTCGGGCTCGACGGCCAGCGGGTGAGCAGCTCCTTCAGGATGCGCGCGGTGGTCGACTTGCCCACCGCGACCGAGCCGGCCATGCCGATGATGAACGGCGTCTTGATTGCGTCGTTGGCGTTGAAGAACAGCTTGCGCTGGCCGAAAAGCAGCTGGCTGGCCTCGACGTGGGCCGACAGCAGCCGCGAAAGCGAGAGATAGATGCGGCGGACCTCATCGAGTTCGATAGGTTCGTAGAGCGAGCTAAGCCGGTGGACCTCGTCGGCCGTCAGGGTGAGCGGCGTGTCGGCCCGGAACGCGGCCCATTCCTGCGCCGAAAAGAAGCGATAGGGGGAGTACTTACCGACGTCGGTCAGCTGATCCATCGACACCGCGCCTTTCATTCAACCCCGGTCGCCACGCGAGGCTTTTTCGGCGATGCCCGACTGGCCTGTCCGCCGCTCGAGCTCCGCGAGAACCTCCGACAAGGGAATGTCGGCGACGGCGAGAACCACGAGCCAATGATAGAGCAGGTCGGCGCTCTCGGAGACCAGCGCTGAACGCTCGCCGCCGACAGCGGCGATCACCGTCTCGACCGCTTCCTCGCCGAGCTTCTTGGCCGCCCTGTCCATGCCGGCGGCAAACAGCTTCGCCGTCCACGACCCCTGGTCGCCGGAGCGTGCGCGCTCGGCGATGATCGCTTCGAGATCGGTCAGCTGGAACGCGCTCATGCGCCGGCTTTAGGACGTTCGCGATAAGCTGTCGAGTCGCATCGGCAGGCCGGCCTGCGCCATGTGGGCCTTGGCCTCGCCGATCGAATAGGTGCCGAAATGGAAGATCGAGGCGGCGAGCACGGCGGTGGCATGGCCGTCGCGGATACCCTCGACCAGATGATCGAGCGTGCCGACTCCGCCGCTGGCGATCACCGGCGCGCGCACGGCGTCGGCGATCGCCCGCGTCAGGGCGATGTCGTAGCCGGCCTTCGTGCCGTCGCGGTCCATGGAGGTGAGCAGGATCTCGCCGGCGCCGAGGTCGACCACATGCCGGGCGAACGCGATCGCGTCGATGCCGGTGTTCTCGCGGCCGCCATGGGTGAAGATCTCCCAGCGGTCCGTCTCGCCGGCGCCCGACACCTTCTTGGCGTCGATGGCGACGACGATGCATTGAGCGCCGAACTTCTCCGCCGCCTCCTTGACGAAGCTGCGGTTCTTGACCGCCGCGGTGTTGATCGAGACCTTGTCGGCGCCGGCGTTCAAGAGCCGGCCGATGTCCTCGATGGTGCGTACCCCGCCGCCGACGGTCAGCGGCATGAAGCAGCGCTCGGCGGTGGCTTCGACGATGTGCAGAATTGTGTCGCGGTTCTCGTGGCTCG
>CAYJMY010000176.1:5143-10498 GCA_964371125.1 uncultured Mesorhizobium sp. | reverse complement strand
TCGGCTGGTGCGCCATGGGGCGTGCGATCGCCACCATCTGCCGGTGGGCGAGGGACAGGTCCGCGATCGCCGCGCCGAGGTCGATGTTGAGACCCATGCGCTCGGCAACCGCCCGCGCCTCGCGCCGGATTCGTCGCGGATTGAGGAGGAGCGGGGCGCCCGCGCCGTTCAGCCGGTCGAGCGTCAGGTTCGTGGCGACGTCAAGAGAGGCGACGACGCCGTCATTGATGTTCTGGTGGACGGTGACGACGCCGGCGCGCATCGCCTCGGCGGGGCTCGCCGGACGATAGTCGGCGCCCGCCAGCGTCATCTGCCCGCCGTCGCGCTGATAGACACCGCTGACGATCTTCACGAGCGTGGATTTGCCGGCGCCGTTGGCGCCCATGAGAACGATGACCTCCCCCGAACGCAGTTCGAGGTCGACGCCGCCCAGGACCTGGATCGGGCCGAAGGATTTCCTCAGGCCCGCAACGCGGAACACGGCATCCTCGGCCATCATATCCTCCCTGGACCGGGACGCTATGGACAATGTCGTCAAATGTCAACTTGATTGACAATTGACAGGGGGCTGACTAGCTTCGCCCCGTCATGAATGATCTGCGCGGGAATCGGTGGATCGGGAGGATGCCATGACGAAACGAGAGACCTCGTTCGAAGCCCTGACGGTGGAGAGCCTTCCAGGCAGGCTCGGCGGCATCGGCGTGCTCGCCGGCCGGATCGGCAGCGACAGCACGGCCTGGAAGGTCCGCGAGGTCGGCGACGGCAATCTCAACCTCGTCTTCATCGTCGAGGGGCCGAACAGCGCCGTCGTGGTCAAGCAGGCGCTGCCCTATGTGCGCCTCGTCGGCGACAGCTGGCCGCTGCCGTTGAAGCGCTCCTTCTTCGAATACCACGCGCTGACCCGGCAGGAGGCGCGGGCGCCCGGTGTGGTGCCGCAGGTCCTGCATTTCGACGAGACGCAGGCGCTCATCGTCATGGAGTTCCTGACGCCGCACGTGATCCTGAGGAAAGCGCTGATCGCCGGGCGCCAGCTGCCGCGCATCGCCGAGGATCTCGGTCTGTTCATGGCGCGCACGCTGTTCCGCGGCTCCGACCTCGCCATGCCGACGCGCGACCGCAAGGCCGACCTCGCGCTCTTCGCCGACAATGTCGAGCTGTGCGACATCACCGAGAACCTGGTCTTCACCGATCCCTATTTCGAGGCGGCGATGAACCGCCACACCTCGCCACAGCTCGATACGGTCGTCGCCGAACTCAGGGCCGACCGCGATCTCCGGGTCGAAGCCCAGCGCATGAAGCACCTGTTCGCCGCCAATGCCGAAACGCTGCTCCACGGCGACCTGCATTCCGGCTCGATCATGGTGACCGATGACGAGACCCGCGTCATCGATCCCGAGTTCGCCTTCTACGGCCCGATGGCCTTCGACATCGGTATGCTGCTCGCCAACTACTGGATGTCGTATTTCTCGCAGGACGGTCACGAGGCCGGCGGCCCGCGCGACTCCATGCGCGCCTACCTCCTCGGCGTCATCGCCGAGACCTGGTCGGTCTTCCGCGCCGAGTTCGCCCGGCTGTGGCGCACCGAGCGCACCGGCATGCTCTATCACCGCAGCCTTTTCGAGGACCGCGGCGACACGATCGGCGCCGAGCAGGCGCTAGGCGGCGTGCTCCAGTCGATCTGGCACGACATGCTCGGATTTGCCGGCATCGAGATCCACCGACGCATCCTCGGGCTCGCCCACAATGCCGACTTCGAGACGATCGAGGACGAGGACCTGCGTGCTGCCTGCGAGGCGCCGGCGCTCCGCTTCGGCCGGCAGATCGCGGTCGCCCGGCGCGAACTGCACTCGATCGACGAGGTCAACGCGCTGGCCGCGCTGATACGCGGGGAGGCGCGTCGTTGAACGTCGCCGGCCGCCACTACCGGACCATCTGGTTGAATGAGGACGGCGCCTCGATCGACATCATCGACCAGCGCTGGCTGCCGCACGCGTTCCGTATCGCCACGCTGCGCGGAATCGACGACGTCGCCGTCGCCATCCGCGAGATGTGGGTCCGCGGCGCTCCGCTGATCGGCGTCACCGCCGCGTACGGCGTGGCGATCCGCATGCGCGAGGACCCGTCCGACGCGGCGCTGGACGCGGCCTGGGAGACGCTCCACGAGACGCGTCCCACGGCGATCAACCTGCGCTGGGCGCTCGACGAGATGCGCGGCCTGCTGCGCCCGCTGCCGCCGGAAGAGCGCGCGGCTGCCGCCTATGCCCGCGCGGCGGAAATCGCCGATGAAGACGTCGAGTTGAACCGCGGCATCGGCCGCCACGGCCTGGAGATCATCCGCTCGATCGCTGCGCGTAAGAAGCCCGGCGAGCCGGTCAACATCCTAACCCACTGCAACGCGGGCTGGCTGGCGACCGTCGACTACGGCACCGCGACCGCGCCGATCTATCTGGCGACCGAGGAGGGCATCCCGGTCCACGTCTATGTCGACGAGACGAGGCCGCGCAACCAGGGCGCCTTTCTCACCGCGTGGGAAATGGCCGGCCACGGCGTCCCGCACACCCTTATCGTCGACAACGCCGGTGGCCACCTGATGCAGCGCGGCGCCGTCGACATGGTCATCGTCGGCACCGACCGGACCACGGCACGCGGCGACGTCTGCAATAAGATCGGTACCTATCTGAAGGCGCTCGCGGCGCGCGACAACGATGTGCCGTTCTACGTCGCCTTGCCGTCGCCGACCATCGACTGGACCGTCTCCGACGGTATCGCCGAGATCCCGATCGAGGAACGCTCGCCGGATGAGGTTACGCTGGTCTGGGGTCTGACGGAGAACGGCGAGGTGGAACGGGTGCGCATCTCGCCCGAGGCGTCGCCGGCGGCAAACCCGGCCTTCGACGTGACGCCGGCGAGGCTGGTCACCGGCCTGATCACCGAACGCGGTATTGCCGATGCTTCGTCCGAAGGACTTCGGCGGCTCTTCCCGGATAGAAGTACTGGCGGGTCGTCCTGACAGGTGTTCGATCGGTGTCGTGGCTCTCCGCCGCCGGCGCCCGACGACGACGTGGCCTACGGCGCGATAGCGACTTGCTTGACGAAGGGCATCTCGACCTCCGTGCCGGCAGTTGTCGCCGACGAGACTTCTTCGCCCGCTTCCGCCGCGGACGACCACCAGTCCAGGTGGACGGAGAAGTCATTGCCTGCCGCAGGCGGCGCAGCGGCGACCACGCCGTCGCCGGGCTCCGGTGCGGCGGGTCGCACGGTGGTCCTGACGATGCCCGGCAGGATGATGGTTCCGCCCTCGGTCGAGGACGACATGACGGTGCTGTCGTGACGGTTGCCGTCGAGCCTGAGGTCGAACTCGCCCCACTCCATCATGTTGCCGTCGTAGACGAAATCGACCTGCCGCGACAGGCAGACATAGATGCCGAGGAACCCGCCGATGAGGCTGGTGTAGGAGCCCGAGACGGGCACGGCGAGGCGCATCTTCAGCCGCCCGTCGACGATCTCGCCGGTCACCGGCCCGTACCCGGCGATACCTCGGAAACCGGCGTCGCTGTCGCAGGGCGGATGCGGCCACGTCCAGTCGAGCCGCACCTCCGCGACACCGGCGAGCCGGCCGCCTTCGTTGGCAAGCACAGCGTCGATCTCAAGCCGCCCGGTATCATCACCGTCCCAGTCTGCGGAAGTGAAGTCCACGGTCCGCTTGACCACGATCTGCTCGGCGCTCTGTGCGCGGACCGGACCGACGGCGAGCAACATCGCCAGCGCGGCCACCACCGTGCCGGCAAACGCCGGGTTCCACGCACCTGCCGATTTGTGCCCCGTCGCCTTCATCTCACACGCCACCTTCGCAGCCCCTCCGAGCCCCGATGCCCGAAGTTGGCAGCATAGTCCGCGAAGCGTTCGATGCCGTTGATTTGCCTCAACGGTTGGCGAATCTCTCGATGGTTCGCGACGGTCATTGCGAGAAGCGTTCGATCCCCTTGCGCATCGCTTCCGTCAGCGGCGTGGCCTTCCGCTGCTTCAGGTCGAAGAACACGGTCTTCGCCGCAAGCGTCGCCGCGAGCGCACCCGACGAGGCACGGCGCATCTCGTAGCGCGTCTCCAACGAACTGTTGCCCACCTTGGCGATGGTGCCGAATATCTCGACGAGCGCGCCCGCGGGCACCTCGTCCTTGTACTCGATCTCGTTGCGGACGTCGGCCCAGCCCATGCCGGCCCAGGCCGGGTCGTCGCCGCTCCAGCCGGTCGACCGTGAGAGCAGCACATAGGATGCATCGTCGAACATGCCGACATAGAACCGTGTCGTCAGGTGTCCCATCATGTCGCACAGCCAGGGATGGGCGATCGCCCGGTTCAACAGTTCCATGTCATCCTCGCCCGGCGGCACTGCGCCGCCGCTTTTCTTTACGGCAGCCGTCGGCCGTCCCACCGCATAAGCAGCACGCCGCGCCGCGTAAGGGAAGTCCGTTTCACCCCATCTTCCGTGCACTGCCGTCTGTGCGACCACGCCGTTCCAGTATGTCTTTTGGCGATCAGGCGCGTGATCCAGCGCGCGGCCTCCTGGAAAGGGCGCATCGATGCTGCGCACCTTGCGCGGGCCTGCACATCTTCGTGATTCGTGACGGCACCCTTGCGATTGTCGCCAGCGAGGGGAATGGTGTCGGCAAACGGGTCAGCGCCCGCCGACTGTGCCGGCCCGCCAGCGGATCGGTTTTCGGCAATTGCCCGCTCGTCCTTTTCGATGCCGCCGATCGGGCGGGGAGGTGAACGATCTTGGATCGTCCGAGGCCTACGCTCAGAGATGTCGCCCGCGAGGCGGGCGTGGACGTTTCCACCGCGTCCCGGGTCCTGCGGCGCACCGTCGACGCGGCGACGTCCGCGGAGACGAGGCAGCGCATCGAAGACGCGGCGCGACGTCTGCAGTATCAGCCCAATGTCCTCGCCCGCGGATTGCGGCTGAAGCGCACCGGCTCGATCGGAGTCGTCGTCCCGCAGCTCGACAACCCGGTCTTCCAGGAACTGGTGCTCGCGGCGGAGGAGGAGGCGGCGGCGAACGGGCAGTCAGTCATCATCTATCACATCGACGAGACGCACCGGCCGGCCCAGTCGCTGGTCAGCCTGGCCCAGGCGAACCAGGTCGACGGCTTGATCGTGGCGACGCTCAACGTCGCCGATTCCGGCCTCGGCGCGCTCAGCGAACTCCCCTGCCCATTCATCCTCGTCAATCGCGCGGCCGCCGGCGTCGACGCTTCCGTATCGCTCGGCGACGCCGCGGGCGACCCGCACGCCGTGCCGCATAACCCCGCTCACCGCCCCCCCCCCAAAGGCGTCAACGCCGGGCCCGCCCGCCCC
>CAYJMY010000176.1:2011-5133 GCA_964371125.1 uncultured Mesorhizobium sp. | reverse complement strand
CCCCCCCCGCGCGCCGGGCCCGGCGGGGCCCCGGCGGCGGGCCCGCCCGCCCCCGCCGCCCCCCCACGGCTCGCCGTGCGGCATCTCGCCGATCTCGGCCACCGGCGGATCGGCTTCCTCGCCGGTCCCGCCGGACGCTACAACGCCGACCAGCGGTTGGCGGGTTTCCGCGCCGGCCTAACCGAGGCGGGCCTCGATTTCGATCCGACGCTGGTCGAGACCGCCGGCTACGACTTCGTCAGCGGCCGCGCCGCCATGCAGCGATTGATCGACGGCGGCAGGACGCCCGGAGCGATTGTCGGCGTGACCCTGACGGCGGCGGTCGGCATCGTTGCCGCGGCGAGCGCGGCGGGGATCGACGTGCCGCGCGACCTGTCCGTCGTCGCCATCCACGACGGCGTACTCGCCGAGATGTGCAGGCCGCGGTTGACCACCGTCCGCTTTCCTGTCGGCCGCATGGCGCGTCTCGCCGTCCAGGCGCTGCTTTCCCGCATCGATGGTGGCGGGCTCGACCTGCCGATCGTCCTGCCGCCGGATGGCATCATCGTCCGCGATTCCTGCGCCGACCGCCGCCAGACCTGAAGGTCGACGCCTCATCCAGGCTCGAAAAACCGCGTTGCAATCGGCGGCAATGAATTGTAGAAGCACAACACAATCGTTTGTGTAGAGGGATTCATGGCCGAAATCGCCCCGCCGTCGGCTCCGCTGGAGGAGATGGTCCGCCGTCTCGCCCGCATCGTCGGCAAGGACAACGTGCTCTCCTCCGACCTCGACCGCTTCGTCTACGCGCGGGACCGGGCGCCCTTCGGTACCTACCGTCTCCGCGAGGGCCGCCTGCCCGAGGGCTGGCCTTGCGTCGTGGTCCGGCCGGCGGACGTTTCGGAAGTCGCGGCGGTGCTTCGCCTCGCATCGGAAACGGGCACCCCGGTCGTGCCCTACGGCGCCGGTTCGGGTGTGCTCGGCGGGGCCGCGTCGCTCGGCGGTGAAATCGTCATCGACCTGAAGCGCCTGAGCGGGATCATCGAAATCGACGCGATCGACCAGACCGTCAGCGTCGCGGCAGGCATGAACGGCGCGCTCTTCGAAGCGGAACTGCGCCGCAACGGCTTCACTTGCGGACACCTGCCGCAGTCGCTGGCGATGTCGACGGTCGGCGGCTGGGTGGCGTGCCGCGGCGCCGGACAGGCGTCGTCGCGCTACGGCAAGATCGAGGACATGGTTCTCGGGCTCGAGATCGTCCTCCCCGACGGAAGGCTGCTCGACGTCCGCCCGCAGGCGCGCCGTTCGACGGGCCCCGACCTCGCCGGCATCTTCGTCGGCTCGGAAGGGACGATGGGCATCATCGTCAGCGCGACGCTGCGCATCTGGCCGGTGCCGGCCGCGCGGCGCAACCTCGCCGTCGGCTTCGGCAGCCTCGCGGCCGGGCTGGATTGCCTCCGGACCATCATGCAGGCCGGGCTCCGGCCGGCAGTGGTCAGGCTCTACGATGCGATCGAGAGCGCGGCGCGCACGCAGTCGCTCGACGAGGTCGATCGCGGGCTGTTCCTCTGCCTGCTTTCCTTCGAGGGTCCGGAGCGGCTCGTCGCTGCGGAGGAGGCCGAAGCGCTGGAGATGATCGACCGCGCCGGTGGCCGGCGGATCGCCGACGGACCGTTCCACGACTGGGAGGCGGTCCGCTACCAGAGCTACTCGCCGCAGCACCAGGCCGCCGGCCGCTTCATGGACACGATCGAGGTGACACTGCCCTGGCACGCGCTGCCCGAGGGTTACGGGCGGTTGAAGGCCGCGGCGCTGCGCGTCGCGCCCGGCGCGCATTTCGGCGCGCACTGGTCGCATGTCTATCCCGACGGCGCCTGCCAGTACATGACGATGCGCCTCGATCCGGCGCCTCTCGAAGAAGGCGAGGCGCTGCACCGGGCGGTGTGGGACGCCGTCGAGCGCGAATGCGTGTCCCTCGGCGGCGCCATCGCGCATCATCACGGCGTCGGCCTCCTGCGCGGTCGCTGGATGGAACTGGAGCACGGCGCGGCGGGCTTCGAAGTGATCGCCGCGGTGAAGCGGGCGATCGATCCAGGAGGCATCATGAACCCGGGCAAGCTCGGCCTGCCCGCGGTTGCCGCAAACGCGAGGAGCAAGAGCAATGGCTGAACCGGACATCCTCGCCATCTGCGCCTTCTGTCCCGCACCCTGCCGCGCCGCACTCGGCGATGCCCATGGCGCCACGTCGGAAACGCGGCAGCCTTCCGCCCTCTCGCTGGTCGCGCGCTCCGCGCTCGACGGCCGCATGGCGGTGACGGCCGACATCCTCGCCCGTCTCGGCGAACTGGACACGGTGCGGACCTGCCAGTCGGCGTGCTCCTACGGGCTCGACATCGCCGCAGCGCTCGAAAAGGCCCACCCGCGACTGGAGGCGATGCTCGATGCCCGCTGAAGACATGCTCTTCCTCGGCGTCGACCTCGGCGCCGGCGGCCTCAAGGCGACGCTGGTCGACGCGGCCGGGCGCGTCCGCGGCACAGACTCCGCCGACGTATCGACCGCGACGCCACACCCGGGCTGGAGCGAACAGGATCCGGCTTTGTGGACCCGCGCCATGATCGAGGCGGTGCCGCGCGCCGTCGCCGAGGCCGGCGGCCGCCCGGAACGAATCGCCGCGATCAGTTTCAGCGCCGGCGCCCACAGTTCCGTGCTCGTCGGCGAGGGCGGCGAGGTGCTGCGCCCGGCGATCCTGTGGAACGACCAGCGCAGCGGCGCCGAAGCGCGGGCGCTCGACGAGGCGCACGGCGGCGAAATCCTCGCCGTCGGCGGCAACCGCGTCTCGCCGACCTGGACGCTGCCGCATCTCGCCTGGGTCGCCCGCAACGAACCGGGTGTCCATAGCCGCATCCGCCGCATCTACGTGGCCAAGGACTGGCTGCGCGCGCAACTCACCGGCGACTGGACGACCGATCGCACCGACGCCGTCGGCACGCTGTTCTTCGACATCGAGCGCGACGCCTGGTCGCCGTTCCTGTGCGGGCTCGCCGGCATCTCTGTCGACGTGCTTCCGCCCGTCGTGGAACCCTCTGCGCGGGTCGGCGCGCCCCCCCGCGCGGGGGCGTGCGCCGGGGGGCAGCCCCCCCGC
>CAYJMY010000176.1:0-2001 GCA_964371125.1 uncultured Mesorhizobium sp. | reverse complement strand
GGTTATCGGCGCCCCGGCGCAACCCCCGGGCGCGGGGTGGGGCCCGGGCGCGGGCGCCGCCGGCGAGGCGACCGTCAAGCTCGCCACCGCCGCCACCGTCAGCGTCGTCGCGGCAGGCGGCGGGCGATCGCGGACGCTGATCAACTATCCCTATGTCGTGCCCGGCCTGTGGTACACGATCACCGGCACCAACTCCTGCGCCTCGGCGCACAAGTGGCTGCGCGACCGGTTCTTCGTCCGACCCGGCGAGAGCGGCCACGCCGCCTTCGAGCGCATGGAGGACGCCGCGGTCGCGACGCCCCCCGGCAGCGAGGGGCTCCTCTTCCATCCCTACCTGACCGGCGAGCGGGCGCCGCACTGGGACCCGCTGCTGCGGGCCGACTTCCTCGGCATCACCATGCGCCACCAGCCCGGCCATTTCGTCCGCGCGCTCTACGAGGGTATCGCGTTCTCGCTGCGCGACTGCCGCGACCTGTTTGCCGGCGAAGGACTGCCTATCGGCTCGGCGCGCCTCGTCGGCGGCGGCACGAAGAGCCGGCTGTGGCGGCAGATCGTCGCCGACGTGCTCGGCATCGAGATCCGCGTGCCGGAGAACAACGAGGCCTCCTACGGCGCCGCGCTTCTCGCCGCGGTGGGCTCGGGCGCCGTCGCCGATTTCGCCGCGGTCCGCCGTGGCGACGCCGGCGCGGAAGCCGTGATCCGGCCCGATCCGGCCCGGGCGGCGCTCTACGACGAGCTCTTCGGCCTCTACCGGCAGAGCCAAGCGGCGATGGCCGGCATCTACCATGCGATCCCCGCAATTCTGGCAAGACACGAGGCAGCGCGATGAAGCGGAGCGTCTTCGGCTTTCCCGGCCGCTACATCCAGGGACCCGGCGCGCTCGATGCGCTGCCGGCGCTGCTCGGCGATCTCGGCGTCGCGCGACCCGGGCTGGTGGTCGATCCCTTCCTCGCTCAGACGCTCGGCCGGCGCCTTCTGGCGGATCTCGCCGCAGCCGGCGTCGCTGCCGAGATGGCGGTCTTCGGCGGCGAATGCACGAAAGCCGAGATCGAGCGCGTCGCGGCGGGCCTCTTTGCTCGAGGCGTCGACGGCATCGTTGTCGCCGGCGGCGGCAAGGCCATCGACACGGCGAAGGGCGTGGCCAAGGCCGGCGGGCTGCGCCTGATCGTGGCGCCGACCATCGCCTCCAACGATTCGCCGACCAGCCGGCTGATCGTGCTCTACGACGAGAACCACCGCATCCTCGGCGTCGAGCGGCTGGCGCGCAATCCCGACGCCGTGGTCGTCGACACGGCGCTGATCGCCGCCGCACCCGTGCGCTTCTTCCGCGCCGGCATCGGCGACGCCCTGTCGAAGGCCTTCGAGGTGCGCGCCTGCGTCGAGGCCGGCGGCGCGAATTTCTTCGACGGCCGCTCGCCGCGCACCGCGCTTCTGCTCGCCGAGGCCTGCCTCGAGACGCTGCGCGGTCATGGCGAGGCGGCGGTGGCGGCGGTGCTGCGCGGCGAAGCCGACGCCGCCGTCGAGGCGGTCGTCGAGGCGACCGTGCTGATGAGCGGGCTCGCCTTCGAGAGCGGCGGCCTCTCCATTGCGCACGCGCTGACCCGCGGCTTCTCCGCCGAGCCGGCGTATGCGCAGGCGCTGCACGGCGAGGTCGTCGGCTTCGGCACCGTGGTCCAGCTCGCCGCCGATCCGGCGACCGCGGCGCGCGCCGTCGAGATCGCCCGCTTCGCCCGCGGCCTCGGCCTGCCGGTGACGCTGGCCGACCTCGGCGGCGACGCCGGCGACGCGGACGCACTCCTGCGCATCGGTGCGCTGACATGTGCGGCGCCCTATATCGGCAACTTCCCGGTCAGGCTCGATCCGCCGGCGGTCGCCGACGCCATCCGCGCCGCCGACGCGATCGGCCGGGCGGCCGCGGCCTGAGGTTGCGCGGCAGCGGCGCCCCACCTCCCCCTTGCGGGGAGGTCGACGCGCAGCGTCGGGTGGGGGGTATCTCGCGCA
>CAYJMY010000175.1:0-10505 GCA_964371125.1 uncultured Mesorhizobium sp. | reverse complement strand
CGAACGGCCCGCCATGGACGAAGGCCGGGTTGTTCTCCAGCGTCTGCACCAGGTTTGGCTGCATGGCGTCCTTGAGCAGGACCGCCATGGCGCCGTCGGCCTTGAGGTCGCGGGCATAGACCGGGGTCTTGTCGCGCCGGTAGGCGACGATGATGTCGCCGAGCCGCTTCTGCAGGTCCTTCAGGTCGGTCGACAGGCACAGGATCGCCATCACCTCGGAGGCCACCGTGATGTCGAAGCCGGCCTCGCGCGGATAGCCGTTGGCCACCCCGCCCAGCGAGCAGATGATCTCGCGCAGCGCCCGGTCGTTCATATCCATGACCCGGCGCCACACGACCCGGCGCGTGTCGATGCCGAGATCGTTGCCCCAGTAGATGTGGTTGTCGATCAGGGCCGAGAGCAGGTTGTGCGCCGTGGTGATGGCATGGAAGTCGCCGGTGAAGTGGAGGTTCATGTCCTCCATCGGCACGACCTGGGCATAGCCGCCGCCGGCGGCACCCCCCTTGACGCCGAAGTTCGGCCCGAGCGAGGCCTCGCGGATGCAGGTGATGGCGCGCTTGCCGATGCGGTTGAGGCCGTCGCCGAGGCCCACCGTCGTCGTCGTCTTGCCCTCGCCCGCCGGCGTCGGATTGATCGCCGTCACCAGGATCAGCTTGCCGTCCTTGCCGCCCTTCTTCGAGGCGATGAACTCGGCCGAGATCTTCGCCTTGTCGTGGCCGTAGGGCAGCAGATGGTCGGACGGGATGCCGAGCCTGGCGCCGACCTCCATGATCGGCTTCTTCGCCGCAGCGCGCGCGATCTCGATGTCGGATTTGAACTCGGCCATGGATTCCCCCGGTGAGGCTCGGATGTCGCAAACGGACGCTTTGCGCGGCCGTTCTGTCGCGTGCATAGAAGCCGAAGCGCAGGCTGCCGCGCCGTCTCAAAACAGCCGCGCAATGCGCGAAAAGCGACAGCGGATGCGACACCCGGCCGGCGGGGTATACGCGGCGGCTTGACGCCGCGCAATGCGCGCCAAGGGAGCGCGATGCGATTAGCTCAGGAGCGGCCGCGCGGGATGGTCTCGCGCTGAGACGAGGTCCACGGCCGGCCGCGATCGGAGGGGCATCATGCGCGATTCGCCGGCGACGCGGGCCTTCTGGGCCGCCTGGGTGGCCACCACCATGCTGACCGGCGTGCTTGCCGGCTACATGGTCTCGCATTCGATCATGCTCGGCCGCTTCTTCGACTGGTATGTCGAGAGCGGCAATCTCGACCTGCTCCACCGCACCTACACCGTCTTCCGCGCGGCGAGCGGCGCCCACGTCACCTACGACATCCCGCTCTATCTGCACCTCGCCGCCGGCATCTGCCTGGTGGTGTTCGCCTTCGTGCTGAAACGCCACCGCGTCATTGCCGTCCTGGCCGGACTGTCGACCTGGTGGACAGGCTCGATCTTCATGATCATCGACCTCGACGAGGCGGAGGACGGCGTCCTGACCGGCGTAGCCGACCCGGCGATGACGCAGTACTACGTCGACATCAACATTCCAGTCCACGCCAGCTTCGCGGCGATCTACCTCGCCGCCATGGCGCTGCTGCTGGCCATCCCGCTCCTCGAGCTGCGACGGCCAAAGTAGGCGGCCGCCGCCGCACGCCCACCTACCGGTCGACGATCTCGCGCACCTCGACGAGGTTGGAGCGCACGCGCAAGACGTAGAAGCCCATCGTGGCGAGGTGGGTCGGCATGATCCAGCCGTCCTCGCGGCCGTTCGAGATGACCAGCGGCTGTATCTTCAGCGCCGACTTGAACTGCTCGGTCAGATTGTTCCACAGCTGGGTCAGGCCGCGCGACTGGATCACCGCCTGGAAATCGTGGCGGGCCGCCGTCATGATGCCGTAGTAGCCGTAGAGCTGGCCGTAGGCGAACCAGAAGCGGTCGTCGGCGCGCGTGTCGAACCAGCCGTCATTGTGCAGTTCGGAGCGCTCGCGCAGGATCGCCGAGGTGGCGCCGAGGTCGTTGGCGATGCGGTCGACGAACTGCATCAGGTTGTCGGCGCGGGCGTCGAAGATCGCCGTGCAGCCGACGAGCCGCGTGTTGAACGCCTCGAGGTCGCGGATCGCCGAGCGGTAGAAGGACGGCGTCGGAGTCTTCGGCCCGAACGGGTTCAGGCCGAAATACCAGGTGTGCTCGTCGAAGTTCATCGAGCCGCGGGCGTCCTGCAGGCTCTGGTCGACCTGGCTGGTGCCGCGCACGCGGCCGAGCGAGTCGACCAGTTCCACCGTCGTGCGCCGGATCGCCTGGTTGATGCCGCGCTGGAACGACGCCTTGTTGTCGAGGAACGGCGTATGGTCCCAGTCGACGCCGAAGAAGCCGGTCTTGTAGAGGATCATCGACGAGATCCAGGCGTTCTGATTGACGTTGAAGTCGATCAGGTCGCGGGTAACGTCGACGATCGCCGAACGCGTGCAGGTGCGCACCTCCTCGCCCTGCGTGGCGATCGGCTGGCTGCCCGTCGCCTGGCCAGCGGTTCCCGACTGGTCCGCCGGCGGGTTCTCGAACGTGTAGGCGGCGGGATAATCGGGATCGAAGTTCGACCAGACCTGCGTGTTCCAGATGAACACGCCGTAGAGGACGACGAGCGTGATGACGAGCGCGCCGAGGATCGTTTTCAGGATCCAGCCGCGCTGCGTATACCAGCGCCCTGCCCACAGGAACGGCCACAGTATGATGCCGATCACCCAGCCTATGCCGCGGCCGATCCACTGGAAGATGCGGGTGAAGAAGTTCACGATCGGATCAAGCATAGCCCCTCTTCCCCTCAGTCCGTCAGTCCGTAGAGGCGGGTCCGGAACGCCGCCTTGTCCTTGAGATAGGTGGTTTTCAGCATGTCGACAACATGGCGCCGCCAGCGCTCCGTGTAGCTCTCGTAGTCGGCGTAGAAACCCTGCTTGTTGAAGACGTAGCGCGCCACGAAGTCCTGCGGCACGAAATCCGAGATCAGCCGGTTGGTCAGCCAGGCGTCCGGATGGTCCGGCTTGGCGCGGATGACGAGGAAGCGCTGCAGCGGCGGCACGTCCTCGATCCGCAACTGCCCGAGCTGCGTGATTTCGCGCTTGGCGGCGTTGAGGAAGGGGAAGTTGGCATCGCGGCTGACGAGGTCGGCATGGGTGTGGATCCAGGTCTGCAGCCAGACCTTGTCGACCGCCGAAAGGTCGGCGTTGGGGTCGGCGGTGCGGATCAGCGAGCGGATCACCATCTCGGCGCGGTGCTCGAGATAACCGGAGCTGTCGATCCACGAGCCGCGCGGCAGCTCGATGCGACCGGTCGAGGCGAGGAAGCGGAAGACGCGGTCGGCGTCGCGGATCGACAGGTAGCTCACCTGCCACGGCCGCGAGCGACGGAAGCCGGGCGTCGTCGGATCGGAGATGACGGTGGTCACGTCGGCGTCGACGAACACGTAGATGCCGCCGAAATGGCTGGTCCAGAAGGCGTTGTGGCGGAAAATCACCTGGTCGGGGACGAGCGCGTTCTCGCGGATGTCGCCGCACACCTTGGCGAGTTCGACCATCTTCTCCAGCATGGCGCTGTCGCGCCAGGCGTCCGGCTCCTGCTTCAGCCGGTCGACGAGGCGGCCGAGTTCGGCCGCCTTGCCGAGAACGTCCTCCGCCGACAGCACCTTGAACTCGACCTGGTTGATCGACAGGAGGTCCTCGATGTCCTCGACCTTCTGCACCGAATCCTCGATCTCGCCGTAGATCACGTCCTTGATGGTCAGCGCGTCGATGGCGCGCTGGTTGCCCTGGAAGAACTCGTAGACGAGCTGCGAGGTGTTGGAGAACGCCGTGTGCACCACCGGCAGGTCGACCTGCGCCGGGGTCAGGATGATGAAGCGCCGGTTGACCTCGTTGGGATCGAGATAGTGGTAGTCGCCGAGTTCGGCGGCGATCTGCGGCGAGAAGCCGGTGCGGTCGATCTCGAAACTCTTCAGCTTGGTCGGCTTCAGGCCGAACGCGGTCAGCGCCTTGTTGTAGCGCTCGATCAGGTGCGGCTCCTCGATCGTGAGCAGCCGCCCGTAGATCAGCTCGTTGTCGCGCAGGAGGTCCATCAGCGTGCCCCGGCGGGGCGAAGCACGGCCGCGCCCCGGATTTCCGCGCCCCGGACAGCCGGTCGAACGCGGACGATGGGACGGCTGGCGGATGTTCGGATCACTCGGCTTCCCCCGGACGGCGCACGGACGAACATGAGATATACGTCCGAGCCGCCGTTTCCAAGACGGGAGACCGTCGCAGGCTTGCGCGGAGATTGCACCAGGTCGGGGGTCGCCCTTCTCCCCGTCGTTCACGGGGAGAGGGATTGGTCCGCGCCGTACCCGGTTCTTCATCGCCGGCGACTGTCGAAATCGCCGGCCGTAGCCCCTTCTCCCCGCCTGCGGGGAGAAGGTCCCGGCAGGGGGATGAGGGGCGGCGCGACGACCGTTGCGAGCGGCGGTCCGCTCTGCCCTATCGCCTCAGCACCGCGCTCAAGACGTCCCTGATGCCAATCGCGCCGACGAACTTCGAGCGGTCGTCGAACAGCGCCACCGGCGCCGTCTGCGAGCGGTGCATGGCGAGCATGACCGTCTTCAACGGCGTGCCGGGATTGGCCCAGAAGACGCGTGCGTCGTCGTCGGGTTGGCTTTCCACGTCGGCGCAGGAGACCCACACCACCGGCTTGCCGTCGCGCTCGGCAGCCGCGACGAGGCCGTCGGCATCGATCTTGAAGCGCGTCGTCTTGCGCCGGTCGAGCCAGATCCAGCCGTCCCCGGCCGTCTCCAGGTCGCGGCGGTCACGCATGACGTTCCACGCGGTCAGCACCGACAGCGGGTTCACGTTGGCGATGAAGTCGCGCACATAATCGTTGGCGGGCCTCAGCACGATGTCTTCGGGCGCGCCGGTCTGGACGATGCGGCCGCCCTCCATGATGGTGATGTTGGTGCCGAGCTTGAGCGCCTCCTCGAGGTCGTGGCTGACGAAGATGATGGTCTTCTTCAGCGTCGCCTGGAGCTGCAGCAGCTCGTCCTGCAGCTTGGTGCGGATCAGCGGGTCGAGCGCGGAGAACGGTTCGTCCATGAGCAGGATCGGCGCCTCGGTGGCGAAGGCGCGCGCCAGGCCGACGCGCTGCTGCATGCCGCCCGACAGTTCGTGCGCGTACTTCTTCGCCCACTGGTCGAGGCCGACCAGCGACAGCTGGCCGGCGACCCGTTCCTTGCGCTCCTTCTCCGGCACGCCGGCGAGTTCGAGGCCGAAGCCGACATTCTCCTCGACGGTGCGCCAGGGCAGCAGCGCGAACTGCTGGAACACCATGGCGACGTGCCTCTGACGGATGCGCCGCAGGGTCGCCTCGTCGCAATGGACGACGTCGACGGCCTCCGCGCCGTCCTTCACGTAGACGTGGCCGCGCACCGGCACGTTGAGCAGGTTGACGGCGCGCAGCAGCGTCGACTTGCCCGAGCCCGAGAGCCCCATCAGCACCGAGATCTCGCCCTCCTGGACCGTCAGGTTGCAGCCGGCGCAACCGAGCACGGCGCCGGTCTCGGCGAGGATTTCGGCGCGCGTGGCGCCGCGGTCGATCATCGCCAGGGCTTTCGCTGCCTCCTTGCCGAAGACGATGTCGACGTCCCTGAATTCGACCGCGGCCGTCATTTCGCGCCTCCCGTCGACACCCGGCTGATCCGGTCGAGGATGATGGCGAGCACCACGATCGCCAGGCCCGCCTCGAGGCCGAGCGGGATGTTCACCGAGTTGAGAGCCCTCACCACCGGCTTGCCGAGGCCGTTGGCGCCGATCAGGGCGGCGATCACGACCATCGACAAGGACAGCATGATGCACTGGGTCAGCCCCGCCATGATGGTCGGCAGGGCCGCCGGCAGTTCGACTTTCCACAGCAGCTGGCGCCTGGTGGCGCCGAAGGCCGCACCCGCTTCCAGCATCGGCTTCGGTACGGCCGTGATGCCGAGATAGGTCAGCCGGATCGGCGCCGGCGCGGCGAAGATGACGGTCACGATCAGGCCCGGCGCGATGCCCAGCCCGAACAGGATCAGCACCGGGATCAGGTAGACGAAGGTCGGCATCGTCTGCATCAGGTCGAGGACCGGCTGGAGGATGCGGTAGGCGCGCTCGTTGTGCGCCGCCCAGATGCCGATCGGCACGCCGATGGCCATCGAGGCCGCGGCCGCGGCGACGACCAGCACCAGCGTCTCGACCGTTTCTTTCCACAGCCCCTGGTTGACGATGTACAGCAGGCCGATGGCGACGGCGATGGCGAGTTTCCACGATTTCTGCAGGTACCACGCCAGGGCCGCGATGAGCACGATGACCACGCTCGCCGGCAGCCAGAGCATGAAGGCGATCAGGCTCTCGAGCACGAAGCTCAGGCCGTCGGCGCCGCCGGCCCGCCGTCTCGAACTAGAGCACGCCGTGCGTCACTGGCCGAGCGAGGCCTTGACCGCCGCCGCCGCGTCGCCGCCGTCGAAGGTGGTGACGCCGTCGAGCCAGGGCGCCACTGCATCCGTGTTGGCCTTCAGCCAGAGGAGCGCTGCCGCGTTGGCATCCTCGCCCTTCAGGATGGCGTCCATGATCTGGTTCTCCATCGACAGGGAGAACTTCAGGTTGGAGACGAACTTGCCGACGTTCGGGCAATCGGTCGTGTAGCCGGCGCGCACATTGGTGTGCACGGTCGCAGCGCCGAAGCCCGAATCGCCCATGCCGTCGAGATAGGCGATCTTCATCTCGCCCATGATCGGGTGCGGGGTCCAGCCGAGGAAGACGATCCACTCGTTGTTCTTCATCGACTTCTCGGCCTGGCTGAGCATGCCGGCCTCGGAGGACTCGACCAGTTCGAAGCCCTCCAGCCCGTTGGCCTTGTCCTCGATCATGCCGAGCACGATGCGGTTGCCGTCATTGCCCGGCTCGATGCCGTAGATCTTGCCGGCGAACTTGTCCTTGTTCGGACCGATGTCCTTGAGGCTCTTGACGCCCGCCTCGGCGACGTAGGTCGGCACGACCAGGCCGTAGCCGGCGCCTTCGAGGTTCATCGCCACCGTCTCGACCGACTTGTCGTCGAGATAGGGCTGCACGTCGGCGGCCATGGAGGGCATCCAGTTGCCGAGGAAGACGTCGATGTCCTTGTTCTTCAGCGACGTATAGGTCACCGGCACGGCGAGCACCTGCACGTCCGGCTCGTAGCCGAGCGCGGTGAGAAGGTTGTGGGCAACGCCGGTGGTCGCCTGGATGTCGGTCCAGCCGACATCGGCGAAGCGCACCTTCTTGCAGCTCTCGGCATCGCCGGCGAGCGCAGTGCCCGTGGAGAGGATTGCCGCCAGGCCGAGGCCGGCGACGAACGACGTCATACGCGACATGCTTGTAACTCCCGTTGTTGCGTCAAGTATGTTCCACCGGGGCGTCCGCTTTTGCGGCGCCGATTGTCTTTGGATGAAGCCAAACACCATTTCGACGGTGTTGCAAGCGGCAGGTCGCGGCGCGCACTTATCCGGAAACGACAAGCACGACGGTTTTGTGTGGAATGCGACGGCCGCCGACTCGCCGCGCCGCCTCCCGCCGGCATATTAGAGCAATGGCCAAGCTCTACTTCCACTACTCGACCATGAACGCGGGCAAGTCGACCGCGCTGCTCCAGGCGTCCTACAACTACCTGGAGCGCGGCATGTCGACCATGCTCTTCATCGCCGCGCTCGACGACCGCGCCGGGCGCGGACGCATCGGCTCGCGCATCGGCCTTTCGGCGGAAGCCGAGACCTTCGGCCCGGACGACGACCTGTTCGCCGCGGTCGAGGCGCGCCACGCGCACGCCACGGTGCACTGCGTCTTCGTCGACGAGGCGCAGTTCCTCACCGCGGACCAGGTCTGGCAGTTCGCCCGCGTCGCCGACCGGCTCGGCGTGCCGGTGATGTGCTACGGGCTGAGGACCGATTTCCGCGGCGAGCTCTTCCCCGGTTCGAAGGCGCTGCTGGCGATCGCCGACGATCTGCGCGAGGTGCGCACCATCTGCCGCTGCGGGCGCAAGGCCACCATGGTCGTCAGGCTGGGCCCCGACGGCAAGGTGGCTCGCCAGGGCGCCCAGGTCTTCATCGGCGATTCCCAGTACGTGTCGTTGTGCCGGCGGCACTGGGAGGAGGAAATGGGGCGCGTGCCGGCCGACGACTTCGTCGGTTTTCGTGCGCGCTAGCACCGGTTATGCTTCGTCTCGCCGTTTTAGCGTGACATTCGGGTCCGGCGCACCTATTTGAGGGACGTTCTTGCGCCGCGCGACGCGCCGGCGACTGTGCGCCGCCATGCGGCCAGATCATCCGACACTCCAGACCGAAGGAAATCCATTGCAGGTTCTCGTACGCGACAACAACGTCGAACAGGCCCTCCGGGTCCTCAAGAAGAAGCTCCAGCGCGAAGGCGTCTTCCGCGAGATGAAGGCGCGCCGCGCCTATGAGAAGCCTTCCGAGCGCAAGGCCCGCGAAAAGGCCGAGGCGGTCCGCCGCACGCGCAAGGCGGCGCGCAAGCTGGCCGTGCGCGAAGGCCTGATCGCTGCCCCGAAGCGCAAGGTCATCCCCGGCGCCGGCGCCCCCCGCAGAAACGCGGGCTGATTCGCGGTCTTCGGCGCGGTCCCCGGCCAGGGCGCCGGGACCGCCCCGCCCAGCCTCTCGGCGGCACCCCGCACGGCCGGCGCTTCCGCACGCCAACCGAGCGCCGCCCCGCGCGGCGACTTCCGTAAAGTGCGACGGTTCGCCGGACGCGGCTGGAACTCCCACCTCCCCGCGACGTTTTGTCGATGTCGCTCGCAACGAGTGCGACGACTTGCTACATTTGGCCCGCTGGTGTGGGTTCCGGTGTGTCTGTTACTGAGGCTGCACATCAAATCGGGGTGTTTCTCATGAAATCTTCTGCTTTCCTCGCCGCATTCGTCGCTGTCGTGGCCCTCGCCTCTCCTGCCCTCGCCGACGGCGACCCGGTGAAGGGCATCAACGTCTTCAAGAAGTGCATGGCGTGCCATGACGCCGTCGAGGCGAAAGACAAGGTCGGCCCGAACCTGGTCGGCGTCGTCGGCCGCACCGCCGGCACGCTGGAGAGCTTCGCCGCGAAATACTCGGCGGAGATGAAGGCCGCCGGCGCCGCGGGCCTGGTCTGGGACGAGGCCAACATCGCCGAATACCTGAAGGATCCGAAGGCCAAGATCCCCGGCAACAAGATGGCGTTCGCCGGCCTGAAGAAGGACGACGAGATCGCCGACGTCATCGCCTACCTGAAGGCAGATCCCAAGCCGAAGAAGCCCTGACGCCGGGCGAAGCTTGTCGCTGTTCCGCCCCCGCCCTCCGGGGCGGAACGGCCGGCCCTACGGGCCGACACTTCATGATTCATGGCGTCTTTCAATCGATGCGGACGCCACATATATTCCCCGGGCATTCGACCGGTTGAGCCTGGAGGGCACTGATGGCCACGCTGCAGAATTTCGACGCCGAGATCGAGAAGACCCGGCGGGTGGTCGAGGAGATGCGCTCCAAGATCGACCAGTCGGCGACCGTGCTCGACAAGTTCGCCAAGACCGACGCCAAGATCGGCGCCGCCGACTTCGACATCGAGAACGCCCGCATCGAGGACGTGCTCAAGCAGCAGAGGGTCATGGAAGGCAACATCGCCGACCTGATCATCGGGCTGGAGGACGCCACCAACGTCTTCGGCTCCGAATTCGAGTCGATGAAGAACTTCACCGGCTGGGAATCCTTCATCGGCATCTTCTCGGCGCAGTCGAAGCAGCGCATGCGCACCGAGCGCGTGCGCAACATGTCGCTCGCCGGCAACCTGCAGGAACTGCTCGGCAAGTCCGACACGATCGTCGGCATCCTCAGGGCGCAGAAGCAGGTCCTCGACGAGCGCTACAAGACCTCCGAGGCCAGCCTCGCCCAGGTGATCGAGCGCCGCAAGTCGACGATCGACAATCTGACCGCCGTGCAGAAGCGCATCGAGGAACTGAACCCGCTCCTCCTCGACATCGAGAACAGGATCGCCGCCTCGACCAGCCAGACCGACCGCACGGCGCTGGAATCCGAGCGCTCCAAGCTCGCCACCGAATACAACGAGCGCCAGGCCAAGGAGCAGGAACTGCTCGCCGAGAGCCAGACGCTCGAGCGCTACACCTCGATGTTCCAGACCTTCGTCGATTCGCTGAACAACCAGATCGCGGCGCAGAACACGCTGATCAACAAGCTCACCATCGACACCGAGCAGCGTATCGTCCTCTACAAGGCGCTGGAGGACAGCTTGAAGACCGCCGCCCAGCAGGACGTCGCCCACAAGATCAACACGCTGGGCTCCCAGGTCGACAACACCGCGGAGGAAACGATGGCCGGCATCGGCGCCGCCGCGCAGAAACACATCGGCGACCTGCTCGAGCTGCACGAGAAGAACATGGTCGCCACCGCCGACATCCAGCGCCGCAAGAAGCTCGCCGACGAGGCCTTCGCCCGCCGCTTCGA
>CAYJMY010000174.1:0-10523 GCA_964371125.1 uncultured Mesorhizobium sp. | reverse complement strand
GGGGAATCCTATCCATTCATGATCCGCGTTTCGACCGCCCAGCGCGGCGACGGCGCCGGCTTCGGGCCGTAGCCCAGACGACCCAGCATCTGCACGGTCTGGCCCGGCTCGGCAAGCAGATCGTGAAGCCGCCGCCTCGTCTCGTCCATCTCCGGGTACTCCTGGAGCGCCTGGCTGACGGGATGGAGCGCGAGCCCGAGCCCCGTCGTCGCGAGATTGAGCCTCAGCCAGCGTCGCCCCGCTTCGATCTGATCGAGCCGGCTGTTCGAGGGTGACGTCAGGACGGCATAGGCCGGCGTCGCCGCGAGCATGGTCCGGTAGATCTCCACGCCTTGCCGGAACGACATCGAGGTCGGATCGAGTTGCTGCTCGCGGGTGAGCAAGCCCAGGGCCATCATGCCTTCCAGGAACGCGCCGCCGAGGTCGATCCCGTCGGGATTGGCCTCGATCTCGGCCTTGCCGAAGCGCATCAGGTCGACGCTTTCCTTGTAGGTACGAGGTGTCTGCGCCTCGATCTCCCAGGCCCGCCACGTCAGATCGCGCAGTTGGGCCACCCTCACGGCGTCGTCGATGATCCGGGCATGGTTCGAGAGCGCGGCGACGCTGTCGGCGGCCACGGCGCGATCCTCGAACGGCTCCTTGCAGGACCGCCGATCCAGGACATGCGCAAACAGCGGATCGGCCTTGCCGCCCTCGCCGAAGGTCGCGACGGCGACGGGACCGCCTTCTCCTTCGGGGAAGAACGTCAAGTCGACGGCGTAGCCGTCCTCTCCTGCGGCCATGGCGAGGAGTTCGACGAAGCAGCCCATGCCGATGGTCAGCTGTCGATCGTGCGGATCGGTCATCGGCAAGTTCCGCGCAGGATCGCGATGGATGACGACCCGATCCGGCTGGCGCAGGTCGGCGAGCCAGGGCTGCCGGTTGTGCGGGTTGGGAGCAAGGATAGCGTAGGACAGGGCACGGCGCCGCGGATCCGCCTCGCCCGCGGCATGCGACCACGGTGCGATCGCGGACTTCGGGGTCCGGGTGGCGGCAAAGCCGATCGTTGCGCCGGTTGCGGCAAGGACGAGCCCTCCGCCGAGAAGGGCGATGGTGCGGCGACGGGAGACGAGCATGGAAGACCCCTATATGGTTCGACTACGAACTATATAGTACGATCTCGAACTATATACAAGACATTCGCGTTGCCGAACGCCTCGTTCCCTAGCGTCTGAGATGCGCCAGTGGCACGCGCCCCGGCCCCTTGATGTTCTGAAGCACGAGCTGGGTCTGCACGTCGCGCACCCCCTTCAGGCGCATCAGCCGGTGCATGACGAAATCGTTCAGGTCGTCGACGCCCGGTACCATGACGTGAAGCAGGAAATCGTGGTCGCCGGTCAGCGTCCAGCAGGACGATACCTCGTCCATCCGCTCGACGGCGGCGATGAAAGCCTCCGGCGAGCCGTCGGCGTGGTTCGCCAGGCGGACCTGGATGAAGACTTCGACCGTCAGCCCGACCGCGCGCCTGCCGACGATGGCGCGGAAGCCCGTTATGACGCCGCTCCCCTGCAGGCTCTCGAAGCGGCGCGCGCAGGGCGTGTTCGACAGGCCGATCGCCTCGGCGAGTTCGGACACCGGCTTTCGGCCTTCGCGCTGGAGGATCTCCAGCATGCGGATCTCGAATTCGTCGAGCTCGGGCATTTTTCTCTCCAGAACAAATCCTATCGAGTGAATGTAACCCGATTGCGTTCCCTTTTCGATCAAGATAGGGAACTTTTTCTCCTGCGGACGGCTATCATTTCCCGAATAACGTATCGAGGGAGGAAGCCATGCAGATCAACGTCAGGGATTACGCGCGCGACTGTGCCGAACAGGGCCTTCGCGGCGACTATTCGGTGTGTCGCGCCGATTTTACCGTCGACCAGGCCTACGACTACAAGGAGGGGGACCAGGCGGTGTGGCGCACGCTGTGCGACCGGCAGATGAGGCTGGTGCAACGACTGGCGCACCGGTCCTACCTGGACGGCGTCGCCGCGCTCGACCTGACAGGCCGCATCCCGGATTTCGCCGCCGTGAACGACCGGCTGAAGGCGATGACCGGATGGACCATCGTCGCGGTGCCTGGCCTGATACCGGCCGGCCCGTTCTTCGAGCACCTGGCCAACCGCCGGTTTCCGGTGACCAACTGGCTGCGTTCCGAAAGCGAGCTCGACTACATCGTCGAGCCGGACATGTTCCACGACTTCTTCGGCCACGTGCCGATCCTGACCCAGCCGGCCTTCGCCGACTTTATGCAGATGTATGGCGAGAAGGCGCAGCCGCTGTTCGAAATGGGCGGCGGCGACATGGTCACCCGCCTCTACTGGTACACGGCAGAATACGGGCTGATCGGGGAGCCGGGCCAGCCTGCAAAAGCGTTCGGCGCCGGCCTCATGTCGTCCTTCACCGAACTGAGCTTCGCGGTTGAAGCTACGGACGCCAACCACGTGCGTTTCGATCTCGAGACGGTGATGCGCACCGGATACGAGATCGACAGGTTCCAGCGCGCCTACTTCGTCCTGCCGTCGTTCGCCGCATTGCGCGGCGCGTTCGAGACGGCGGACCTTGCGGCGATCGTCGCGCGCGGCAAGGACCTGCCGCCGCTCGACCCCGCGACGCTCCAGGGTCGATAGGCCGCCCGCCCCGGCTGCGCCTCAGGCGCCGGCGACGGCGCCCAGGTGCTCGCCCAGCCGGCAGGCGAGCGCGGTGATCGTCGTCGTCGGGTTGCACTGACCCGACGTGGCGAACACGGAAGAGCCGCCGACGAAAAGATTGTCGATGCCGTGGACCTTGCAGTTGCGGTCGACGACACCTTTTTCGGGATCGTCGTTCATGCGCGTGCCGCCCATGTGATGGTGGCCGGCGAGTTCCTGGTCGGTCGGGTAGTCCTCGCCGTTGACCAGCCAGTCGGCGATGCGGACGCGCCCGATGTCCTTGTTGGCCAGCGTCTCGCCGAACAGGCGCAGCCCTTCGACGATCGTGCGGCGCTCCAGGTCCGACTTCTTCCAGTGCAGCTCGATGCGCGGCACGCCAACCTTGTCGCGATCGGTCTCCGACAGGCGGATGAAGTTCGACGCCAGCGGCGCCTGCTCCCATCCGACATAGAGCTGGGCAGCGCAGCGCAGGTCCTGTCCGAGCTGGTACGATGCCCATTCGGCGAAGTCGGGCGCCACGCAGGCGAGATCGGCGATCACCTGCTTGACGCCGCCATAGGGCGTCTCGATGAGGCGGATGCCGAAATTCATGATCTGCCTTGCTTCCATGGCGGCCGGCGAAGGCGAGAAGAAGGCCTCGTTCGTCGTGTCCGTCGGGAAGATGCTGTAGTCGGAAAGGATCGCGTCGCCGCCAAGGAACTGCGGATGCTCCATCCAGTAGCGGCCGAGCGCCGCCGCGTGCGGGACGACGGCCCCGTTGGAGCGCTGGTTCGACCACAGAAGCAAGCGAGAGTTTTCCAGGCCGCCGGTGCACGGCACATAATAGTCGGCGACGAATATTCCGGCGTCGCGATCCCGCGACCAGATGCGGGCGCCGGTGATCCTGCGGCCGTCGCCGGCCAGTTCCGTCACATAGGTATTGAGCACGAGCGCGATCAGCGGGCTGCTTTCGATCTCGTCGCGGAATTTCTCGCCGAAGTGGACGGCCGGGCTCTTGATCAACTGGACCAGCCGGATGTCGTCCGAAATCGGGACATCGGCGCGGAAGGCGTCCAGTTCCAGGATTTCGTGGACTTCCTTGAGATACGGTTCGATGTCGGCACGGCGAATCGGCCAGCCGGTGTCGGGAACCCAGGCCTTGGGTTCGAAATCGTGCGTGTCCAACACGCGGCACCATCCCGCCCAGTGGTTCGAGCAGCCGCCGAGGAAGCGCAGCCGCGTCACGTCCAGGTCGAAATAGGGATCGCCGACGGTCTTGCCGCGGTAGAAATCCTGCGATTCCTCGCTCCATTCCGCGCCGCCGGCCTCGAAGATCACGCTCGGCACCCCCGCCGCCGCGAGTTTGCGCGCGATGGTCGTCCCTGCGGGCCCCGAACCGATGATACAGACCCTCGCCGCCGCGCCGGAAGCGCGGAACGATTCGAAATCCTCGAAGATCATTTCAGGTCTCCGCGCTTGAGAATCCAGCCGCCGATCTCGACGATCGCGTTCGGATCGACGTCCTTCGGCAGCGAGGCCAGCAGGGGGATTGCCGTGGTCGCGAGCAATGCCTGGATCAGACGGCGGCGGGACATGTTTGCGGCGGTTGAAAGCGCCATGATCGGCTCCGTTCCTGTGTTCACTTTGGCTCGCCGGGTCCCGAATTGGAGCTTCGCGAGCGATCGGGAGCAATCACGCCAGAACCGTGCCAGACCCTGGTGAACCAGCCCTTCCGAAGGTCAGCCGAACGCAAGAAGGGTTAAGATTCCGCAAACGATCAGGACGCAGCCGGCTATCTCGAGCCGATTGATGCGCTCCTTGAACAGGAAGACCGTGGATGCGAAGGTGAACAGCATCTCGATCTGAGCGAGCGACTTCACGACCGCAGCCTGCTGCAGCGTCATGGCGAAGAACCAGCCGAACGACGCGCTGGCCCCGACCAGGCCGACGACGAGGGACGGCTTCCAGGCGCGGACGATCCTGCCGATCTCGGTCCTGTCGCGCCAGGCCATCCATGCCGACATCAGCACGGTCTGGAACAGGATGACGACGGCCAGCGTCACTGCAGCCTGCATCAGCGCATTCGGCCCACCGAGCGACAGCGAGGCGGCGCGGTAGGCGACCGCCGAGACGCCGAAAGCCGTTCCCGACGCCAGGCCGATCAGGGCGTTCCTGCCGAACACCGAGGTGAAGAGCGTTTTCCAGGTGAACGCCACATGCGCGACCGAGATGAGCATGACGCCGAACACCGAGATCGCGATCGCGGCGACGACGCCTGCCGAGACGGACTCGCCAAGGAACAGGAGGCCGAACAACGCCGCCTGCGCCGGTTCGGTGCGCGAATAGGCCGTGCCGACCGCGAAGTTGCGGTAGGAGAAGAGGTGGATCAGCAGGAAGGTCGCCGTGATCTGCGAAACACCGCCGACGACGCACCACAGGGCGAATTGGAGGTTGAGTTCCGGAAAGGGATAGCCTGCGGCGAGATTGAGGACGGCGACGAATGACAGCGCGAAGGGCACGCCGAATCCGAAGCGCACGAAGGTCGCGCCCGTCGTGCCCATCACGTTCTTCAGGTGCTTCTGCATTGCCGAACGGACGTTCTGCAGGAACGCCGCGGCGAGCGTGACGGGGATCCAGAGTTCCATGGGCCGGGAGCAGGGTCGAGGTTGTTGCCGCCGGCAGCCTTAGACCGTTTCGTGGTCAGATGGAAACGATCACCGTTGCGCCACGACCGGCCGCAACGGGATCGGCGCCAGAGCGACGCCGCGGCGCCGATAGGCGCATGGCCGACAGGTCAGGCTGCGGCCTGGACCGGCGCGAAGACCGCCCTGTTGCGGCCGGTGCGCTTGGCCTCGTAGAGCTTCCGGTCGGCGGCGCGCATCAGTTCGGGAACCGTCGCCCCTTGCGGGCACGGCGTGCCGCCGATCGAGACGGTGAGCGGGACGGTCGCTTCGCGATCGGGCCTGAAGCGGATCATCTCCACCTCGTGACGGATGCGTTCGGCGACACGACGGGCCTCGTCGGGCGTAGCGCCGTTGAGAAAGGCCGCGAACTCCTCGCCGCCGATGCGGCCGAGAACATCGCCGCTGCGCACGCCGCGCGCGATCGCTGCGGAAATCTCGAGAAGCGCGTCGTCACCGGTGAGATGGCCGAAGCTGTCGTTGATCTTCTTGAAATGGTCGGCGTCGATGATGAGCAGCGCGCCGCGGTCCGCCCTGCGCCTCGTGCCTTCGATGGCGGCGAAGAACGCCTCGCGGTTCAGCATGCCGGTCATTTCGTCGAGCTTCGCCTTCTCGGCGAGGCGGCGATGGGCGGCGGCGAGTTCGGCGTGGGCGCGGGTCAGTTCACGATGCGCAGCGCGCAGGCGACGGCCCTGGTAGAGAGTCCAGCCGCTGGCCGGCCATGCCACGAGGAGCGGGCACGCCACGCACATGATCAGCGCGTATCCGTCGACCGCTCCGCCGACCATGGTCATCACGACCGTCGCGATCACAAGGGATGCGAGGGCGGAACCGGCAGCTATCAGACCCGACCTGAAGATTACGCTTTTCATGCACTGCTCCCCGACGCGCCGGACCATGCCACGGGGCGCTGAAGGGCTGGTTTCGCAGTCCCTTACAATTTTACGCGTCGGGCGTTTTCGCCCCGAAAAGGTCGCGCCCCTGTCCTGTCGCGGGACGCGATTCGTGCGATAACGGCGCCATGACGAACCGCCCCGATGCCGCCCGCTTCGCCCACGTCACCGACTGGGTCTTCGACCTCGACAACACGCTCTATCCGCATCACACGAACCTGTTCGCGCAGATCGACGTGAAGATGACCGCCTATGTCTCCGAGCTGCTGCGCCTGCCGCGCGAAGAAGCCCGCGCGCTGCAGAAGGAGCTCTACAAGGAGTACGGGACGACACTGAACGGGCTGATGACGCTGCACGGCATCGATCCGGACGACTTTCTCGAGAAGGTCCACGACATCGACTATTCCTGGGTATCCCCGGCGCCGCTGCTCGGCGAGGCGATCCGCGCCTTGCCCGGCCGCAAGTTCATCTTCACCAACGGCGACCGCGGGCACGCCGAGCGCACCGCGCGGCAACTGGGCATCCTCGACCACTTCGACGACATCTTCGACATCGTCGCCGCGGGACTGACGCCGAAACCGGCGCGCAAGACCTATGACCGCTTCGTCGAACTGCACGGCGTCGTCGGCACCAATGCCGTCATGTTCGAGGACCTGGCGCGCAATCTCTCCGTGCCCAAGGCGCTCGGCATGACCACGGTCCTCGTCGTGCCGAACAATTTCGAGCCAACATTCTCGGAGATATGGGAGCGCGACCCGTCGTTCGACGACGAGGTCGACTTCGTCACCGACGACCTGACGGAGTTCCTGCGTACCGTCCTGGGGACCGCCACCGCTTGAAAAGATTCACCTCGGTCGAAGCGAGGATCGACGCCGCCGCGCATGCCGTTCTCGACCGGCTGCCGGCGCACGGCGTTTCCGGCGCGCTGGTGGAATTCGCCGTCTTCGGCCTGAAGCAGGCCTGGGCGTGCCTGTTCGGCGGCGCGCTGCTCGCCCTCATCATCGCCACGAAGTACCTGTGGCCTCATGGCGCGGCCCTTGCCCGCTACGATCTCCTGTTCCTGGCCGCCCTGGCGCTGCAGGTCGGGCTCCTGGCCGGGCGCCTGGAGACGCCGGGCGAAGCCAAGGTGATCCTGATCTTCCACCTCGTCGGGACGGCGATGGAGATCTTCAAGACCGGCGCCGGATCGTGGATCTATCCGGAGGAGAGCTTCTTCCGCATCGGCGGCGTGCCGCTGTTCTCCGGTTTCATGTACGCCGCGGTCGGTTCCTACATCGCGCGCGTCACGCGCATCTTCGACGTGCGCTATACGGGCTACCCGGCGCTGTGGACGACCGGGCTTCTCTCAACCGCCATCTACGTGAACTTCTTCAGCCACCATTTCGTGACCGACATCCGCATCGTCCTGTTCGCGGCGACGGCGGTGCTTTTCCTGCGCACGGTCGTCCACTACCGGGTCTTCCGCTTTCGCCACCGGATGCCGCTCCTGCTCGGCTTCCTGCTCGTCGCCCTGTTCATCTGGCTCGCCGAGAACATCGGCACATGGTCGCGCGCCTGGATCTATCCCGGGCAGGCCAACGGCTGGACGCCGGTCTCCATCACGACGCTCGGCGCCTGGTATCTCTTGATGATCATCTCGTTCGTTCTGGTGACGCTGGTCCATCGTCCCCGGGATGTCGGCGAGGAGCCTGACGGACCGGCGAAGAAGTGAAGCCGCCGCGCGACGGCGGCGGCTTCGATGTCAGACGGCTAGTTCATGCTCGTGCCGGTCTGGGTCGCGCCGTGCTGCATGCCGCCCTGGCCCTTCAGCACCGGAAGCTGGAGGTCGACCTTGCCGGCCTTCTCGAATTCGAGCGTGACCGGGATGGTGGCGCCTTCCTGGTAGGGATCGGCGACTTCCATGAACATGATGTGCAGGCCGCCCGGCTTCAGTTCCACCGTGGCGCCGGCGGGAATCTCCAGCCCGCCCTCGACGGGGCGCATCACCATGACGTCGTTGACGATCTCCATGGTGTGGATCTCGACGCGGCCGGCCTTTTCCGACGATCCGGCGATGAGCCGGTCGGCGGAAGCGCCCTTGTTGGTGACGATGAAGAAGCCGCCGCCGGCAGGCTGGCCGGGCAGCATCGCCCTGACCCAGCCGGAAGCTATCTCCAGATCACCGACGGTGACGGGGTGGCTCTTCATCTCCTCGGACCTGGCGATGCCGGTGATGAGCGAGAATGCGGTCAGCACGCAGGCCGCCGCGAATTGCAGGTAGTGTCGACGCATGATTGTATCTTTCCTTTGCTTGAAACGTCTCGGCGCCCCGCAGGGCGCAGTCGTTCAGGCAGGAAATGGCGGACCGCGGATGCCGCGCGTTCCGGAAGCCGGCCGCGACCGGATGGTTTCACCCGACGCCGACCATGGCGCCACGTCCGCGTCGGGGATTGCGACGTGGGCGGCATCGGCGGGGCCGGTGATCGCCTTGACGGGCGTGATCGGCTGGCATGCGCCGGCGACGCATTTCGGACAGTCGTCCGCGCCGGGCAAGGTTCCGCTGCCGGGCTCCGTCGGGCCCGACCTGACGGCGCCGAATTCCGTGCAGATGATCCAGGCGTGCGCCGTACCTGCCGCATTGGCTTCGGCGAGCGGCTGCAGATAGGAGGCAAACAGGATCAGCGCGCCGGTGACGGCGAACAGGAGGCGGTCCCGCCTGAGGGCCGCCAGCCATCCGAGCCTGTGTTTACGCATGCGCATGGCGCGCTTTTAGCCCAGTCGGCCCGTCCGCGCTACCCGATCACCCTGTGGCACCACGGCGCGGCGCCTCAGACGTGATCCTCGATGCGGTAGAAGCGGCTGATGATGCCCCAGGCTTCCTCGGCGGTCTCGACGACGTCGATGATGTCCTGGTCGCCCGGCGAAATCGTGCCCTGCTCGGCGAGGAAGTCGAGGTCGATCGCCCTGCGCCAGAACTTCTCGCCGAAAAGGATGACGGGAACCCTCTCCATGCGCCCGGTCTGGATGAGGGTCAACGTCTCGAAGAACTCGTCCATCGTGCCGAAGCCGCCGGGAAACACCGCGACCGCCTTGGCGCGCATGACGAAATGCATCTTGCGGATGGCGAAGTAGTGGAAGTTGAAGCAGAGCTCCGGCGTCACATAGGCGTTAGGCGCCTGTTCGTGCGGAAGTACGATGTTGAGCCCGATCGACGGGGCGCCGACGCGGTCGGCGCCGCGGTTGCCCGCGTACATGACACCCCGCCCGCCCCCCGGCACCACCACCTATTCGCGGAAATACGAGGCGGCCGAGTGCTGCGAGCACAGACGGGCGAACTTGCGCGCCTCAGCGTAGTATTTGCTGTTTTCCTCGAGATTGCGCTTCTGCCGCTCGTCCTTCGCCGCCCAGGCCTCACCGCCCGGTTCGGGCAGGCGGGCGCCGCCGAACATGACGATGGTCGAGCGGATGCCCCGTTCGGCGAGAATCATCTCGGGTTTCAGGAGCTCGAGTTGCAGGCGCACGGCGCGCAATTCGCGCCGGGTCATGAAGTCGGTGTCGTTCCAGGCGAGCCGGTAGGTCGAGGCGCGCGTCTGCGGCGTGTCGGGCGCGTTTCTGGAGCGCTCGAGGTCCTCGTCAGAATGCGGCAGCGGGCTCCAGCCCGCCTTCTCCATCGGATTCATCCAGTTCCCGATCCCAGTCCCCAATCAGTCAGTCTGCGCCGTCCCCTGGCGCAGCCGCGATTGACCCTCCACCGGCCTTCGAATAGGTTCCGCGCCGGCCCCGGGTACCGCGTATCGGAGAGAGCCTAGGTCCCACCCCTTAACAGCGCGTGTAACGGAGCAGTTCCATGTCGAAACCCGACCTCGCGAGCCTCGAAAAGACGATCGAGACGGCATTCGACGGACGCGACGCGATCTCGACGACGACCCGCGGCGAGGTGCGCGACGCGGTCGACGCGGCACTCGACCTGCTCGACCGCGGTGCCGTGCGCGTCGCCGAGCGCCAGGCGGACGGCCAGTGGACCGTCAACCAGTGGCTGAAGAAGGCCGTGCTGCTGTCGTTCCGGCTCAACCCGATGGACGCGATCTCCGGCGGGCCCGGCCAGTCGTCGTGGTGGGACAAGGTGCCGTCGAAGTTCGAGGGCTGGGGCGCCGTCGACTTCGAGAAGGCCGGCTTCCGCGCCGTGCCCGGTTCGATCGTCCGCCGCTCGGGCTATGTGGGACGGAACGTCATCCTCATGCCGTCCTTCGTCAATCTCGGCGCCCATGTCGGGGAAGGCACCATGGTCGACACCTGGGCCACCGTCGGCTCCTGCGCCC
>CAYJMY010000173.1:9144-10682 GCA_964371125.1 uncultured Mesorhizobium sp. | reverse complement strand
GCGGCGGATCTGGTCTTCCTCGATCGATTCGAAGAGCGCGCGGAAATTGCCTTCGCCGAAGCCGTCGTCGCCCTTCCGCTGGATGAACTCGAAGAAGATCGGGCCGATGACGGTCTTGGAGAAGATCTGCAGCAGGATGCGGGTCATGCCGCCGTTCACCACGCCCTCGCCGTCGATGAGGATGCCGTGCTTCTTCATGCGCTCGACCGGCTCGTCATGGCCGTTCACGCGGGCATAGGACTTCTCGTAGTAGGTATCCGGCGGGCCGGGCATGAACTTCAGCCCGTTGTCGGCGAGCCGGTCGGTGCCGTCGTAGATGGCGTCGGTGCCGACCGCGATGTGCTGGATGCCTTCGCCCTTGTACTTGCGCAAATATTCCTCGATCTGGCTGGTGTCGTCCTTGGACTCGTTCAGCGGGATGCGGATCTTGCCGCAGGGCGAGGTGATGGCGCGGGAAACGAGGCCGGTGATGCGGCCGTCGATGTCGAAGAAGTGGATCTGCCGGAAGCCGAACAGCTCGCGGTAGAAGTCCCACCACTTGTCCATGTTGCCGCGGTAGACGTTGTGGGTGAGGTGGTCGAGGTAATAGAAGCCGACGCCGGCCGGCTTCGGGTCGCGTTCGCCCAGCCAGTCGAACTCGGCGTCGTAGGCCGAGCCTTTCGCCCCGTATCTGTCGACGAAATAGAGCAGCGAGCCGCCGATGCCGACGATGGCCGGCACGTCGAGCGCCTTGTCGTCGCCTTCGTAGGGGGTCGCGCCCCTGGAAACGGCGTGCTCGAAGGCGTGCTGCGCGTCGACCACGCGCCAGGCCATCGACGGCGCGCAGGGGCCGTGCTTCTCGACGAAGCGCATGGCGTGCGAGCCCGGCTCGGCGTTGACGACGTAGTTGATGTCGCCCTGCCGCCAGACGGTGACGGCTTTCGTGCGATGGCGGGCCACCGGCACATAGCCCATGCGCTCGAACAGCTCGGCGAGCTTCGCCGGCTCGGGATGGGCGAACTCGACGAACTCGAAGCCGTCGGTGCCGGCGGGATTTTCGGCGCCGATCCTTGCCGGCGGCGCGTCGTGCGGGAACGGACCCATTCTCTCCTCCAGTCGGCGGGATGCTCCGCCCGTTGCGTACAGTGGAGAAAATAGTAGCGCGCAAACCTCGCAAAATGTGTGCGAAGGTGCGCGCGAATTCGATCATCGATGCACGAAACGTGCATCATTGGCGTCGGTGGCGCGCCGCCTGTATGCAGGATAGCGGCCGTCGCGCGCCGCGCGGCAGCGGGAACTGCCATACGGCCGTTGATGGTTACATTTTTGATGGTTACGAACGCAACCAATCGATCGGACAAACGATCGCGCCGGCACGACCGCCGCGACGAACAACGAGGGAGAAGCAGCATGGCCCTTTCCTACATGCCGGGCTTCGGCAACGACTTCGAGACGGAGGCGCTTCCCGGCGCGCTGCCGCAGGGGCGCAACTCGCCGCAGCGGCCGGCCTACGGTCTCTACGCCGAGCAGTTTTCCGGTTCCCCCTTCACCGCCCCGCG
>CAYJMY010000173.1:0-9134 GCA_964371125.1 uncultured Mesorhizobium sp. | reverse complement strand
GCATCCGCCCGAGCGTCAAGCACCACGGCCGCTTCGCCGCTGCCGCATATCCGCTGTGGAAGTCGGCGCCGAACGTCGGCGACCACGAATTGCCGCTCGGCCAGTTGCGCTGGAGCCCGGTGCCGATGCCCGAGGCGCCGACCGACTTCATCTCCGGCATGCGCACCATGACCACGGCGGGCGATGTGTTCACCCAGGCGGGCATGGCCGCCCACGCCTATGTCGCCAACCGCGACATGGTCGACGACCACTTCTTCAACGCCGACGGCGAGCTGATGGTGGTGCCGCAGGTGGGCGGCCTTCGCTTCCTCACCGAGATGGGCGTCATCGAGGCGAGGCCCGGCGAGATCGTCGTGCTGCCGCGCGGCCTGGTCTTCAAGGTCGAGCTGATCGACGGGCCGGCGCGCGGCTACGTCTGCGAGAACTACGGCGCCAAGTTCACCCTGCCGGACCGCGGCCCGATCGGCGCCAACTGCCTGGCCAACCCGCGCGACTTCAAGACGCCGGTCGCCTGGTTCGAGGAGAAGGAGACGCCCTGCCGCCTGATCGTCAAGTGGTGCGGCTCATTCCACGTCACCCAGATGGGCTGGTCGCCGCTCGACGTGGTCGCCTGGCACGGCAACTACGCGCCCTACAAGTACGACCTGGCGACGTTCTCGCCGGTCGGCGCGATCCTGTTCGACCATCCGGACCCGTCGATCTTCACGGTGCTGACCGCGCCGTCGGGCGAGGAGGGCACGGCCAACATCGACTTCGTCATCTTCCCGCCGCGCTGGATGGTGGCCGAGGACACGTTCCGCCCGCCCTGGTACCACCGCAACATCATGAGCGAGTTCATGGGCCTGATCCACGGCAAGTACGACGCCAAGGAGGAAGGCTTCGTGCCGGGCGGCATGAGCCTGCACAACATGATGCTGGCCCACGGGCCGGACGCGACCGGCTTCGAGAAGGCGTCGCGCGCCGAACTGAAGCCGGTGAAGCTCGAGAACACGATGGCCTTCATGTTCGAGACGCGTTTCCCGCAGCTGCTGACGCGCTTCGCCGCCGAGCTGGAGACGCTGCAGGACGACTATGTCGACTGCTGGAAGGACCTGAAGAAGCGTTTCGACGGAACGATCGAAGGCGATTGGTCCTGAGCGCCGCAGCGGGCTAATGTCGCCGCGACCGGCCGCCATCGCGGCCGGCGCCAACAACGCGAAAAAGGGCAGGAAACAGAATGAAACTCGCAACCCTGAGGAACGGCAAGCGCGACGGCAGGCTGGTCGTGGTGTCGAGAGACCTGACCCGCTGCACCGACGCCTCGTTCCTCGTGCCGACGCTGCAGGCCGCGCTCGACGACTGGCGGCGCATCGCCCCGCATCTCGAGGCGCTGGCGGAGAGCCTGGAGCACGGCTCGGTGCCGTCGCTGCGCTTCCACGAGCATGATGCGCTGTCGCCGCTGCCGCGCGCCTACCAGTGGGCCGACGGCTCGGCCTACGTCAACCACGTCGAACTGGTGCGCAAGGCGCGCGGCGCCGAGCTGCCGGCGAGCTTCTGGACGGACCCGCTGATGTACCAGGGCGGGTCGGACTCCTTCGTCGCCCCGCGCGACCCGATCCTGATGGCCGACGACGCCTGGGGCATCGACATGGAGGGCGAGGTGGCGGTCGTCGTCGACGACGTGCCGATGGGCGCCACGCCGGCCGAGGCCAAGGAGAAGATCCGCCTGGTCATGCTGGTCAACGACGTGTCGCTGCGGCGGTTGATCCCCGACGAGCTGGCCAAGGGCTTCGGCTTCTTCCAGGGCAAGCCGTCGTCGGCCTTCTCGCCGGTCGCGGTGACGCCGGACGAGCTGGGCGAGGCCTGGGACGGCGGCAAGCTGCACCTGCCGCTCTGCGTCGACCTCAACGGCAAGCCGTTCGGACGGGCCGATACCGGCATCGACATGACCTTCGACTTCCCGACGCTGATCGCCCATGCGGCGAAGACGCGGCCGCTCGCCGCCGGATCGATCGTCGGCTCGGGCACCGTGTCGAACCGGCTCGACGGCGGGCCGGGCAAGACGATCGCCGACGGCGGCGTCGGCTATTCGTGCCTGGCCGAGCTGCGCATCGTCGAGCAGCTGGCGAACGGCAAGGCGACCAGCGACTTCCTGCGCTTCGGCGACACGGTGCGCATCGAGATGAAGGACAGGAGCGGCCATTCGATCTTCGGCGCGATCGAGCAGACCGTGACCAAATACGAGAAGGGAGAATAGCCGGATGGCCAAGCAGTTCGCCTCAGCCGGGGACCTGGCGGAGAAGACGATCTCGTTCACCGAGGTCGGCCGCGACCTCTGGGCCTTCACCGCCCAGGGCGACCCGAACACCGGCGTCATCATCGGCGACGATTCGGTGATGATCGTCGACGCGCAGGCGACGCCGCGGCTCGCCGGCAAGGTGATCGAGAAGGTGCGCTCGGTCACCGACAAGCCGATCAAGCATGTCGTGCTCACCCACTACCACGCGGTGCGCGTTCTCGGCGCCTCGGCCTATGGGGCGTCGGAGGTGATCATGTCGGAGACGGCGCGGGCGCAGGTAGTCGAGCGCGGCCAGGAGGACTGGGATTCCGAGTTCGGCCGGTTTCCCCGCCTGTTCCAGGGCCACGAGTCGATCCCCGGCCTGACCTGGCCGACGCTGACCTTCAACGACCGCGCCACCTTCTATCTCGGCAGGCGGCGCGTCGACCTGAAGTTCCTCGGCCGCGCCCACACGGCGGGCGACATCGTCGCCACCGTGCCGGACGCCAACGTCATGTTCACCGGCGACATCGTGGAATACCACTCGGCCTGCTATTGCGGCGACGCCCATTTCTCCGACTGGCCGGCGACGCTGGAGGCGATCCGCGCCCATGCGCCGGACGCGATTGCGCCGGGGCGCGGCGACGCGCTCGTCGGGGCGAAGATGGTCGGCGAGGCGCTCGACAACACCGCCGACTTCGTCCGCTCGACCTTCCGGCCCGTGGCCCGCGTGGCGCGGGGCGGCGGCTCGCTGAAGGAAGCCTGGGACGCCTGCCGGGCGGAGTGCGACCCGAAGTTTTCGTCCTACGCGATCTACGAGCACTGCCTGCCGTTCAACGTGGCGCGCGCCTACGACGAGGCGCTCGGCGTCGACACGCCGCGCATCTGGACGGCGGCGCGCGACCGCGACATGTGGCACGCGCTGCAGGGGTAATCCGTGGCAGGGACCGCCGGCCGCTTTCATGCCGGGCTTCGTGCCCGGCAGAGGAGGAACAGATGACACGCATCTTCGAAACGCCGCTCTATCCCTACCGGCGCTCGCCCGACCAGGACCGGGCGGAACCGGCGCGGCACACCGCCGTCGTCGTCGGCGCCGGGCCGGTGGGGTTGGCCTGCGCCATCGACCTCGCCCGGCAGGGCGTCGAGGTCGTCGTGCTCGACGAGAACGACAAGGTGTCGTTCGGCTCGCGCGCCATCTGCTTCGCCAAGCGGCCGCTCGAAATCCTCGACCGCCTCGGCTGCGGCGAGCCGATGGTCGAGAAGGGCGTGGTGTGGAACGTCGGCAAGGTGTTCTTCGGCGACCGCAAGGTCTACGACTTCAACCTCCTGCCGGAAGACGGCCACCGCCGCCCGGCCTTCATCAACCTGCAACAATATCACTTCGAGAAGTACCTGGTCGACCGCGTGCGCGAGCTCGAGGCGGAGGGCGCCCCGATCGCGATCCGCGGCAACAGCCGGGTCACGGCGGTCGAACCCGGCGACAAGGACGTCACGATCGCGGTCGAGACGCCCGACGGACCCTATCGCCTCACCGCCGACTGGCTGATCGCCTGCGACGGGGCGAACTCGCCGATTCGCGCCATGATGGGTCTCGATTTCGTCGGCCGCGTCTTCGAGGACAATTTCCTCATCGCCGACGTCGTCATGGAGGCGGGCTTCCCGACCGAGCGCTGGTTCTGGTTCGATCCGCCCTTCAACCGCGGCCAGTCGGCGCTGCTGCACAAGCAGCCGGACAATGTCTGGCGCATCGACCTCCAGCTCGGCTGGAACATCGACAAGGAGAAGGAGAAGAAGCCGGAGAACGTCGTCCCGCGGCTGAAGGCGATGCTCGGCGAGGACGCGAAGTTCGAGCTGGAATGGGTGTCGATCTACACCTTCCAGTGCCGGCGCATGGAGAAGTTCCGCCACGGCCACGTGATCTTCGCCGGCGATTCGGCGCACCAGGTGTCGCCGTTCGGCGCGCGCGGCGCCAACTCGGGCCTCCAGGACACGGACAACCTCGTCTGGAAGCTGAAGCTGGTCATCGACGGCAAGGCGCCTGAGAGCCTGCTCGACACCTACGATCTCGAACGCATTCACGGCGCCGACGAGAACATCCTGAACTCCAGCCGCTCCACCGACTTCATCACGCCGAAGTCGGAGACGAGCCGCATCTTCCGCGACGCCGTCCTCGACCTGTCGGAGCGCTACGCCTTCGCCCGGCCTCTGGTGAACTCCGGCCGGCTGTCGGTGCCCTGTACCTATGACGGCTCGTCGCTCAACGGCCCGGACGTGCCGTCGATGCCGCCGCGGACGCGTCCCGGCTCGCCGGCGCCCGACGCGCCGGTGAAAGGCGGCTGGCTGCTCGACCGCCTCGGCGACCGGTTCCGGCTGCTGACCATCGACGCCGACGCGCCCGACAGGCTCGATTGCGGCGGCATCGCGGTCGAACGGTTGGCGCTGTCGGCGGCCGACGACCCGAGCGGCGCGCTCGGCGAGCGCTATCTCGGCCAGGCGCGCTCGGCGGTCTACCTGATCCGCCCCGACCAGCATGTCGCGGCGCGCTGGACGACCTTCGACGAAAGCGCGGTCGCGGCCGCAGTCGACCGTGCGACCGGACGCTGAGGAGAGTGTCATGACCAAGCTCAAGACGAGCCCGAACCTGGCGCGGCCGGACGATTTCTACGCCGAGCTGCTGGCGTTGCACGAGGGTCGCAGCAAGGCCGAGAGCGACGCGATCAACGCCCGCCTCATCCTGCTGATGGCCAACCACATCGGCGACCGCAAGGTGCTGACCGAGGCGCTGCAGGCGGCGGCGGGAACCGGCTGAGCCGGACGAACGACGAACTGGAGCCGGCAAAGCCGGCCGGACGACAAAGAAAAGATGCCGGAGGGAGACGCGGCCGGGGCATGGTGTCCCGGCCCGATGGGACCATCAGGGAGCCTGATCCGATGAAGATAGAAAAGATCCACCACGTCGCCTATCGCTGCAAGGACGCCAAGGAGACGGTCGACTGGTACGTCAAGAACCTCAACATGGGTTTCGTCCTGGCGATCGCCGAGGACTTCGTGCCCTCGACGCATGAGCCCGATCCTTACATGCACGTCTTCCTCGACGCCGGCGACGGCAACGTGCTCGCCTTCTTCGAGCTGCCGACGAAGCCCGAGATGGGCCGCGATCCGAACACGCCGATATGGGTGCAGCACATCGCCTTCAAGGTGAAGGACCGCGACACGCTGCTCGCCTTCAAGGAGCGGCTGGAGAAGAACGGCATCGACGTGCTCGGCGTCACCGACCACTCGATCTTCCATTCCATCTACTTCTTCGACCCCAACGGCCACCGCATCGAGCTGGCCTGCCCCGATCCGGAGGAGGAGGCCCTGATCAAGCGCCTCGACGCCGTGAAATGGGACATGCTCGAGGAATGGTCGAAGACCAAGCGCGCGCCGAAGCACGCCGAATGGCTGCACGCCAAGGAGCTGTCGAAGGCCTGAGGGGAGTTTCGGAGGGCTGCGCGCGTTCTGTCTGCCGTACCCCCACCCCTAACCCCGCCGGGCCCCCCCCCCCCCGTTGGGGGGCGGGGTTAGGGGTGGGGGTACCGCCGACGAACGGACCTTGCGAATCCCGTATGCGATGGCCCTAGAGGGAGGGGCAACGGGTGGCGTGCCTTTCGGCGCTTGCCTGCCCCGCGTGCGGCGCACGCGGCACCTCGGTCAGGCGACGCGCCGGCCGTCCGCGTCGATCACCACCTCGCCGTCCTCCTTGGTGAACGGGCCGATGTCGGGATTGGGCAGGATGTCGAGCACGGCCTCGGACGGGCGGCAGAGCCGCGTGCCGAGCGGCGTCACCACGATCGGCCGGTTGATCAGGATCGGGTGCGCAATCATGACGTCGACCAGCTGATCGTCGGTCCATTTCGGGTCGGCGAGGCCGAGTTCGGCGTAGGGCGTGCCCTTCTTGCGTAAAAGCTCGCGGGGCGGGATACCCATCGCCGCGATCAACTCGACCAGACGCTGCCGGCTCGGCGGCGTCTTCAGGTACTCGATGACTTCGGGCTCCTCCCCCGACCGGCGGATCATCTCCAGCGTGTTGCGCGAGGTGCCGCAGTCGGGGTTGTGATAGATGGTGATGCTCATGAATGCCTCGTTTCCGCCTACCCGCGGCGGCCTCTCGTCTGTCAGCGTTCGATCTGCCGAAGGATGTTCGGCAGTGCCGCCTCGATGCTGGCGCGGCCTTCGGCGATCACCTCGGCGCCGCGCTGGAACTCCAGCAGGCCGATGTCGCGCAGCCGGGGCAGCACGACGATGTGGGGCGGCTCGCCGGCGAGCCTCGTGCGCGTGATCTGGTCCTGCATGATGTTGAGCGAATTGGCCAGCACGTCGAAATAGCCGGGCGTCTCGGGCCCCTGGCGCATGAGCTTCGGTCCCATCTCGCCGACGAACTGGCGCAGCCCCTCCGGCATGCCGTCGAGCAGGCGGGCGACGGCGCTGCCTTCCGCCGCCCATTCCGGCCGGCCGAGCGGCCGCGCGGGCTCCTCCATGAAGCGCCGGCCGACGAGGTCGCCGTTCAAGTTGACCGCGATGATGAATTCCGCGCCCAGCGCGCGGCAGACGGAGACGGGCACGGGGTTCACCAGGCCGCCGTCGACGAGCCACTTCCCGTCCTGCCGCGCCGGGCTGAAGATGCCGGGCATGGCGATGGACGCCCGTATGGCCTCGTCGATCGCGCCTTCCCTGATCCAGATTTCGCGACCCGAGGCGAGGTCGGTGGCGACGGCCGCGAAGGGGGTCTCCAGCGCCTCGATGGGCGAGGTCACGCCGAGGCCTCTGAGAAACGCCTGGATCCTGCCGCCGTCGATCAGGCCGCCGCCGGTGAGTTTCACGTCGAGCAGGGGGGCGATCTCGCGCCAGGTCGCGGCCTCGGCCCAGGCCTTCAGCTCCTTGAGCCGGCCGCAGACATGGGCGCCGCCGACCAGCGCGCCGATCGACGAGCCGCAGACGACGTCCGGCCGGATGCCGGCCTCCAGCAGTCCCTCGATCACGCCGATGTGCGACCAGCCGCGGGCAGAACCACTGCCGAGGGCGAGGCCGATACGGGGACGGGTCATCGAGGGGTCCTTTGCCTTGCCGATCATTGCGATGGCGCAGGGTGAAGCAAAGCGCGCCTCCGGTGCAAGCCCCCGCGGCGGGCGCGGCTTCGCGCTCAGTCGAACCAGTGCCGCGTGCGGTTGGCGAAGGCGACGAGCGACAGCATGACGGGCACTTCCACCAGCACGCCGACCACGGTCGCGAGTGCGGCGCCCGAATTCAGGCCGAACAGGCTGATGGCCACCGCGACCGCGAGTTCGAAGAAGTTGGACGTGCCGATCAGCGCGCAGGGCGCAGCGACGTTGAAAGGCACCTTCCAGGCCTTCGCCGCGGCGTAGGTGACGAAGAAGATGCCGTAGGACTGGATCAGCAGCGGGATCGCGATCAGCACGATCAGCACCGGATTGGCGAGGATGACGTTGCCCTGGAAGCCGAACAGGAGCACGACCGTCGCCAGCAAGCCGACGATGGAGACCGGCTTCAACGACCCGGTGAAATCCGCGACGGCGGCCTCGCCGCTCGCTCCGCCGCCCGCACGGCCGACGAGCCACCGGCGCACGGCGACGCCTGCGGCGAGCGGGATGACGACGTAGAGAACCGTCGACAGGATCAGCGTCTCCCACGGCACCTCGATTTTGGTCACGCCGAGCAGGAGGGCGACGATCGGCGCGAAGGCGAAGACCATGACGGCGTCGTTCACCGAGACCTGCACGAGCGTGTAGGTGGCGTCGCCGCGCGTCAGCTGGCTCCAGACGAAGACCATCGCCGTGCAGGGCGCAGCGCCGAGCAGGATCAGCCCGGCGAGATACTGCTGGGCGTCTGCCGGCTCGATCCACCGCGCGAACAGGTAGTGGAAGAACAGCACGCCGAGCGCGGCCATGGTGAACGGCTTGACCAGCCAGTTGACGACAAGGGTGAGCACCAGCCCCTTCGGCCGGTCGCCGATATGGCGCAGGCTGGCGAAGTCGACATTGACCATCATCGGGAAGACCATCGCCCAGATAAGCACGGCGACGACGAGGTTCACCGAGGCGTATTCGAGCCCGGCGAGGAACCCGAAGACACCCGGAATCAGGTTTCCTCCGACGATGCCGGCCACGATCGCCAGCGCGATCCAGACGGAAAGCCACTTCTCGAAGACGCCAATGCCGCCAGCCGGGGGCGCGCCGGCACCGATCGCATGTTCGCTCATGGGGTGCGCCTTTCGTTCAGCCTGCCTTGGGCAGGTTGCGGCCGATCTCGTCGAGCCGCTTCTGCAGCGCCAGCCGGTCGAGCGTCGTCATCGGCAGGCTGGTGAAGATCGAGATGCGGTTGTTGAGCATGCGGTAGGCGTCGGCGAAGGCGAGGCGCTTCTCGGCCTCGGTGCCTTCGACGGCCGCCGGATCCGGCACGCCCCAGTGCGCCGTCATCGGCTGGCCGGGCCATACCGGGCAGGTTTCGGCGGCGGCGTTGTCGCAGACGGTGAAGACGAAATCCATCACCGGCGCGCCGGGGGCGGCGAACTCCTCCCAGTTCTTCGATCGCGCGAAGCCGGTGTCGTGGTTGAGGTGTTTCAGCAGGTCCAGCGCGTAGGGATGCACCTCGCCCTTCGGCTGCGAGCCGGCCGAGAAGGCGCGGAAACGGCCCTGGCCGGCCCGGGCGAGGATCGCCTCGGCGAGGATCGAACGGGCGGAATTGCCGGTGCACAGGAACAGCACGTTGTAGATCTGGTCGCTCATCGCATTCCCCTTCATCGCCCGGACCCGCCCGGGCCCGATCGTCAGCAGCGGCAGGTGACGGCGTCGATCACCGGGCGGCAAAGCTCCGGGCG
>CAYJMY010000172.1:0-10727 GCA_964371125.1 uncultured Mesorhizobium sp. | reverse complement strand
CAGGATATCCTCAGCCGTTCTCGCACCGACGCTCCTTTCACACCCGCGCAGCCATTGCGTCCGCCTGCCTTCTTCTTCCAGCCGGACGATATTCTCGTCAATTTCGGCTATCCGGGAGAGCAGGAAATGCGCTTCAAGCGCGATCGCGCCATCTATGTCCGGCTGTTTCCCACCTACGCCGATCAACCTCGTGTGGGGCTGACGCGGGCGATTGAGGTGGCCTCCAGGCTGAAGCCGCCGCAGCACCTCATCAACTCGCTCAGCAACCAGAATGAATGGGGCGCGATCAACCTTCAGCCGCATGGCGACGGCATCACGAGCTTTACCCAGATCTTCGAGACCGGAGAGCTTTGGGGAGCGAGCGAAGAGCCATTCCGGGACAAAGACACGATCGCCGCCATCGGTGTCGAGAAGGGTTTCGTCGCCGCGCTCGACAACTACCGTCTCGTCTATGAAAGGGACTTGAAGCTCCGGCCACCTTTCACGATCGAGTTTGGCGCGACGGGGCTGAAGGGCCAGCACCTCCTGGTGCCGAGCGTCGAGTTCTCATCAGGGGAGCTTGCCGGGCCGATCCGACGCGATACGATTTCCCGCCAGTACCAGCTCGGCAGCTTCGACAGCGGGGAATGGACGTCGGCGCTGCGCGACTTCCTCATCGAATTCTACGATCTTGCTGCTCGGGAACGAGACAAAGTTCTGACCAACCAACACGTCGAGGCCAATCAACTGCCGCCTCTATAGCCGGCGCCGACCGCCGGCCTTCGGTACCCGCCGACTTCCGCAAGCCCGCAGAAGAGACGCGGGGGCAGCGAGGATCGATGTGTCCCGACAACATCGCTGCCTCGCCGAAAGCAACCGACACGATGACGGCGCTGCCTCACGGTGATTTGCGCGCCGGCGTCGCCTTTCGAATTTCCTCGGCTGCGCCGGCGAGGACGAACGCGCGATGCAGGAAGTTTTCGATGATGTCGACGATATGCCCGAGCCGCTCGACCGTCGGAGTGTAGCCTCGATGCGCCGAGGCGTTCCCCGCATCCGCCACCGCCTCCAGCGTCGTCTTCTCCTGGGTGCTGATGTGACCCCCACCCTGCAGGGCCGACAGCTTGCCCTCGAACCCGCCGCGCGGATCGCCGATCAGAAGATAGCCGGCCCGGTCGAGCAGAGTACGGGCTCCCACTGACGCGAGCACGTTCAGCCCGGCATTGAGCGCGGCATAGAGCTCCTCCAGCACGTTTCTGAGAACCTCGTCGCCGATGGTGTCGGACCACGTCGGCTTCGCGCGCACCGTAGGCGCCGGGTAGTAGACCTCCTTGATCCCGGGACGCATGACCATGCGTCCGTACTCGTCGTAGTCCATCTCGTCCCACTCCGAGAACCAGTGCTCCTGCCGAACCGACAGGGTGTCGCAACCGCAGCATTGCAGCACCTCGAAGCTGTCGCTCCACGAGATCGGCCCGTCGCTCCCGGTCACGGTGTGTTCCGCACGCACCCACGAATTGGTGGGGCCGCGGCACTTGTTGCAATGCGCCTTGACGATCCGATCGACCCTGGGGGAAGGGTCGGCAGCAGGCGGAATCGTCACCGGCTCCACCTTTTCCGCGACCGGCGCCTGCAGCCTCGCCCAGCCGCGCGTGGTGATGCTGATGCAATCGTCCGGGACGAACTCGATCAGCCCCTCGCCTTCGGCACGAGAGATCAATTCGTCGACCCGCCTCCCATCGATTGTGCCGATCACCCCAGTCAGGTCCTCCTCGTCGGGCAGTTCCACGGCCCCGAGATGATCGTCTTCCAGTTGCGCGGCTGTCCAAACCAGAAGGTTGGTCATCTGCCGCTCGATCGTCGGCAACGGGCGTTTGAGCATGTCGTCGAGATTGATGGAGTTGATTTCCGGCCACTCCGCATCCGTCGTCGAAGCCATCAACCTGGTTGCATGACTGAGCCGTGCGACCGCCTTCTTGTCGTCGACGGGCACGCGCGTCTCCAGCATCGATAATGCGGTGCCCGTGATTTGGTACTTGCCGCATTTGCGGCACTCCACACGCCGATAGTCTCCGCCGTTCGGCTGCTCCAGGTTCGCCGACGTCTTGCAAATCGGGCAGAATCCCATCCACCGCTCTCCGTACACGATTCACGGGCCAAGCCGATTGCTCTGGCCCAACCGCCAATTGATGGTCCAAGTATTGTAACCTGGATCATTGTCGTATCGGGGGGATCATGTCGAAGCAACCAAACATGCCCACGCGGCTATACAAGTACCGCGCCTTCAGCAATCGCCTCCTCGACATGTTGGTGGAGGACGAGCTCTACTATGCCAATCCCAGCGACTTCAACGATCCCCTCGACAGCCGGCCCACGCTCGCTGCCGACCTCGATGTGCATGAATTGGAGCAGCTGCTGAGCCGCCTTGTCGAGCAGCGGACCAAGGCCGAGATGACCGCCGCGGCGAAGGCCATCAAATATCGCGGTCCGAGAACCATCGATCACATTGCCCGGCACAGCCGCAACAAGGCGGCCCAGCTCATCAGGGAGCTCGAATACGCCGCCGGCAATCCCATCTACGAGGTGGTGGATCCGCGTCGGTTCCTACTCGGCCAGTATCTCGAGGAGGAACTGCTGCGCCGCTACGACAGGGGAATTGTCTCCTTTGGCTCGCGCGCTACCTGCCCTTTGATGTGGAGTCACTACGGCGACCAGCATCGCGGAATCTGCGCGGGCTACTCGGTTCCCGCCGATGCCGCCGACCAGCTTCACAAGATCAACTATGGCGGGAGCCGCAACGTCAAGGCGAGCGACGTCGGCGCCATGGACACCGACACGGTCGCCCGCCGCCGCGTCGATGAAGCCGTGCTGCTGCGCAAGGCAGCCAGCTGGCGCTATGAGCGTGAATGGCGCCTGATCGGAACCCGCGGCTCGCAGCCCTCGCCCCTGGAACTGGAGGAAGTCGTCTTTGGAATTCGATGCCGGCCGACCGTGAAATATGCGATCGTCAAGGCGCTTGAGAACCGCCGCCGGCCCGTGCAGTTCAACGAGATGCACGAGGTCCCCGGCACGTTCCAGCTTCGCAAGCGCCGTCTCGACGTCGACGAACTCGGGGCATGGCTTCCGCGTCGCTCTCGCGACGCTCGGGAAGCCTTCGAGAACCTGGACGATATCGCGCCGCCGCCCCAACCGCCCGACGACACTAACGGCAGTCCCCACCCGGCGGAAGCACAACGATGACAACTCATAGCAATGGTCCGGACTTCGAGGCCTTGCTGCGACCAGAGTTTCGCTGGCCCATCAGGGGCGACCAGGCCTTCACCACATCCGACCGGTGGCAGAACAATTCCTATATCGATCGCTACGGTCATGGACGCCTGGTCATGATGATGACCGGCTACAAGATGGCGTCCGATCTCATGGTCGCGCATGTCGCCCTCGCGCGAAACGACGGGCCCGCCCTGGTCTTCCCTGTCATTTTCAACTACCGGCAGTTCGTCGAGCTGTCGCTGAAATACCTGATCGCAACCTACGGCCAGACAGTCGACATCGACGCTCAGTGGAACACGCATGACCTCGGCGTCTTGTGGGCCACCTTCGTCCAGGTCCTCGACGGCTATGGTCACGAAGACGCGGAAGGCACGGACACCGTGGTCGGCGACATCATCGCCGAGTTCGCCAAGGTCGATCCCAGGTCATTTTCATACCGCTATCCGGTCGATACCAAGGGCAAGCTCGTCGATCTCGCCCACGAAGAGGTCGATCTTCATCGCCTCGCTGAGGTCATGGAGGGGCTCGAAGGCTATTTTTCCGGATGCGACGGCTATCTCGACAGCCTACAAAGCGCCGGGCCTTAGCACGCTCTGTCGGTTCGCTCGCGTTCGTGCGGGACCTCACTTCAACCGTCCAGCCGCCCGAAGTCCAGATCGTCCGTGAACGCCTCGAGCGGCTCCGATGTCGCGTCGCAAAATGCGATGATGTCGCTCCACAGCGGCCAACCGCTCTTCAGGTTGCGGATGCGCACCGCCGGCTTCGGACCAAGGTCGGTGTCGATCGTGTCGATGTCCCCAAGGCCGTAGCCGTCGAGCTGGTTCGCGCGCTCGGCGATTGCACGTTCGCCAAGATTGAACGCCCCCTTGAGGTCGCTAACGAGAATGAGAGTGCCGCTCATGCCCGTTCGCACCGCCAGGGTCTTGTCCATCTTGATCGCCCGCCGCATGACGGCTCCCACAAAACGCCGCAGTTCGACCGGCACGTTCCGCAGCCGGGCTACATACTCGTTCAGTTCCCCGACAGCTTCCTGCAATTCGGCGGCACCGTTCCCCCAGCCCAACACCTCGTTGAGACGCTTGAGGTTTCTGACCTCGGTCGGCGTGTCGAGTTCGGTCCAGTCGGTCAGCGTTTCGAGAATGGCGCGGTCGGGGCGTGAGAACCGACGTTCGTGGTCGGCCTTCATCTGCCTCAGTTTCCCGACCGGATAGGCAACGACGTCATTTGTCTTCTGATGGTGCGGGTAGCACATCAGCATGAGGTTCGATGCCGCGCGCCGGTCTTCGTTGCTCATGCCGGCATTGAACCGCTCGCCCCCGTCCTCGGCCGCCTCGATGTGGCAAAGCTGGCCGATGAACGTTCCTTCTGCATCCATCATGAGTTGACCACACCCCGGGAAGGCACAGAGGTTGCCGGACTTGAGGAACAGTTCTCTGAGCGTTTCCGGCTTGGGCGCCAGACGCTTCGCCGTTTCAGTCATTGAGCTCACCATTCCGCTCCGCCCTAAGCACCCCTGACGTACAGTCTCGACATCGAGCGAGTCCCCGCCCAGGGTCGCAGCAGCTCTGCCTCTGGCTTGGTGGTGAGATAGAGCCATGTCGCCCAATCTTCGGGCTTCAATGCGAGCACCGGCCGATCATGGTACGGGGCTATGTCGGCACCTGTCGACGTCGTCAACAGGCTGAACCTGACCCAGCGGACGTGTTGTTCGTAGGCGTTGCACATGATGCGATGATACCGTCACCGCCGCGGTCTGGCGAGGATTGGGGCGTCCTCCTGCGGAGTCGGGCTGTCGGCAGAGCCGAAGCCCCGGGATCGGGTCTTCGCCCTGACGGGCGTCCATCCCTGACGCGCGTGGGAACGTCCGCAATAGGGGGAAGCCATGCTTACCGTGATAGGCCGATGGATCGAGCGCCGACGGACGATCCGCCGCCGCTGGCAGGCGGACGCCTGCGCGCTCGTCGCGGCCGACGAGGTCAATGCCTATTACGAGGCGCAGCGGCGCGCCGCCCGCGCCCGGGTGCGCTCGGATAGAGCCGAGTTCTATCACTGGGCCAAGGTGGCCGCCGAGGTCGCCCGCATCGCGCCGCTGGCGGAAATGGACATCGACATCGTGCGGGCCGTTGTGCGCGACGAGGAGCGCCGCCGACCCTAAGCTGTGCCCCTTGCCGCTTGCGGGCTGCGCCCGGCAAGGGAAGCTGCGCCGCGGCCTGCATCAATGCAAATCCCGTCACTTCTGCCGGGTTGCCGCCCGCGCCCTTGCCCGCCTTGCTCTTCGCGGCCTGTGGGTTCCTGCCTCCGAGTATGGGGCAGGGCTGAAGAGAGAAGGAACGCGCGACGCGCGTGCGGAGCAGAATGGAAAAGCAGGAACTGGAAGAACTGAAGGGAAGGGTGCCCTGCGCTGCGGTGCTCGAGCATCTGGGCTTTGCGCTCGACATCAAGGAGAGCACCCGCAAGGCGATGAAGTATCGCCGTGACGCCCAGATCATCATCGTCATCCATGACGGCAAGGGCTGGTTCGACCCACTCTCGGATGGCAAGGGCGACGTCTTCCGCCTCGTCCAGCATCTCGAGGGCGGGTCCTTCGTCGAGGCCATGGATGAGGTTGCGGATCTCGTCGGCTTCGTGCCGGCGGCGCCCGCCTGGGAGCGCCCGTCGCGCGACCACGAACCCGACGGGGCGGTTCCGGACCGCTGGCAGGCGCGGCGCCGGCCGTGGCGCGGCTCGGCGGCCTGGCGCTATCTGCGCGATTTGCGCTGCCTTCCCGAGCGGATCATCGGCGCCGCACTTGGCGCCAACGTCCTGCGCGAAGGCCCGCATGGCAGCATGTGGGCGGCTCATAGCGATGCGGAGGGCGCCGTCACCGGATGGGAGGAGCGCGGACCGGACTGGCGCGGCTTTGCCACCGGCGGCGCCAAAGTGCTGTTCCGGCTCGGCCCTCCCGACGCGCAGCGCCTCTGTGTGACCGAGGCGGCGATCGACGCCATGAGCCTTGCCGCGCTCGAAGGGTTCCGTGCCGACACGCTCTATCTCAGCACGGGCGGCGGCTGGGCGCCGGCGACGGACGCGGCGATCCGCTCCCTTGGCGACAGGCCCGGCTCGCAGCTCGTCGCGGCCACCGACAACAACACGCAGGGCGACGTCTATGCCGGCCGCCTCTTGGTCCTCGCGGAAGAGGTGGGATGCGACGCCGAGCGACTCCGGCCCGTCGCGGACGACTGGAACGCCGATCTGAAAATTAGGGAGGAGGCAGGAGGAATGGAGGGGGCAGGCCGAGTGCCGCATGCCCGCCGGCCGCGTCAAGGGTGAAGCTCCGCCCGGCTGCGCCGGCCCTTGACCCGCCCGTACGGAGAGGCGGCCGCGGGGGAGGGGTCCGGAAGGGCTGAAGATGATGGTGATCCATAAGGGATGAACCGCGCTCCGGCCCGCCAGTGGCCAGGAGCCTCCGATGTCCCTTCAATACTCCATCCGCAAGGTCTACTTCGGCGTCGCCGATCGCCGGCAAATGTTCCGCCTCTTCGACCGCCATGCCCAGCGGCCCAATCGCTGGGAGAAAGACGACAGCGCGCTGTTCGCCGGCGAGTGGTTCGAGATTGCGCGCGCCGAACACGACTACATGCTCGACCTGCTGCCGCCGCTCTGGATGCGTGGCGAGATGTTCGCCATGCGCGAGTTTCTGACCGAGAGCGTCACCAGCGTTTTCTATACGCTGCGCATCGACGGCAAGACGCGCCACTTCCACGCCTATTGCGACCTCGCGCAGGCCCGCTCGCCAGTGGATATGCGCGACGCCATCGTCGAACGCGAATCCTGGCCGGTAAAGGCCATGACGCTTGACGAGCGCCTCGAGCATGTCTGGAGCGCCACCCACGATGAGTATCGTGGCTATGCCGGCGAGCGCTTCCTGCCCGAGCATCGCGGCAAGCGCACCATCCTCGTCTATGGCCTGGGGAGCACCGAGCCAAAGCTGCTCGACGATCTCACCGACGAGGAGATCGCCGCCAAGCTGCCGGTGCATCTGCGGCACCTCCCCATCCGCGCAGCGGCGTGAGGTGTGAGCGATGTTCACATTTCCAATTCTCGCCGTCCGCAAGGTCGTCGATCGCGGCATCGCCGATGCCGCCGCCAATGGCGGCTTCCGCAATCCCTATTACGGCACCCGCCCCGGCGAGGGCGAGAAGCCCGGAATCTGGCTGGTCGGCGACGAGGGCGTCTACATCATGTCCAACGGCAAACTGTCCGATGGTGAACGCGCCCTGGTCATCTATGCCGAGCAGTGCCACCCCAAGGGCGATATCGACTGGTGGGACTACAAGCGCCGCCACTTCGGCTCTGACGATGGCATTGAGTTCATCGAGGCGGAGCGGCTGATCCCGCTCTTCGACCGCAACATGGGTGCCACGCACCTCAATGTGCAGCTCACCGATACCGAAATCGAGCTCTCGCTGATCACCCGCTGACTTTTCCAAACCCGCGACGCCGATCGCCCGGCCGAACCCTGTTCGGCCGGTGGTTCGCGCACGCCTTCGCTCAAGGAGACTTTCCAATGTCCAATGACGATCCCTTCACCCTCGACCTCTTCGGCAATACCGCTCTTTCATCCGGCCTCGGCCTGGGCGTCACCGCCTTCGGCAGCGATTTTGGAGCCGAGGCGCCCACAGAGGAACAGTCCTCGTCGCCGGCCGCGCCGGTCCGTCACACGAAGCCCGTCCCGCAGGCCACTGCGCGCGGTCACAGCTTCTTTCTCGACAGCGATCGCGGCCTGGCCAGGGGCTGGAAGCAGCGCGCCCGCGACAATCTCGCCGCCATCCGGCTCGCCGCCGAGATCGCCGCCGAGGACCGGCCGGCCACGCAAGAAGAACAGCGCCGTCTTGTGCGCTTCACCGGCTTCGGGGCTTCCGAGCTTGCCAATGCCGTGTTCCGGCGTCCGGGCGAAACCGCTTTCCGGGACGGCTGGGACGAAATTGGCGCCGAGCTCGAGGAGGCCGTGTCCAACCAGGACTATGCCTCGCTGGCGCGCTGCACGCAGTATGCCCATTTCACGCCGGAGTTCATCGTCCGGGCGATGTGGGCCGGCCTCATGCGGCTCGGCTGGCGCGGGGGGAGAGTGCTCGAACCGGGCATCGGCACTGGCCTCTTCCCCGCGCTGATGCCGGCAGGATTCCGGGATCAGGTGCATGTCACCGGCATCGAGATCGACCCTGTCACCGCCCGCATTGCGCGGCTGTTGCAGCCCCGGGCGCGTATCGTCAATGCCGACTTCGCACGCGCCGACCTGCCGGCGACATTCGACCTCGCGATTGGCAATCCGCCCTTCTCCGACCGCACCGTCCGCTCGGATCGCGCCTATCGCTCGATGGGGCTGCGCCTGCACGACTACTTCATCGCCCGTTCGATCGACCTGCTGAAGCCGGGCGGCATCGCCGCTTTCGTCACCAGTTCAGGCACGATGGACAAGGCCGATTGCTCTGCCCGCGAACACATTGCGAAGTTCGCCGATCTCGTCGCCGCCATCCGCCTGCCCGAGAACAGCTTCCGGGCCGATGCCGGCACCGATGTCGCGGTCGACATTCTGTTCTTCCGCAAGCGCCAGCCCGGTGAGGCCGAGGGCGACGTCAGCTGGCTCGACACCGACGAGATCCGATCGGCGGATGGCGACGACGGGCCGATCCGCGTGAATCGCTGGTTCGTCCGGCACCCCGATTTCGTGCTCGGCACGCATGCGATCACGTCGGGACCTTTCGGGGAGACTTACACCTGCCTGCCGTATCCCGGGGTAGATCTCGGCGAGGCGCTTTCCGCGGCGATCTTGCTTCTCCCGGAAGCCATCTATGACGGCGAACCCGACGCGATCGACCTCGACGCCGGCGACCATGAGCATATCGATGATGGCCTTGGCGGAGGCCTGACCAGCCGCGAGGGCAGCTATTTCGTCGGGTCGAACACCGCACTGATGCAGGTGGTCGACGGCGTTGCCGTGACCATCACCGTGCGCAAGGGGCGTAACGCCGATGGCGTGCCCGACAAGCATGCCCGCATCATCCGCAAGTTGATCCCGATCCGTGACGCGGTGCGCCAGGTGCTCAAGGCCCAGGAATTCGACCGGCCGTGGAAACCGGCACAGGTCAAGCTGCGCATCGCCTGGTCGAATTTCGTCCGGGCCTTCGGTCCGATCAACACCACGGTCGTTTCGACCAGCGAGGACCCTGAAACCGGCGAGGTGCGCGAGACGCATCGCCGTCCGAACCTGCAGCCCTTCCTCGACGATCCCGATTGTTGGCTGGTAGCCTCGATCGAGGACTACGACCTCGAGACTGATACGGCCCGTCCCGGCCCGATCTTTACCGAGCGCGTGATCGCGCCGCCCTCGGCGCCGATCATCACTTCCGCCGCCGATGCCCTGGCCGTGGTGCTCAACGAACGCGGCCATGTCGACATCGATCATATTGCCGAGCTGCTGCATGCCGATGCACAGACGGTGATCGCCGGTCTGGGCGATGCGATCTTCCGCGATCCTGAAACCGGATCATGGCAGACCGCCGATGCCTATCTCTCCGGCCAGGTCCGCGACAAGCTCAAGGCGGCCGAGGCCGCTGCCGCTCTCGATCCTGTCTTCGAGCGCAATGTCCGGGCCCTGGTCGATGTCCAGCCGGCCGACCTTGGTCCTTCCGATATCACGGCACGTCTCGGCGCACCCTGGATTCCGGCGGTCGACATCGTCGCCTTCGTCAAGGAGACCATCGGCGCCGAGATCAAGATCCATCACATGCCCGAACTCGCTTCCTGGACAGTCGAGGCCCGCCAGCTTGGCTATATGGCGGCCGGAACCTCGGAATGGGGCACAGGACGCCGCCATGCCGGCGAGCTGATCGCCGACGCGCTTAACAGCCGGGTGCCGCAGATCTTCGACACCATCAGGGACCGCGACAGCGAGAAGCGCGTGCTCAATGTCGTCGATACCGAGGCCGCAAAGGAGAAGCTGACCAAGATCAAGACGGCGTTCCAGACCTGGATCTGGTCCGATGCGGATAGAACCGACCGCTTGGCGCGGGTCTATAATGACCGATTCAACAATATAGCGCCGCGACGGTTCAACGGCGACCACCTGCAACTTCCTGGCGCCTCTGGCGCCTTTTCTCTGTATGGGCACCAGAAGCGCGGCATCTGGCGCATCATCTCGGCCGGCGCCACCTACCTCGCCCATGCCGTCGGCGCCGGCAAGACTATGACGATTGCCGCGGCGGTCATGGAGCAGAAGCGCCTGGGTCTGATCGCCAAGGCCATGCTGGTCGTGCCCGGACATTGCCTGGCGCAGGCGGCGCGCGAGTTCCTCGCCCTCTATCCGACCGCCCGGATCCTCGTCGCCGACGAGACCAATTTCACCAAGGACAAGCGCCACCGCTTCCTCAGTCGGGCGGCGACGGCGACCTGGGACGCTATCATCATCACCCATTCGGCCTTCCGCTTCATCAGCGTGC
>CAYJMY010000171.1:7441-10792 GCA_964371125.1 uncultured Mesorhizobium sp. | reverse complement strand
CCGCCGGCCTGATCGGCCAGCTGCGCGGCTCGCAGAACATGACGCGGCTGGCGAAGTATTCCGCCGACCTCTACGTCAAGCTGGAGGCCGAGACGGGTGTCGCCACCGGCATGCGCCAAGTCGGCTCGATCACCGTGGCGCTGACCGAGGCGCGCAAGCACGAGATCTACCGCCAGGCCTCACTGGCACGCGCCTTCGACGTCGACGTGCGCGAGATCTCGCCGGCCGAGGTCAAAGATATGTACCCGCACCTCAACGTCTCCGACGTCGTCGGCGCCGTGCACCTGCCGCTCGACGGCCAGTGCGACCCGGCCAACATCGCCATGGCGCTGGCCAGGGGCGCCCGCCAGCGCGGCGCCACCATCGCCGAGGGCGTCAAGGTCGAGAAGGTCCTGACGAAAAACGGCCGCGTCGCCGGGGTCGCCTGGGCGAAGGACGGCGAGAGGGGCACGATCGAGGCCGACATCGTCGTCAACTGCGCCGGCATGTGGGCGCGCGAGCTTGCCTCGCAGAACAGCGTCGGTATCCCGCTGCACGCCTGCGAGCACTTCTATCTCGTCACCGAGCCGATCCCCGGCCTGACGCGCCTGCCGGTGCTGCGCGTTCCCGACGAATGCGCCTACTACAAGGAGGACGCCGGCAAGATGATGCTCGGCGCCTTCGAGCCGGTGGCGAAGCCGTGGGGCATGGACGGCATCCGCGAGGACTTCTGCTTCGACCAGCTGCCGGAGGACATGGACCATTTCGCCCCGATCCTCGAGATGGGCGTCAACCGCATGCCGATGCTGGAGACCGCCGGCATCCACACCTTCTTCAACGGGCCGGAGAGTTTTACCCCCGACGACCGCTATTATCTCGGCGAGGCGCCCGAGCTCGGCGGCTACTGGGTGGCGGCGGGCTACAACTCGATCGGCATCGTCTCGTCGGGTGGCGCCGGCATGGCGCTGGCGCAGTGGATCGTCGACGGCGAGGCGCCGTTCGACCTCTGGGAGGTCGACATCCGCCGCGCCCAGCCCTTCCAGAAGAACCGGCGTTATCTCAAGGAGCGCGTCACCGAGACGCTCGGCCTGCTCTACGCCGACCATTTTCCCTACCGCCAGGTGGTCACCGCGCGCGGCGTGCGCCGCTCGCCGCTGCATGAGCACCTCAAGGCGCGCGGCGCCGTATTCGGCGAGGTTGCCGGCTGGGAACGCGCCAACTGGTTCGCCAGGGACGGCCAGGAGCGCGAGTACCGCTATTCGTGGAAGCGGCAGAACTGGTTCGACAACCAGCGTGCCGAGCACCTCGCCGTGCGCAACGGCGTCGGCCTGTTCGACATGACCTCGTTCGGCAAGATCCGCGTCGAGGGCCGCGACGCGCTGGCTTTCCTGCAGAGGCTCTGTGCCAACGACGTCGACGTGCCGGCCGGCCGCATCGTCTACACGCAGATGCTCAACGCGCGCGGCGGCATCGAGAGCGACCTGACCGTCAGCCGCCTGTCGGAGACCGCGTTCTTCCTGGTCGTGCCCGGCGCTACGCTGCAGCGCGACCTCGCCTGGCTGCGCAGGCACGTCGGCGACGCCTTCGCCGTGATCACCGACGTCACCGCCGCCGAAAGCGTCCTCTGCCTGATGGGACCCAAGTCGCGCGACTTGATTCAAAAGGTGAGCCCGAACGATTTCTCCAACGGTAACAACCCGTTCGGGACGTTTCAGGAAGTCGAGATCGGCTTCGGCCTGGCCCGCGCCCACCGCGTCACCTATGTCGGCGAGCTCGGCTGGGAACTCTATGTCCCGACGGACCAGGCCGCCCACGTCTTCGAGGCGCTGGAGGAGGCCGGCCGCGATCGCGGCCTGAAACTCTGCGGCCTGCATACGCTCGATTCCTGCCGCATCGAGAAGGCGTTCCGCCATTTCGGCCACGACATCACCGACGAGGACCACGTGCTGGAAGCCGGCCTCGGCTTCGCCGTGAAGACCGCCAAGGGCGACTTCATCGGCCGCGACGCGGTGCTGAGGAAGAAGGAATCCGGCCTGTCGCGGCGCATGGTCCAGTTCCGCCTGCGCGACCCCGAGCCGCTGCTCTTTCACAACGAGGCGCTTCTGCGCGACGGCCGCATCGTCGGCACGATCACCTCCGGCAACTACGGCCACTTCCTCGGCGGCGCCATCGGCATGGGCTACGTGCCCTGCGCAGGTGAGAGCGAGGCGGATATCCTCGCCTCGTCCTACGCCATCGAGATCGCCGGCGAGCGATTTGCCGCCGACGCCTCGCTGAAGCCGATGTACGACCCGAAGTCGGAGCGTGTCAGGATGTAGGGAACGACCGGCGGTGCGTCCTTCGAGGCTCGCCCGCAGACTGGTTGTGCCCGGATGGTCAACGCCGTGCGGGCTCGCACCTGAGGATGAGGAAGGTTTGCGCCACCTCCCTCCCTCGGCCGGTCAGGCGGCGTCGGCGAAATCCGGTGCAGGCTGAACGGCCGCGACCACGGCGTCGGCCGACCACGCTCTGAACTCCGGATCGAGGCGCAGTTCATCCAGGCTGCGCGAGCGCGGCCTGTCGCCGACCCAGTCCTCGAAGGCGAAGGCCAGCGCATTCGCCGCCTCGCGCATGGCCTCGTCGAGCGTATCGGCTACAGCCGTCACGCCAGGCACGTCGGGAAACGAGACCCCGTAGCCGCTGTCGGGCTCCTTGTGGATCAGGGCGATGTAGTAGGCCATTCGTTCAATCCCACGGCATCGAACGGCGATCCCGACGCCCGCGCATAGCATACTACCGGCAAAACCGGGCACAAACCGACCTCATCCTGAGGTACGAGCCCGCGCGGCCTCAAATCTGGAGCTGAGGCACCCGCGGGCGAGCCTCGAAGGACGCACCTCCTCCCTCATCCTGAGGTGCGAGCCCGCACGGCCTCAAATCTTGTGCCGAGACACCCGCGGGCGAGCCTCGAAGGACGCACCGACCCACCTCACGGCAGCCAGTCGTCGAGCCCGGCCTTCCTCACGTCCAGGAGCAGGCGGATGAAGCCGTCGGCCTGGTGCTCCACCGTCAGCCGGCCCTTCTCGGCGGTCGCCTTTGCCGCCTCGCCGACGACGCCGTGCGGGTTGAGGTCCGACGCGATCCAGGCGAAGGCCTGGGTGCCTGTGTGGCGGAGCAGGTCGAACTCCTGCTCTGCGACCTGGACGCGCGAGGGAAAATCCTCGGCCTTCGCCATGTCGACGAGGTCGGGGCGGAAATGCAGCATCACGGACGTCTCGAAGTCGCCGCCGTGGATGCCGTAGCGGTCCTCGATCTCCGAATAGAGCCCGGCCGGGCGGCCGAAGCGCGACCAGCTCGTCTTCACCGCCAGCATCCCGAAGCGAACGCCCAGAT
>CAYJMY010000171.1:0-7431 GCA_964371125.1 uncultured Mesorhizobium sp. | reverse complement strand
CATCCCCGCCTTCACCCGCAATTCGCGCGCGACGATGCCCATGATCTCCTCGTTACCGCCATGCGAGTTGACGACGACGATCTTGCGCACGCCGGCGCGCGCCACCGAGGCGCCGAGCTCGGTCCACGCCTCGATCAGCGTCGTGGCCGGCAGGGTCAGCGTGCCCGGCGCGTGAAGATGCTCGTTCGACTTGCCGACCGACTGGATCGGCAGGATGCGCACGTCGAGGTCGTCGGGCAGCCGGGCAATGACGGCGTCCAGCATCCCGGCCATGATCGTCGAATCGGTCGAAACGGGAAGGTGCGGTCCGTGCTGCTCGATCGCCGCGACCGGCAGGACGGCGATCGTCGCCTCCGGGTCGATCGCATGGTACTCGGTGGTCCTGTAGTCGCCCCACCAGGCGCGTCTCTTGTTCATTCCTGCCCTCGCACGCACCGGCATGTTGCTCCGGCGCTTCCCAATAGACTGTTTTGTCCGCCGGAAAAACGTGCTTTGTCTCAGCCTGCGGCGATCGCCTCGATCTCGACCTTGAATTCCGGCCGAGCGAAGCCCGATACGATCATCAGCGTCGATGCCGGCGCGGGGTCGGAAAACAGCCGGTCGCGCACGTCCATGTAGGCCCTCAGATGGACCCGGTGGGTGACATAGGCGTTGATGCGCACGATGTCGGCGAGCCCGAGCCCGGCCTCGCCGAGGATCGCGGCGATGTTGGCGAAACACAGCTCCGCCTGGACGCCGGCGTCTTCGGGAATCGAATCGTCGGCGCCGATGCCGAGCTGGCCCGAACAGAGCACGAGGCGCTTGCCGGCCGGCACCTCGACGCCGTGGCTGTAGCGGGCGAACGGCCGCCGGATGGCTTTGGGGGTGAGGAATCTGAACATCGCATTCTCCGCTTCGCGCGGCGACCTAAGCGCGCTTCGCCGAGGCATTCAAGATGCGGTGCATGGCCGCCGGGCGCGTGTGGACAGCGGCCCGAAAAATAGGCACGATGCCTGCAAGGACGGCAGGATCGGCAACCATCCGGAAGGCCCTCGGCGGCTTTCCCGGACGCCCTGACCGGCCAAGTCCATGGCACGCGTCTTGCTTTTAGAAACGCGATCAAGAAACCCTCGCCGCACGATGCGCGAGGGCAAACAGAGGGTGGTGTCTATGAACGTGAAATCCAGCGTTTGCGCGGCCGCAGTCCTGGCCGCTTCGACTTTCGGCGCCGGTGCGGCCGAGAAGGTCGTCTACATGACCAACTGGCTCGCCCAGGCCGAGCACGGCGGCTACTACCAGGCCGTCGCCGATGGCACCTACGCCGCCTGCGGCCTCGAGGTCGAGATCCAGCAGGGCGGCCCGCAGGTCTCCGGTCGCCCGCTTCTGCTCGCCGGCAAGATCGACTTCTACATGGGCGGTAACATGCTGCAGGCCTTCGACGCCGTGCAGCAAAACATCCCGCTGCGCGTCGTCGCCGCCTCCTTCCAGAAGGAGCCGCAGGTGCTGATGGCCCATCCGGGCCAGGGCCTCGACACTTGGGAAGACCTCACCAAGGCCGAGCAGTACATCCTCGGCGACGAGGGCTTCCAGAGCTACTTCCAGTGGATGATCACCGAGTTCGGCTTCGACGCCGCCAAGCGCGTGCCCTACACGTTCAATCCGGCGCCCTTCATCGCCAATCCGAAGTCGGTGCAGCAGGGCTATGTGACGTCGGAGCCCTTCGCGGTGGAGAAGGAAGGCGGCTTCAAGCCGAACCTGTTCCTGCTCGCCGACTACGGTTTCGACACCTACGCCACCACGATCGAGGTGATGCAGGAGACGATCGACAAGCGGCCAGAGGTGGTCCAGTGCTTCGTCGATGGCTCGGCCAAGGGCTGGTACAGCTACCTCTACGGCGACAACAAGGCCGCCAACGAGATGATCAAGAAGGACAATCCGGACATCACGGACGAGCAGATCGCCTTCTCCATCGAGACCATGAAGTCCTTCGGCATCGTCGATTCGGGCGACACCGAGAAGCTCGGCATCGGCGCCATGACCGACGAGCGGGTGAAGAGCTTCTACGACAAGATGGTCAAGGCCAAGGTCGTTCCCGAAGGCCTCGACATCGCCAAGTCCTACACGCTCCAGTTCGTCAACAAGGGCGTCGGCCTCGACCTGAAGAAGTAAGACCGGCCGCCGGTCCATGCTTCAGCAACCGCTCGCAAAAGAAGGGGCCGCCGCGACCGGCGGCCCGCCCATGCTGATGCTGCGCGGCGTCGGCAAGACTTTTTCCAACGGCGTCGTCGCGCTGCGCGACGTCGACCTCGAGATCCGGGAAGGCGACTTCGTCAGCCTGCTCGGGCCGTCGGGCTGCGGCAAGTCGACGGCGCTCCGGCTGATCGCCGGCCTCGGCACGCCGACGTCGGGCCTGCTCGACTGGCGCGGCGCCGGCTTTTCCGGCCGCGGCAACATCGGCTTCGTCTTCCAGGAGCCGACGCTGCTGCCCTGGGCCAACGTCTTCGACAATGTCTGGCTACCGCTCAAATTGAAGGGCGTCTCGCGCCGCACCGCCGAACCGGCGATCCGCGATATGCTCGAGCGGGTCCACCTCACCGGCTTCGAAAAGGCCGTGCCGCGCGAACTCTCCGGCGGCATGAAGATGCGCGTCTCCATCGCCCGCGGGCTGGTGACGAAGCCGAAGATCCTCCTGATGGACGAGCCGTTTGCCGCGCTCGACGAGATCACCCGCTTCAAGCTCAACAACGACCTGCTCGAACTGTGGCAGGACGAGCGCTTCACCGTCGTCTTCGTCACCCATTCCGTCTTTGAAAGCGTCTTCCTGTCGACGCGCATCGTGGTCATGGCGGCGAGACCGGGACGCATCCACAAGGAAATCGCCGTCGACGCCCCCTACCCCCGCGACGAAGCCTTCCGCACATCCGCGGAATACGCAACGCTCTGCCGCCATGCGTCGGAAGTGCTGGTCGAGGCGATGCATCTTGCGCCGGGAGATCCCTATGACGGCCATTGAGGGGACGCCGGCAGACCCCGTGCTCGATCCCGAAGAAGCCCGGCGGATCCGCACGGAACGGCTCGAATCGATCGGCAAATGGGTCCTGCCGCTGGCGATCATGGCCTTCGCGATCCTTATGTGGGACCGCATCGTCGTCTGGAATGAGATCCCGAAGTACATCCTGCCGCGGCCGGGCGTGGTTCTCGACACGCTGTGGAAGGATGCCGCGCTGCTGTTCTCCTCGCTCCTGGTGACGCTGAGGATCACTTTCCTCGGCCTGCTGCTCGCCGTCGTCGGCGGCGTCGGGCTGGCGGTGCTGTTCGCCCAGTCGAAATGGGTGGAGATGTCGTTCTTCCCCTTCGCCATCGTGCTGCAGGTGACGCCGATCGTGGCGATCTTCCCGCTGATCAACATCTATGTCGACAACCAGACCGCCAAGCTGCTGCTCTGCGCCTGGATCGTCGCCTTCTTCCCGATCCTGTCCAACACCACGCTCGGGCTGAACTCTGTCGACCGAAATCTGCGCGACCTGTTCAAGCTGAACGGCGCGACGCGCTGGCAGCAGTTGCGCTATCTCAGGCTGCCCGCGGCGATGCCCTATTTCCTCGGCGGCCTGAAGATCGCCGGCGGCCTGTCGCTGATCGGCGCGGTCGTCGCCGAGTTCGTCGCCGGCGCGTCGGGCCAGTCGTCCGGGCTCGCGTCGCGCATCATCGAGGCCGGATACCGGCTCAATGCGCCGCGGCTGTTCGCCGCCTTGTTCCTCATCTCGCTCACCGGCATCGTCATCTTCCTCGTGCTGTCGCTCGTCTCCCACCTGATGCTGCGCAGCTGGCACGAGAGCGCGCTGAAGCAGGAGCGGTGACGATGGCGGCCATCGAGATCCCGGAGAACGGCTGGTACGTGCTCGCCAATGCGCGCGTGCCCGTGTCGCTGGCGCCCGCGCTCGCCGGCAGCGACGACGCCGACGGTCTCGCTGCGGCCGACATCGCGGTTGCCGACGGCCGGATCACCGGTATCGCCGCGCGTGGCCAGCGCCCGGCGCCGCCGCGCGCCATCGAACTCGGCGGCCGCATGGTGCTGCCCGCGTTCGTCGACTGCCACACCCATCTCGACAAGGGCCACATCTGGCCGCGCAAGCCCAATCCCGACGGCTCCTTCATGGGCGCGCTCGAGGCGGCGGGCGCCGACCGTGCCGACCGCTGGTCGGCGGAAGACGTCGCGCGGCGCATGGATTTCGCCCTGCGCTCGGCCTACGCCCACGGCACCAAGGCGATCCGCACGCATCTCGACAGCATCCCGCCGCAGGACGATATCTCCTGGCCGGTCTTCACGGACATGCGCGATCGCTGGAAGGGCCGCATCGAACTCCAGGCGGCCTGCCTGTTCGGTATCGAGCAGGCCCGCGACGAGGCCTGGTTCCGTACGCTCGTGAAGCGCGTCGCCGGCGCCGGCGGCGTGCTGGGCGCCGTCACCTACATGGTGCCCGATCTCGACGAACTGCTCGACCGCATCTTCCGCGCCGCGATCGAGTACGGCCTCGATCTCGACTTCCACGCCGACGAGACCGACGATGTCGCCGCCATGTCGCTGCGCAAGATCGCCGAGGCGGCGCTGTGGAACGGCTTCGAGGGCCGCATCCTCGTCGGCCACTGCTGTTCGCTCGCCCGCCAGCCCGACGCGGAGGTGCTGGCGACGCTGGACAAGGCCGCCAGGGCGGGCATTTCCGTCGTCTCGCTGCCGATGTGCAACCTCTATCTCCAGGACCGCCGGCAGAACCGCACGACGCCGCGCTGGCGCGGCGTCACGCTTCTTCACGAGATGGCAGCCCGCGGCATCCCGGTCTGCGTCGCCTCCGACAACACCCGCGATCCGTTCTACGCCTATGGCGACCTCGACATGCTGGAAGTCTACCGCATGGCGACCAGGATCCTGCATTTCGACCATCCCGTCGCCGACTGGCCGAAGACCGTCGCGGCGACGCCCGCAGACGTGATGCGGCTCGACGGCATAGGCACCATCGCGTCCGGCGGACCGGCCGACCTCGTCGTCTTCCGCGGCCGCTCCTGGACCGAATTGCTGTCGCGCCCCGAATCGGATCGCATCGTCATCCGCGACGGCCGTTCGATCGACCGTATCCTGCCCGACTATTCCGAACTCGACGATCTCATGGTGTGACGATGGACCTTTCAGCGCTCAAGACGGAACTCGGCGGCCTGAAGATCGAGGACAACCCGGCGCTGGTGCAGCAGAAGAGCCGCGACTTCTACTGGTACAGCCCCGTGCTCAAGCGCCAGCTCGACCACGTCACCGCCGACCTGATCGTCAGCCCGAAGTCGGAAGCCGAGGTGATCCGCGTGCTCGCCGCCTGCCACCGGCACGGCGTCCCGGTGACGCCGCGCGGCACCGGCACCGGCAACTACGGCCAGGCGATGCCGCTTTCGGGCGGCGTGGTCCTCAACCTCGCCGAGATGAACCGCGTCATCTCGATTTCCCGCGGCCGCGTCGTCTGCGAGCCGGGCACCATTGTCGCCGACATCGACAAGGCGACGCGCGAACACTCCGGCCAGGAGCTCAGGCTGCATCCGTCGACCGCATCGACGGCGTCGATCGCCGGCTTCATCGCCGGCGGCTCGGGCGGCGTCGGCTCGATCAACTGGGGCGGACTGCGCGACTTCGGCAACGTCATCAGGCTGCGCGTCGTCACCATGGAGGCCGAGCCGCGCGTGCTCGAGCTCACCGGCGAGGACCTGCACAAGGTCACCCACGCCTACGGCACCAACGGCATCATCACCGAGGTCGAGATGCCGCTGACGGCGGCCTACGACTGGGTCGACGTCATCGTCGGCTTCGACACCTTCGCCGCGGCCGCGTCCTACGGCAATGCGCTCGCCTGCCAGGACGGCATCCTGACCAAGGAGATCGCACCGATTGCCGCGCCGGTGCCATGGCTCTACTTCAAGCGCCACCAGAAGTTCCTCGAGGAAGGCCAGAGCGTCTGCGTGGTCATGGTCGCCGAGCAGTCGCTCGACGCATTTCTCGCCTTCACCCGCCGCAAGGGCGGCGACGTGGTCTTCAATGCCGCCACTGTCGCCGACAGGAAGGGCCTGCCGCCGGCCTACGAGCTCGCCTGGAACCACACGACGCTGAGGGCGCTGCGGGTCGATCCGTCGATCACCTATCTCCAGGTGCTCTATCCCTTCCCCAACCAGCTCGAACTGGCGACGCGCATGGACAGGATGTTCCCCGGCGAGCTGTTCTCGCATCTGGAGTTCGTCCGCTTCGACGGCAACATCACCTGCTTCGGCCTGCCGCTGGTGAAGTACACCACCGAAGAGCGGCTCGACGAGATCATGCGGCTGCACGAGGAGAACGGCTGCCCGATCTTCAACGCCCACCGCTACACGCTGGAAGAGGGCGGCATGAAGCAGACCGACGAGATCCAGCTCGCTTTCAAGCGCGAGGCGGACCCTCGAGGATTGCTCAATCCCGGCAAGATGATCGCCTGGGAGAACCCGAACTACGACTACAGGTCGGGCAGGACCTTCCTGTTCAAGGGTTTGCAGCAGACACGCTGAGGCCGACCGCCATGAACGTCCTCGTCCTCTACGCACATCCCGTCGAGACCTCCTTCAACGCCTCCCTGCATCGCCTGATCGTCGAGCGGCTGGCGGCAAAGGGCCACACGATCGACGACTGCGACCTCTACGCCGAAAATTTCGATCCGCGCCTCACCCGCGCCGAGCGCCTCGGCTATCACGACCTGGACAACAATGCCGACGGCGTGCGCGCATACGTCGAGCGGCTCCGGCGCGCCAACGCGCTGGTACTCTCCTTCCCGGTGTGGAACTACGGCTATCCGGCAATCCTGAAGGGCTTCTTCGACCGCGTCTTCCTGCCCGGCGTCTCCTTCGACATGGTCGACGGCAAGGCCCAGCCGTCGCTGCACAACATCACGAAGGTCGCCACCGTCACCACCTATGGCGGCGACCGGCTGCGCGCATGGCTGATGGGCGACCCGCCGCGGAAACTCGTCAACCGCCTGCTCCGCGCCACAGTGAAGCCCGGCGCCCCCGTCTCCTACATGGCGCACTATTCGATGAACCTGTCGACCGACGACAGCAGGGCTGCGTTCATGAGGAAGGTCGCCGCGCGCATGGACGCCTTTTGAATGCGCGTCCTGGTCGTCTATTGCCACCCGGTGCCGGAGAGTTTTTGCGCCGCGTTGCGCGACGCGGCGGTGGAGACGCTGCGCGAGGCCGGCCGCGAACTGCGCCTGATCGACCTCTACGCCGAGAACTTCAATCCCGTGATGTGCTGCGACGAACGGCGCGCCTACAACGAGCGGCCGCCGGCCGATCCTTCGCTCGATCCGCATATCGAGGCGATCCGCTGGGCCGAGGCGATCCTCTTCGTCTATCCGACCTGGTGGTACGGCCTGCCGGCCATGCTGAAGGGCT
>CAYJMY010000170.1:0-10837 GCA_964371125.1 uncultured Mesorhizobium sp. | reverse complement strand
TCGACGGTGAACGGGATCGCCGTGTCGATGCCGCGTTCGCGCAATTCCTTCGCCGCTCCGGTCCAGGCGTCGAAGTCCTCGCGGCCGTGGCCGGGCGCGGTGTGCACGAAGCCCGTGCCGGCGTCGTCGGTGACGTGGTCCCCGGCGAGCATGGGGATGTCGAACTCATAGCCGCCGCCGAGCCCCTTGAGCGGGTGCGACAGCGTCATGGAGGCGAGTTCCTCGACAGAAACGCTCCGCAATTTCCTGAACTGCAGCTTCGCCTTGGCAAAGGACTCATCCGCCAGCGCATCGGCGAAGATCAGCTTCTCGCCGGCCTGCGGACCGAAATCGTTTTCGGCAGCCGTCACTTCATAGAGCCCATAGGCCACGCGCGGCGAATAAGCGACGGCGCGGTTGCCGGGGATCGTCCAGGGCGTCGTCGTCCAGATGACAACCGAAGATCCGCGCAGGGCATCCATCTTCTGATGAGCGGCTTCTGGAACATCCGAAGTGCCGAATCCCACCACCGGAAACTTCACCCAAACCGTATCACTCTCATAGTCGTGATACTCGACCTCGGCCTCCGCCAGCGCGGTGCGCTCGACCACGCTCCACATCACCGGCTTCGACCCCCGATAGAGCTGGTCGCTCATGGCGAACTTCAGCAATTCGCCGGCGATGCGGGACTCGGCGTGGAAATTCATCGTCGTGTAGGGATTCTTGAAGTCGCCGACGACGCCGAGGCGCTGGAACTCGCCGCCCTGCACCTCGATCCACTTCTCGGCATAGGCGCGGCATTCCTGGCGGAACTCGACCATGGCGGCGGGTTGCGATAGGTCGGGCTTGGCCTTGCCCTTGGAACGGTAGTTCTCCTCCTCGATCTTCCACTCGATCGGCAGGCCGTGGCAGTCCCAGCCGGGCACGTAGTTTGAGTCGTATCCGCGCATCTGGAAGGAGCGGGTGATGACGTCCTTCAGGATCTTGTTCAGCGCATGCCCGATGTGGATGTTGCCGTTGGCGTAGGGCGGGCCGTCGTGGAGCACGTATTTCGGCCGGCCGGCGGCGGCGTCGCGCAGGCGGCGATAGAGGTCCATCTCCTGCCAGCGCTTGACCAGCAGCGGCTCCTTCTCGGGCAAGCCGGCGCGCATCGGGAAATCCGTCCGCGGCAAATAGAGTGTCTTCGAATAGTCGATCTTGTTGGCGGTGTCGGTCATCGTTCTGCCATGTGCGTTGCCCGGCCGCGGGGCCTCGGGCGTCCAACTATCATGTTTCGGAAAAAGCGCGAGGGGTGGCGCGCAAAGAACCCGGTCGCTCCGGCAGCCGTGAGAGTCGCGTAGACTCAGGCCGCCCGGAACACCGGGCCGGTAATTCGTATCGCGATGGACAGCGCGCGGTTCAGCATCGGCCGCTGTTTAGCCGACAGCGGGCAAGGATGAAAGCCCGGAATCGCGGCGTTTCCAATCAAAGGGAAAAGTCGAAGCGGTAGGTCGTCGAAAGGCCGAACATCAGCTGGTCGCGCGAGCCGCGCTCCCTGACCAGGCTGGATGCGGCCGCCGGTCCCATCAGGCGCGAATACTCGCCGAACAGGCTCGCGGTGATCTTGTCGGTCGCCTTCCAGGTGACGGCCCCGCCGGCGCCGACGGATCGCAGGCCGCTGCCCGGCTCATAGACGGACAGGCCTGACGCCGCGGCTTCGGCGGCGTTGACGCCGTAATAGGCGTCGAAGTAGTCGGCGGTGGCGAAAGAAAGCCGCGGCCCGCCGGAGAGCCGCACCGTCGGCGCGACGTCGGCGAAGGCGTCGACGGCGACGTCGCCGACGATGCCGTCGTGGGCGCGGATGCCGTGGCGCAGTTCACCGCGCACGCGCAGCCAGTCGGTCGGATAGACCTCGGCGAAGCCGCCGATCTCGCCGCCCCATCGCACCGGATCGAGGCCGGCGAGGTCGGGCGACGTGTCCTCGTCGCGCGGGAACACGATCCTGCCGACCGCGCCGGCGCGGAAGGCGCCGGTGTCGACGAAGCCGATCGAAATGTTGTCGTTACGCGACGAGAAGCGCGCCTCCGGACCGGCGCGGCCGAAAGAGACCAGCGGCTCGACAGCGAACAGGTAGGCCTTCGCCCCTTCGTATCGCGGCGCGCTGATGCCCGCGGCGCCGACGGTCAGGTACCAGTCCCCGGAAAACCAACTTTCGCCCGCGCGCGCAGCAGCGCCGGTCGACAGGATCGCCAGCGCGACGGCGATACCAACAATGCGGGAAGAAGCCATCGGATGTTCCGTCGCGTATGCAGGTCGGTGGCTGATTGCGGGCCGACCCATGGTTACCCGGTTGTGCATGCGCTCGGTAAAATTTGAATTAAATCCGTACGATCCGCAACCCATACGGCATCGGAAGCGGCGGGTCAGTCAGGCTTTCGCGTGGAAGGCGACGGCCCGGTCGAGTTCCGACAGCGGCCGGGTGGAAGCAAGCATGGCGCGCGCCTCGGCCTCGTCGCGGCGCATCTGGGCAACCAGCGCGTCGAGCCCGTCGAACTTCTCCTCGCCGCGCAGGAAGCCGAACAAGGAGACCTCGCAGGTCTCGCCGTAGAGGTCGGCGGAAAAGTCGAAGACGAAGGTCTCCAGGAGCGGCGCGCCGTCTTCGTCGACCGTGGGCCGGCGGCCGAAGCTGGCGACACCGTCGTGGAGGCTGCCGTCGGCGCGCCTCAGGCGGACCGCGTAGATGCCGTGGCGCAGTGCGGCGGCGCCGGGAAGCTGCATGTTGGCGGTGGGGAAGCCGAGCATGCGCCCCAGCTGCTTGCCGGCGGAAACGGTCGCCTCGACGGTGTAGCGATAGCCGAGCAGGCCGGCGGCCTCCGCAACCTCGCCCTGTCCGAGGAGTTGGCGGATGCGACTCGACGAAATCACCTCGGCGCCCTCGTCGCGGAACGCGTCGACGAGCGTGACGCCGAAACCGTGCTTGACCCCGGATTCCATCAGGTAGGCCGGACCGCCGCTGCGGTTCTTGCCGAAGTGGAAGTCGAAGCCGGTGACCACGTGGCTGACGCCCAGCCCGCCGTCCAGCATGACCGCGATGAACTCCTCGGCCGACTGCGCGGCGAACTCGCGGGTGAAGCGCTGGCAGACAACCGCGTCGAAGCCCAGAAGCTTGATCAAGCGGCCCTTCATCGGCGGGGGGGTGAGGATGTAGAGCGGCACGTCGGGACGGAAGACAGTGCGCGGGTGCGGCTCGAAGGTGAGCACCAGCGCCGGAGCGCCGCGCCGGCCGGCCTCCTCGAGCGCGCGCCCGAGGACCGCCTGGTGGCCGCGGTGGACGCCGTCGAAATTGCCGATGGCGACGACGCCGCCGCGAAGCCTTTCCGGCAGACTGGTCGGATCGTCGAGGCGGATGAAGCCGGACACGTCTCCACCTACCGGAGCTTGGGGATGTAGGCGACCGGCCGGTGGCCGTGGCGGCCGAGAAAGGCGCCGAGTAGCTCGGTGTCGGGGTTTTCCGGATCGCCATAGTCGCGGGCGTGGATGCCGGCCGAAACGTAGAGCACGTCGATGCCGTTCATGGCTGCGCCTTTGACGTCGGTGAGGATGCCGTCGCCGATCGCCAGCACCTCGTTAGCCGGAACCGGCCGGCCGAGGATTTCGGCGGCTGCGGCCGACGCCGCCTCGTAGATCGGCCGGTGCGGCTTGCCCGAGATCAGCGTGCGGCCGCCGAGCTGGGCATAGTCGCGGGCGAGTGCGCCGGCGCACCAGATCAGCCTGTCGCCGCGCTCGACGACGATGTCGGGATTCGCGCAGACGAAGGGCAGGTTGCGCGAGCGGAAACGGCGCAGCATGTCGGCATAATCTTCGGGCGTCTCGGTCTCGTCGTCGAAGAGACCGGTCGAGACCACCGCGGCCGCCTCGAATTCCTCGACGATGTCGACGTCGAGGCCGTCATAGATCGAAAGGTCGCGGTCGGGCCCGAGGTGGAAGACCTTGCGCGGCCCCTCGGCGATCAGCTCGCGGGTCACGTCGCCCGAGGTCACGACGCGGTCCCAGGCGTTCGAAGGGACGCCGATCGCGGCGAGTTGGGCGATGACGCCGGGATGAGGCCGCGGCGCGTTGGTGATGAGAATGACGGCGACGCCCTGCGCGCGGGCCGAGGCAAGCGCGGAGGCGGCCGCCGAGAATGCCGTCTCGCCGTTGTGCAGCACGCCCCAAACGTCGCAGAACACGGCGGAATAGCGGCCGACGATGTCGTCGAGATGTTCGATCCTGAGCGGCGTCGGTGCCATGTCGTCGTCCATTGGTCGCCGCTTCGGCGTGGTTTGTCGGCGGCCGAGCGGCCTTCGCGGCAGTGCGGGATTAACCGAACCCATTCACCGTGTCACCAGCTTTCCCTTAACAGCGATGCCTCCGCATGCGAAAAGGACGTAGCGGAAGACAGGCATCGGCCGCCGCGCGGAGGGACCCGCGCAAGGGCGGCACCAGGGGACGAACCACTTAATGCTGCGGTTCACGCTCAGGCTCATCGTGGCGGGCGCGCTCGGTCTCGGGGCGCTGCACGTCGCGTCGCGCCTCGCCGAGAATTCCGGGCTGGACATCGGCCTTTTCGGCCTCGCCGCCTATGCCGGCTTCATGCTGGCGGTTGCGGCGCTGATCCTTGCAGCGTCCGCCTGGCGGACGTCGCGCGCGATGCGTCGCGACATGAACCGGATCGTGCGGTCCGTCGACCGCGGCATCGGCGAGTACCAGTCGCTGAGCGACCGCAACGCACTGTCGCTCGAGGCGCTCGACACGGCCCTTTCGAAGGAAATCGCCGCGCTGAGAAGAATGATCCGCGACCGCGATGCCGCGGCGGAACAGGCAAGGGCTGCCGATGCCGAGCCGGTCATCCCGGAGGGCGGCAACGTCGTCGCCTATCCCGCGACGCGGCGCTCGCGCCAGCCGGCGCGGGTCCAGCAACAGGCTACCGCCGCGCGCGCCTCGATCGAGGCCGCCTGCCGCCGCGCCATCGACGAGGGTACGTTCGAGTTGAGCCTCCAGCCGATCGTTTCGGTCGCAGGCGGCTCTGCCGTAGCATTCGATGCCTATGCGCATCTTCCGCTCGGCGACGGCCAGACGCTCGACATCCAGCGCCTGCCGGCGACGATGGGCGACGAGGACCGCGCCGCCTTCGAACGGATGCTGCTGTCGACCGCCGTCCAGGTGGCGCGGCGGCGGCTCGGCGACGGGTCGGCGCTGCCCATCCACGTGCCCGTGTCACAGGCCCTGCTTGGCGACGCCGCCGCGCTTTCCGGCGCGCTCGACCTGTTTGCCCTCTACCCTGCCCTCGCCGCGTCCGTACTGCTTTCCGTTCCGGCCGCCGCGATGGACGCCGTCGACGCGGAAGTGCTGGCGCGCATCGCCGACCACGGCATCCGGATCGCCCAGGAAGGCTGGAGCGGATCGCGTGACGCGGCCCCGCAGGCCAAGCGCCGCGGCGTCGCCGTCGCGAAGATCTCTTCGGACCGCCTCCTCGACCGGGACAGGAGCGCCGACGAGCGCAGCTCGGCCACGTCGATCCTCGAGGAGACGCGGGCCGCCGGGATCTCCGTCGTCGCCACGGACGTGCGCAGTGACGAGGACGCCGTCAACCTGATCGACCTCGGCGTCGAGACGATGAGCGGCACCCGCTTCTCCGGTCCGAAGCGCCTCAAGGCCGAACCGGCCCGCGACAAGCTCGCCACGACCTGACCTTTACCACCGCCCAATCGACACGAGGCCGGATCGCGTCGTCGCGCCACGGTTAAGGCCCCGTGTACGCGCGGGTCCGTTTTGAAGGTTTCCCGCGAACGAGAGATTTAAGAATCCGTGGCAAGGTAAGCATGGCAACGGGTGCGCAAGGGGCTCGAAGTGCGATGATCCGCAAGTTCGCGAAAGACGTCCGCGGCAACTACATGGTGCTGACCGCTGCAGCGATCGTTCCAATCATGGGAGCGCTGGCGCTTGCGGTCGACTACGCGGAAATGTCGCGTCAGCGGCAGGAGGTGCTGAACGCGCTCGACGCCGCCGGCATTGCCACGGCGCGCTACATCGCCCAGGGCGCCACCGACGAGCAGGCCAAGACCTATGCGGAAGACTTCTTCGAGGCGAATCTGAGTTCGGTCAAGCCTGCGGACGCGCAGCTGACCATCGTCCTGCCCAAGGAGAACATCGGCGGCGGCACGCTGAAGATGTCGGCGCAGATGAAATACAGCCCCTACTTCTTCCCGACTTTCGCGATGCTGATCGGCAACACCGAGAGCAACAGCAAGCTCGACTTCAGCGCCGTGTCCGAGGTCCGGCTGAAGAACACGCTCGAAGTCGCGTTGGTTCTCGATAACTCGGGGTCGATGGACTACACAGGGACGGGCTCCGGCAAGAAGCGCCTCGTCCTGCTCAAGGACGCCGCCAAGCAGCTGGTCGACACGATCGCCGCCGAAGGCGAGCAGATGAAGCAGATCCCCAAGCCGGTGCAGTTCGGCGTAGTGCCCTTCGCCGCGTCGGTCAACGTCGGCTCGACCTACAAGAACGCTTCCTGGATGGATACCGACGGGATCTCGCCGATCCATCACGAGAATTTCGACTGGTCGACAATGACCGGCAACAAGAAGGTCCAGCTCTCCGGCGGCGTCTACTACAAGAAGGGCAACGACTGGGGAGCTCAGGAGGACCAGAAGGTTACCCGTTTCACCCTATTCGACGACATCCAGCGCATCACCGGCTACACCTCGGTCAAGACTGGCACCGAGTACAAGTGCATCAAGAAGAATTGGTGGGGCGGCTGCAGCCAATACGGCTACGTGGACGTCTATGAGGACCAGCCGGTCTACGGCAGCTACGCGAGCTGGCAGGGCTGCGTCGAGGCACGCCCCTATCCCTACAACGTCAATGACGCAACGCCGTCGAGTTCTACCCCGGCAACGATGTTCGTGCCGATGTTCGCGCCGGACGAGACCGACAACAAGGACAGCAGCAACCGCCGCGCGGAAAACAACTGGTGGAGCGACGTCACCAACAGCTCCAACAACGCCACGCGACAGAGCTACATGCCCAAGTATTTTTCCGCGGCAGCCTACGGTACGGGCGCCGCCGGCGCCAGCGAAGGCCCGAACGCGAGCTGCACGACGACGGCAATCACGCCGCTGACCGACGTCACCACGACCGCCGGCAAGACGTCCGTCAAGAACTCGATCGATGCCATGGCCGCGAACGGCGCCACCAATGTGCCGGAAGGCATGGCCTGGGGCTGGCGCGTTGTGTCGGGCGACGCGCCGTTCACCGAAGGTCGCCCCGAGACGGAGCGCGGCAACGACAAGGTCGTCATCGTGCTCACCGACGGCGCCAATACCTACTACACGCCGTCCTCGCTCGGCTACAACGACCTCGCCGGCAACAAGTCGATCTATTCCGCCTACGGCTACACCGGCAAGGGCTACGACGGGACGTCGACGACCAGGATGTTCATGAATACGTCGAACGCCATCGGCAAGACCGACTATTCGAATGGCAATTACACCAACGCGCTCAACGAGCAGTTCACAGCGCTGTGCGCCAACGCGAAGTCCGCCGGCATCATCGTCATGACCGTGTCTCTCGACCTGAGCACGAACAACACCGCGGAGAAGGCGCAGATCGACGCGCTGAAGGCTTGCTCGTCGGACTCGCGGTTCCGCAAGGGCTCGGACGGCAACCCGGCCAAGCTCTACTGGAACGCGACCGGGTCGAGCCTTTCGAACGACTTCAAGGAAATCGCGGACGAACTCTCCAACCTGCGCATCGTCGGCTGACGAGGGCCAGACGATCGGGCGCCCCGTCGGGCGGGTGGGGCGCCCTTCGTTTTTTTCGACGGCACTCGCGTTAACGACCGGTAAATCCGGCCATGCGGCTTCGACTGAATCCGGCAACCGACGGTACATGACTTTGTGGGACCTTTCCGCATTCAGTTCCTTCCGGCGGGGGCCGCGATCGGACATGCGGGAATTCATCAGTGACAGGCGCGGCAACTACGCGCTGATGACGGCGGTTGCGCTCGTGCCGATCATGGGCGGGCTGGCGATTGCGGTCGACTTTGCCGAGATGAACCGACAGCAGTCGGCGACGCTGAACGCGCTCGACGCCGCCGGTATCGCCACCGCCCGGCAGATCGTCACCGGGGCCAGCGACGAAGCGCTCGTCGCCTATGCGAACGACTTCTTCCTCGCCAACCTGGACGACGTCGATCCGGACGACACGGAACTGACGGTGACGCTGCCGAGCAACCAGTCCGGCGGCGGGACTCTGAAGCTCGCCGCGAAGCTTCACTACAAACCGTACTTCTTCCCGGCGTTCAAGAAACTGATCAACGATCCCGGAACGAGCGACCTGACGCTCGGCGCCGACACGGAGATCCGCCTGAAGAACACGCTCGAGGTCGCCCTCGTCCTCGACAATTCCGGATCGATGAACTACCTCGGCTCCGGCTCCGGCTCGAAGCGCATCGACCTCCTGAAGACCGCGGCAAAGGAACTGGTCAGCACGCTGGCGCTGCAGGCCAACATGCTGAAGCAGATCGACAAGCCGGTCCAGTTCTCGCTCGTGCCGTTCGCGGCCTCGGTCAACGTCGGTCCGGGCAATGCCAACGCCTCGTGGATGGACGTCGACGGGCTGTCGCCTATCCACCACGAGAACTTCGACTGGTCGTCCCTGTCGGGTGCCGACAAGTACGCCGAGAAGGTGAACGGCATCTGGCGCAAGAAGGGTGCCGCCTGGGGCGAGGACGAGGACGGGATTCTCAACCGCTTCTCCCTCTATCGCGACATGAAGATGGTGAGTTCCCGCGAATGGGTGGTCACCGGCCAAGAATATGTATGCACGAGCTATCGGTCGAACGGCACTTGTCGCTCCGGCTCTTGGCGGCAGACGGGCTACTACGAGGAAACGATCAGCGAGTATGCGAGCTGGCAGGGCTGCGTCGAGGCAAGGCCGCATCCTTACAACATTAGCGACGCGCCGGCTTCCGGCGGTTCGAACAACACCGGCATCGGCGTCGGCGATCCGGCGACCATGTTCGTGCCGATGTTCGCCCCCGACGAGCCCGGCGACCGCTGGGCGACCGAGGCGGATTCGACGCCGGACAATCTCAGTGCGGCGAACAACTGGTGGAACGACGGTACGGAGAGTTCGAGCGGCGCCACCCGGCAGACATCGACCGGAAAATACTTCGAGGTTCGGCCCTATGGAGCCTCTTCGCCGCAAGGCAGCGGGCCGAACTACAGTTGCACGACCAATCCGATCACGCCGCTGACCGACGTCAGCCAGGAGGAAGGGCTGACGCAGATCAAGTCCGCCATCGACGCGATGGCGCCGAGCGGGGCGACGAACGTTCCCGAAGGCATGGCCTGGGGTTGGCGAACGATCTCGAGCGGCGAGCCTTTCGCGCAGGGGCGCGCGGAAACCGAGAGAGGCAACGACAAGGTCGTCATCGTCCTCACCGACGGTGCCAACACCTACTACACACCTTCCTCGCTCGGCTATTCCGATCCCGCCGGCAACAAGTCGACCTATTCGGCCTACGGCTACCTCGCACCGGGCTACAACGGAACCGGCGAGGCCCGGCTGTTCGGAGGAACCAGCGGCGCGATCGGCCGCTACGACTACAGCAACGCGAACTACACCAAGGCGCTGAACGAACACGTCGCCGCGCTGTGCGCCAATGTGAAGGCCGGCAACGTGCTCGTCATGACGATCGCGCTCGACCTCAACGCGGGCAACGCCGACGAGGCCGCGCAGATCGCCGCGCTCAAGGCGTGCGCGTCGGAATCGCGGTTCCGCAAGGACCCTTCAGATCCGACCAAGCCGGCCAAGCTGTTCTGGAATGCCACCGGCGCGACGCTGTCGAACGACTTCAAGGAAATCGGCAACGAGTTGTCGAACCTGCGCATCGTCGGCTGACGTCCGTAGGCCGGTGCCGGTCAGTCGGCGTCGGCGGCGGGCACTCCCTCGGCGGAGAGCACCTTCGGCTTGCGCAGCATCAGTGCGAGCGGAATCGCGGCCAGCGTGACGAGCATCATCAGCCTGAAGTCGTCAACGTAGGAAATCACCAGAGCCTGCTGGTTGACGAAGGCCGACAGCCCGACATGGTTCACCTGCAGGTTGCGGGTGAGGTAGACCGTCACGGAGATCGATTGCGCGGCGCCCGCTGCGATTCGTTCGCGGCCTACTTCTTGACAGGCAAAGGCCGAGCACTTATCTCCGCGGCACGTTAGCACTCGACCTACATGAGTGCTAGCAGTCCGGTTCGCCGGACGGGGAAACAATTTCAAATCCGCAGAGGAAGCAACATGGCTAAGTCGAAGTTCCGCCCGCTTCATGACCGCGTGGTCGTTCGCCGGGTCGAATCCGAGGAGAAGACCAAAGGCGGGATCATCATCCCCGATACCGCCAAGGAGAAGCCGCAGGAAGGCGAAGTCATCGCCGTCGGCTCCGGCGCCCGCGACGAGAGCGGAAAGCTCGTTCCCCTCGACGTCAAGGCAGGCGACCGCGTCCTGTTCGGCAAGTGGTCCGGCACCGAAGTCAAGCTCAATGGCGAAGACCTTCTGATCATGAAGGAATCCGACATCATGGGCATCATCGGCTGATCCTGAACGATCGCCGCACCCTTCAATCCCGAGATACGGGCCTCGTGCCCAGGAGCTACGAATATGGCTGCTAAAGAAGTAAGGTTTTCCCGAGACGCCCGCGAGCGCATGCTGCGCGGCGTCAACATCCTCGCCGACGCGGTGAAGGTGACGCTCGGCCCGAAGGGCCGCAACGTCGTCATCGACAAGTCGTTCGGCGCGCCGCGCATCACCAAGGACGGCGTCACCGTCGCCAAGGAGATCGA
>CAYJMY010000169.1:0-10897 GCA_964371125.1 uncultured Mesorhizobium sp. | reverse complement strand
GGAGTTGCCGCGGATCTCGATGCGCTCGACATAGGCGCGCGGACCCTCGTCGACCGTATAGACGACCGAAATCGTCCGCGTCTCGAAGTTGCGGTCGCCGCGCGGCGTCACCTGGGCGAAGGCATAGCCGAGCCCCGCGACACGCTCCGTGATGGCGATGATCGAGTCTTCGACGTCTTTGGCGCTGTAGACGTCGCCGGAGCGGCTCTCGACGAGCGAACTGAGCGCAGCCGAATCCAGGCCCTGGATGGAGCTTTCGACCGATACGTCGCCGAACGTATAGCGCTCGCCCTCCTCAACCGTGATGGTGATCGTATACTGGTTGGAGGTCGGGTCGAGTTCCCCGAAAGAGGAGACGACGGTGAAATCCGCATAACCGCGGTTGAAGTAGAAGCGCCGCAAGGCCTCCTCATCCGCCCGAAGCCGGTTTTCGTCGTAGATGTCGTTGCGGAAGAGGAACGACAAGACACTCGAACGCCGCGTCGAGATCACATCCGCCAGGCGTCCGTCGCTGAAGGCGCTGTTCCCGACGAAATTGATCGCGGCGATCTTGGTTCGATCACCTTCATTGATCTCGAAAACCACGTTGACGCGGTTTTCGCCGAGGTCGATGACCTGCGTCGAGACGGTCGCGTCCTCGCGTCCGATCCGGCGATAGGCCTCGCGGATCGACTCGGCATCGGCTTCGAGCTGGGACTGAGAGAACGTGCCGCGCGCTTTGAGCTGCACGCTGTTGCCGAGTTCGGCGTCCTTGATCTTCTTGTTGCCCTGGAACAGCACCTGGTTGACGACCGAGTACTCGTCGACCTGCACGACCAGCGTGCCGCCCGCCTGGTTTATGCGGACATCGGAGAAAAGGCCCGTGGCGAAGAGACGCTTCACCGCCTCGTCGATGTCGGCGCCGGAAAACTGCTTGCCGGGCGAAATCCCGACATAGCTGCGAATCGTATCGGCATCGACACGCTTGTTGCCGCTTACTTCGATACGGCTGACGACAGCCGCCTCTGCAACTGCGACCGCCGCAAACTGCACCGTTGCGGCACCCGTAACGACCAGACCGGTCGATAGAGCCACCGCGGATACGGCGTTCATGAACTTGTATGCTGCCTTCATCGGGCGAATGAACCTTTTCTCGTAGTCCCCACGGCGAGAAAACCGGGCATGGTTGCCACTAAGCTAATAGCCGGATTTCGCCTACACGCAAGGCTTCTAGTTAATTTGAATTTACTAATCCGCTCCGCGTGGCATTCCCGTCACGCCTATCCGGCGCGATGGTAAACGTGTCCTGAACGAGGCTCCCGCCGAAACCCGTTTCAGCTGTATTTTCAACAGCCAAACAGGTCGTTCCAGAACACGAATCCCATGAAGACAAGTACCAGAAAAAATCCTGCGCGATAGAGCATTTCCATCACGCGCTCCGAAACGGGACGACCCGTCGCAGCCTCGACGCCGTAGAAGACGAGATGACCCCCATCGAGCGGCGGTATGGGCAGGAGATTGAGGATGCCGATGCCGACCGAGAGCAGGGCGACGAGCTGGACGAGCCATTCGAAGCCCAATCGGGCGGCTTTCCCGGCCATGTCGGCGATCTTGACCGGACCGCCCAACTGGCATTTGTCCTCGCGTCCGCCGACGAACCGCTTCATGAATTGTCCGGTCCGCACAATGATGTGGCCTGTCTCGATGACTGCTTCGCGCACCGCCTCGGCGGGTGTGTATTCGATCACACGCGGCTGGCCCAACGCCTCGTTGTTGACCACGCCGATGAGTCCCACCTTCACGTCATTGCCCAACGCGTCCTTCTGCTCGCTGACCTCCGGCGTCGCCGTCAGCGTGACTTCCTGGCCGTCGCGCATCATGACGAAGACGATGGCGTCCCCGGCCCGCCCCGATACGAGGCGCTGGACGTCTGAAAACGTCTCGACGATGACGCCGTCGACGCTGATGAAACGGTCGCCCGGCTGAAAGCCGGCCGCATCGGCAGGACTCCCGGCCCGTACCTCGGCCACCATGGGATCGGAAACGAAGCGGCCATAGACCGAAAACATCACCGCGAAGACTGCAATCGTCAGGAGGAAGTTAAAGATCGGCCCGGCAAGCACGGTCAGCGCGCGCTTCCACGTCGCCTGGGTGTGGAACGCGACCTTGCGCTCAGCTTCCGAAAGAGCAGCCGTCTCGTCCGGGCTGGGCTGGCTGGTGGCGTTCATGTCGCCGACGAACTTGACGTAGCCGCCGAGCGGTATCGCCGACAGCTTCCATCTGGTCCCCCGCCGGTCCGTGTAGCCGAAGAGTTCCGGGCCGAAGCCGATCGAGAAAGCCGTCACGCCGATCCCGCACCAGCGGCCCACGAGGTAGTGGCCCATCTCGTGGACGAACACGACCGCGGTCAGCACGAAGAGAAACGGAATGATGGTTCCAACAAACAGGCCGTCGGTACTGAAGATGGAGGCAAGGTATTCGGTCAATTCTGGTCCTCGGCGACGGTCGCTGGCATGAATGTCGTATCAATCGGGGCGATTCCGTGACGCGCCCCGGGTTAACGGTCCGATGTCGACTAGACCGGGATCAGCCCGTGTGCCGGCTGGTCCAACCCGCCCGACAGGGCCCCGATCACGTAGAACGCGAATGCGGCGGCCACAAGGGCGTCGACCCTGTCCATGACTCCGCCGTGACCGGGAATGAGGTTCGAAGAATCCTTCGCTCCGTGACGTCTTTTCACCGAGGATTCGAACAGATCGCCGACCTGGCCGACCACGGACAGGATCAGGCAGACCAGAGCGGTGGCGAAATCGGCAAATCCGACGTACCAGGCGACCGCCATGCCGGCGACGATGCCGCCTGCCGTACCGCCGATCGCGCCGCTCCACGTCTTTCCCGGCGAAATGGCCGGCGCGAGCTTCGGGCCACCGACGGCGCGGCCGACGAAGTAGGCGCAGATGTCGGTCGCCCAGACGACGGCGAACAGGAACAGGATCGCCCAGAGGCCCTGCCGGTCGTCGTTGCGCAGCAAGGCGAGCGCCACCGCCGACAGGCCGGCATAGGCGAGCCCGACGGCGGCCTCGGTTCCGGCGCCGCGGACGCGGGCGAGGACCGCAGCGGCACCGATCGCGATCGCCAGCGCCGACAGGACATAGAGAGCCGGCGCCGCAAAGACGAGGAGGCCGAGGACCACCGCCAGCATCAGCGCGAGGATGATCTTGTGATCCCGCGCGACGCCTGCCGACATGCGAAGCCATTCGTAGAGGATCGCGGCGCCGATCACAGCGCAGAGCACACGGAACGCCGGTCCGCCATACCAGGTGATCGGCAGCACGATAGCGATCAGAACCACTGCCGAAAGGATTCGCGTCTGAAGGTTGGTCAGGCCGCCCGACGGACCCGGCGCGGGTATCCGGCCAGTCGTCATATGGCGACGCCGCGGGCGTCGACGCCGCCGAAGCGCCTTTCCCTCCTGGCATAACTGCCGAGCGCCGCGACGAGGTCGGCCTTGCCGAAATCGGGCCAGTAGCACGGCAGGAAGATCAGTTCCGCGTAGGCCGCTTGCCAGAGAAGAAAATTGGACAGGCGCAGTTCGCCGCTTGTGCGGATGACCAGGTCCGGGTCTGGAATCCCGACGGTATCGAGGAAGCCGGCAAACGTATCGACCGTGATCGCCTCGACCGGGATGGCGCCCGCCTTGACCGCGAGCGCCGCCTTGCGCGCGGCGCGGACGATCTCGTCGCGCGAGCCGTAGTTGAAGGCGATCACGAGATTGAGTTTCTTGTTGCCCACCGTCAGCACCTCGGCCTCGTCGAGAAGCCCGGCGATTTCCGGTTCTAGGCCTTGCCTCTCGCCGATGACGCGCACGCGAACCCCGCTGCGGTGCAGTTCCGCGAGGTCCCTGCGGATGAAGAGTTTCAGGAGCCCCATCAGATCGGTGACTTCGGTCTTGGGGCGCGACCAGTTCTCGGAGGAGAACGCATAGACCGTCAGCCAGTCGATCCCCAGGTCGGATGCGGCCCGAACCGTCTGGCGCAGCGCCTCGACGCCCGCCTTGTGACCGGCGAGGCGCGGAAGGCCCCGCTCCTTCGCCCATCGGCCGTTTCCGTCCATGATGATCGCGACATGCGCGGGCGTGGTCATTTCTTCTGCCTTCCGGGGCTGCCAGCAGCCGCAAGCGTCCGATCTCAGACTTGCATGATCTCGGCTTCTTTTTCGACCAGCATGCTGTCGATCCGCGAGATCTTTTCGTCGGTCATCTTCTGCACGCGTTCCGATTGGATGCGCGACTCGTCCTGGCTGATGACCCCGTCCTTCTCGGCCTTCTTGACATGCTCCATTCCGTCGCGCCGGACATGCCGGACGGCGACACGCGCGCTCTCGGCGTATTGGTGCGCGATCTTGACCAGTTCCTTGCGCCGCTGCTCGTTGAGTTCGGGCAGCGGAATACGCAGAGTCGTTCCGTCCATGATCGGATTGAAGCCGAGATTGGATTCGCGGATCGCTCGGTCGACGGCGCCGACGAGCTGTTTGTCCCACACCGACACGGAGATCATGCGCGGCTCGGGAACAGAGACAGTGGCTACCTGGTTGATGGGCATCGGCGAACCGTAGGCCTGGACCTGGATCGGATCGAGCAGGTTGCTCGAGGCACGTCCCGTGCGCAGTGAAGCGAGATCGTGGTGGAACGCGCTGATTGCGCCCTCCATGCGCCGCTGCACATCCTTGAAATCAACGCCTTCCGTCATCGTTACCCTCCTTGCGCCCGAGCCAAGCCCCTGGGGCACGCATCATTCGTCCACGATGGTGCAGCGCCCGCGACCCTTCAGGATCTCGCCCAGGCCGCCCTTCTCGTGAATCGAATAGACGATTATCGGAATGTGGTTTTCCCGCGCAAGGGCGATTGCCGCAGTGTCCATGATGGACAATCCTTTGACCAGCACCTCTTCATGGGTGATCCGGTCGAAGCGGACGGCCGCGGCATCCTTCTTCGGATCGGCGGAATAGATGCCGTCGACCTGCGTGCCCTTGAAGAGCGCGTCGGCCCCGATCTCGGCGGCACGGAGCGCCGCGGCCGAATCCGTGGTGAAGAACGGATTCCCGGTGCCGCCGGCGAAGACGACGACCTTGCCGGCATTCATGTAGGCGGTCGCCTGGCGCTGGGAGAAGCTCTCGCAGAGCTCCGGCATGGCGATGGCGGAAAGTACGACGGCGTCGACGCCGATTTTCACCAGCGAGGTGCGCAGCGCCAGCGAATTGATCACCGTGGCGAGCATGCCCATGTGGTCGCCGGTGACGCGGTCTCCGCCCTTGGAGGCGACCGCCACGCCGCGGAAGATGTTGCCGCCGCCGATGACCACCGCGACCTCGACGCCGAGCGCCCTCGCCTCGGCGATGTCGGCCGCGATGCGGTCGACCACGGAGACGTCGATGCCGAACTTCTGTTCGCCCATCAGCGCCTCGCCCGAGGCTTTCAGCAGGACACGCCGGTAGCGGGGCTGAGAGGTCATTCCGTTCCTCGTCGATGCAATTTTTAGCGCGCTTGAGCCGGCTCACGGCATGCAGGCGGAACACGCCCGGCGCGGACCGGTCCTGCGATACACGAAGGGCGCCGGCATGTCACGCGGCGCCCTTCGGTCAACTGTGGAAGCGTTTGACGCAGCGTTACTTTTTCACCGCCGCCGCGACCTCGGCCGCGAAGTCGCTGGTTTCCTTCTCGATGCCCTCGCCCAGCGCGAAGCGGACGAATGCTGCGATCTTCGCAGGCGCGCCGATCTCCTTCTCGGCGTCCTTCAGCGCCTTCTCGACGGTGACGTCGGGATTGAGCACGAAGGCCTGCTTCAGGAGGACCACTTCCTCGTAGAACTTGCGCAGGCGGCCCTCGACCATCTTCTCGACGATCGCCTCCGGCTTGCCCGACTGGCGCGCCTGGTCGGAGTAGATGTCCTTCTCGCGGGCGACGACGGCCGGATCGATCTCTTCCGGCGTCAGCGACAGCGGGTTGGTCGCGGCGACATGCATCGCCACCTGGCGTGCGAAGGCACGGGCGGCGTCAGCCTTGCCGGCGGTCTCGATCGCGACCAGGACGCCCATCTTGCCGAGGCCGTCGGACACGGCGTTGTGGATGTAGGTCGCCACCGCGCCGGACGACACCGAAAGCTTCGCCGAGCGGCGGAAGTTCATATTCTCGCCGATGGTGCCGACCGCATCCTTGATCGTATCGGCAACCGACTTGCCCGTGTTGGGATAGGCCGCGGCGGCGACCGCTTCCGCGGAGCCGTCGGTGCCCAGCGCGACATTGGCGACGTGGCGCACGATCTCCTGGAACGCCGCGTTACGGGCGACGAAGTCGGTCTCCGAATTGACCTCGACGACGACGGCCGACGATGCGTCGGAAGCGACGCCGATCAGACCCTCGGCGGCCGTGCGGCCGGCCTTCTTGTCGGCCTTGGAGATACCCTTCTTGCGCAGCCAGTCGACCGCGGCTTCCATGTCGCCGTTCGTCTCGGCGAGCGCGGCCTTGCAGTCCATCATGCCCGCGCCGGTCATCTCGCGGAGTTCTTTCACCTGTGCAGCGGAAATGCTCATCTGTGCCTCTTTGCTTGAAAACACACCGGCGCATCACGGTGTCCCGATGATGCGCCTAGTGCGGGCGCGAAATCCGCGCCGTTACCTTCAGAAGGTGGGAGCCCTGGGCTGGCTCGCCGGTCAGGCCTCGGGCGAAGCCGGGACTTCGTCGATCGCGGTTTCGACCAGAGTCTCGGCCGAGGCGCCGACGTCGACACCCATCGCACCCTGCTGGCGCGCAATGCCGTCGATCGCGGCCTTGGCGACCAGTTCGCAATAGAGGGCGATCGCACGATGCGCATCGTCGTTTCCGTGAATCGGGAAGTCGATGTTGTCAGGATCGCAATTCGAATCGATGACAGCCACGACCGGAATGCCGAGACGCTTGGCTTCCTGGATCGCGATCGCCTCCTTGTTGGTGTCGATGACGAACATCAGGTCCGGCGTCGATCCCATGTCCTTGATGCCGCCGAGCGCCTTGTTCAGCTTCTCGCGCTCGCGCTCGAGATTGAGCCGCTCCTTCTTGGTGAAGCCCTGGGCGTCGCCGGCCAGCAGCTCGTCGAGCTTGCGCAGGCGTGCGATCGAATTGGAGATCGTCTTCCAGTTGGTCAGCATTCCGCCCAGCCAGCGCGAATTGACGTAATACTGCGCCGACCGCTGCGCCGCATCGGCGACGATGTCGGACGCCTGGCGCTTGGTGCCGACGAACAGGACGCGTCCGCCCTTGGCGACGATGTCCGACACCTGCTTCAGGGCCTGATGCAGGAGCGGCACGGTCTGCGAAAGATCGATGACGTGGATGTTGTTGCGGGCGCCGTAGATGTAGGGCGTCATCTTCGGGTTCCAGCGGTGGGTCTGGTGGCCGAAGTGCACGCCGGCTTCGAGAAGCTGGCGCATGCTGAAGTCTGGCAGAGCCATGAAGTTATTTCCTTTCCGGTTGAGCCTCCACGGGCAACGGCGTTCGGGACTATTCCCTTGCGCCACCGGCGGTCGCCTCCGGATTTCTCCCGGACGGTAACCAAAGCCCGTGTGTGGAATGGCCGCGCATATAGATGGCGCAACGCGAAAAAGCAAGTTGCACCGGCCTGGCGCTTAATGGCCCGACCGGAATCCCGCTTTCGGGACGCGCACGCGGCGGTAGATCGCCACGATTTGCTCGCGGCTCGACGCGATCGCGCCCATGCGGATGGCGCGATCGCGCTCGAAGCCGGTGATGTCGTAGTGGGGCGCCGAGGTCAGCGGCGGTCCCTGGTACGAGTGCCGATGGACGCCGAGCCGTGCGGCAAAGCGGTGGAGTTCGTCCTCGTCGTCGGCCAGGAGGTGACACCAGCGCCTGCCGGCCCAGTGCCACATGGCGCTGTCGACATAGACTGCCATGGGCGGCGCTACTTCTGGCAGTCCTTCGGCGCTTCGAAGAGTGAGAGATTGACGAGCTTGCCGGTCATGGAGAAGTCACCATAGTCCATGACGAGGTCGCGGGTGACGCCGTTCTCGTGCAGCTTGAAGCTGATGCGGTACTCCGGCAGTTCCTCTCCCGTCGCGCCAGCCTTCGACAGGTCGAAATAGGCGATGTCGACGGGCCAGAACGGGTCGGCGGAAAGCCCGGCAAGCGCCGGCGTTTCCGGATCCGTCTTTTCCGCGACCTCCTCCTTCCCGATGATCACCGTCGTCGTCATGACGCGGTCGGCGTCTTCCGACCCGTCGAAAAGGCTGGTCTCGTAGAAAGTTTCGCCCTTGTTCGCCTTGCCGATCAGTTCGACGAGGTGCTGGGTCGGGAACTGCGTCTTCGCCAGTTCGAACGTCGCCTTCTTCGGCTTTTCGAGCGTGACGACGAGGCTGTCCGCATCGATCGCGGCGGCACCCTTGACCTCGCGATCCGGGTTGCTGTCGACGAAGGATTTGGTCACGAACGAGAACGATTTGCCGTCTCCATCCTCGAAGGTCGTCGTCTGCTGGTCGGTCAGCCTGGACACCTCGCTCGTGTCGATCCGGGTGACGAATCGGAACTTCACCGTGTAGCCCTCGCAAGCCGATCCGTTGAACTCGTACACCATGCGCCCGTTCAAGCCCGTGATCCCCGATCGATCCGTCGCTTCGGCGAGAACGAGATCATAGACGGCGCGATGCGGGGCGAGCGGCACCGCCCCGGCTTGAGACGACCACAGGCCGGTCGAGGCGAGGACGACGATCGTGGCGAGACGCGCAGCGCGCATGAGGCATTCTCCGGGGGGCCTGTCGCAAGGCCGCAATGATTGATGGGCCACCATAAAAAAACTGTTGGCGGAAGCGAGGCAAAAATAGCACTTTCGCCATCTGTCGACGGGATAACGGAATTGCAGGACGGCTGAAATGGGCGATTCGATCGAAGCGAGACTGGCCGACCTCGGCGTGACCCTGCCGCAGGCGGCCGCGCCGGCGGCAAACTATGTCCCGTTCATGCGCAGCGGTAGTCTCCTTTTCACCGCGGGGCAATTGCCGCTGAAGGACGGCAAGCTGGCCGCGACCGGACTTCTCGGCCGCCACCTCGATACGGCGGTGGGCCGGGAGGCGGCCAAGCTGTGCGCGATCAACGTGCTCGCGCAGGCAAAGGCCGCGCTCGGCGACCTCGACTTCGTCCGCCGCCTGGTGAAGATCACCGTGTTCGTCGCGTCGACGCCGGATTTCACCGAACAGCACCTGGTCGCCAACGGCGCTTCCGATTTCTTCGTCGCCGCGCTCGGCGAGGCCGGGCGCCACGCGCGTTCCGCGGTTGGGACGGCTTCGCTGCCTCTCAACGCGCCGGTCGAAGTCGAAGCCGTCTTCGAGGTCGAGTGAGGGATCAATGACCGGACTTACCTGGCTGGTCGAGCGCCCGATCGCTCACCGTGGCTTCCACGACATGAACAAGACGCGCTGGGAGAACACGCTTTCGGCTTTCGGCGCGGCCGCCGAGCGCGGCTATGCGATCGAATGCGACGTGCATCTGACCGCCGACGGAGAGGTCGTTGTGTTCCACGACGACGAACTCAAGCGACTCGCCGGTGTCGAAGGCTATGTCTGGCAGCGCACGGCGGCCGAACTCGGCGCGCTGCGCGTCGGCGGGACCGCCGACCACGTGCCGACCCTCTACGAGATGCTGGCCTATGTCGGTGGCCGGGTGCCGATCGTCATCGAGCTCAAGGGCATCCCTGGCCGCGACCACGGGCTCGTCAGGAAGGTCGCCCGGGCGCTGAAAGGCTATGACGGCAAGGTGGCGATCATGTCGTTCGACCACTGGCTGATCCGCGAGTTCGCCGAGCACGCGCCGGGCGTGCCGGCCGGCCTCACCGCCTGGGGCGACAAGGACCACGAGATCGAGGCGCATTTTGCCATGCTCGCCCACGGTATCTCGTTCGTCTCCTATGGCGTCGTCCACCTGCCCAACCGTTTCGTCCACTTCGTCCGCGACCGGCTGGCAATGCCCGTGATCACCTGGACAGTTCGCGACCAGGCGGCGGTCGACGCCACCTTCGCCCACGCCGACCAGATGACGTTCGAGGGCTTCGAGCCAAACGCCGTTGCCTGACGTTCACGCGCGGCCTTGCCGTTTTCCTGCGGCATCGTAACTGTTAGGCAATGGCCAGACCCACCGATGCCGAACCGAAAGAACCCGATGCGCTGTCGTTGCGCGTCGTCGGCGGCATGAAGGCGTTCAGCCTCGACGAGTGGCGGACCCTGCAAGGAAGCTCTCCTGGTAATTTAGATATACGGTATAACCCATTTATATCGCACGCCTTTCTTTCATCCCTGGAAGACTCCGGTTGTGCCGTTGCGAAGACGGGTTGGCAGCCGCATCATTTGCGCCTCGAGGGAGGCGACGGCCGCCTGCTCGGCGCCGTGTTCTGCTACGCCAAGTCGCACAGCCAGGGCGAATACGTCTTCGACCACGGCTGGGCCGACGCCTACGAGCGCGCCGGTGGCCGCTACTATCCCAAGCTGCAGGTGGCCGTCCCGTTTACGCCGGCGACCGGGCCGCGCCTGCTCGTTGCCCGCGACGCGGACGCGTCGTCGGTCCGTGCGGCGCTCGCCGGGGGCTTGAAGACGATCACCGAAAAGGTCGGCGCGTCATCCGCCCACGTCACCTTCGCCAGCGACGCCGACATGGCCGTCCTCGATCAGGCGGGTTTCCTGGTGCGGACCGACCAGCAGTTCCACTTCCGCAATGCCGGATACGCCAGCTACGACGATTTCCTCTCGACCCTCGTCTCGCGCAAGCGCAAGGCGCTGAAGCGCGAACGGCGCGAGGCGCTTTCAGCCGGCATCTCCATAGACTGGCTGACCGGAAAGGACCTTACCGAAGCCGTCTGGGACGACTTCTTCGCCTTCTACATGG
>CAYJMY010000168.1:0-10922 GCA_964371125.1 uncultured Mesorhizobium sp. | reverse complement strand
TCTTCGGATCGAGCAGCGACAGGGCCTCGTGGATGCGGTCGGAGCCGGACTGGTGATCGGCGCGCGTCATCACCGCCTCGAAGCCGGCGGCCCTGACGGCGTCGGCGACCGCCTCGGTGTCGGTCGCCACGACGACGCGGCCGAGGCCGCTTTCGGTGGCGCGTGCGGCGACGTGGACGATCATCGGACGCCCGGCGATGTCGGCCAGCGGCTTGTTCGGCAGGCGGGTCGACGACATCCGCGCGGGGATCAGGATCAGGATCGACATGTCGGATGGCCGGGCGCCGGAAGGCCTTCGAAAGTGGCAAAAAGTCTCACTGCGTGCGCCTTATAGGTGTTGCAAGGGCCGAGTAAAAGACCTAGTTTCCGCGCGATTTGACCGGCCCGGGCCGGCCGAAAGCATATGGCATCGCGGCGGTTCGCGCCGTGGCGGGGAAAGGGAGCCTCGGGCGAATGGACTCTTTTGAATTCAACAAGATCATCGGGGGATTGCTGGGGACCGTGTTCGTGGTGTTCACGATCGGCATCGTCTCCGACACGATCTTCGCTTCGCCCGCGCCCGAGAAGCCCGGCTATGCGATCGAAGTGGCCGAGGAACAGCACGGCGGCGAGGCTGCCGGCGGCGAGCCCGCCGAGACCCCGATCGGCACCCTGCTGGCCAGCGCCGACGCGACCGCGGGCGCGACCGTCTTCAAGAAGTGCACGGCCTGCCACACGGCGGAGAAGGGCGGCGCCAACAAGGTCGGCCCGAACCTCTGGGACATCGTCAACCGCCCGGTCGCCTCGCACGAGGGCTTCGCCTATTCGGCGGCGATGAAGGAATTCGCCCAGGGCGGCTCGGTCGCCTGGGACTACGAGCACCTGTCGAACTTCCTGCTGTCGCCGAAGGGGCTGGTGAAGGGCACCGCGATGGGCTTCGCCGGCCTGAAGAAGCCCGACGAGCGCGCCAACGTCATCGCCTACCTGCGCACGCTGGCCGATTCGCCGGCGCCGCTGCCGGAAGCCGGCGCCGCCGCGCCCGCGGAGAACGCCTCGGCCCCGGCCGAGGGCGCTGCTCCTGCAGAAGGTGCGGCTCCGGCCGAGGGCGCCCAGCCGGCCCCGGCGCAGTAACGCAAGCGTCATTTCCGTTTCCACGAAAAAGCCGGGTTCAGCCCGGCTTTTTTGTTGGGCGGCGCGGGCAAACCGCAGCCGCCGGGTTCCCATGCAGCGGCGATGGGCTACATTGCGCGCAAGGACGACGGATACGAGAGGCAGCCGATGAGAGAACCCGCACGACGCTTCATCCGCACGGTCGCGGCCGCGGCGCTTGTCGCCGCCGGCTTCGGCCCCGGGACGGCTGGCGCCGACGAGTGGCGCACGGTCTCCTCGCTGGTCGGCGCGTCGAAATACGAGGCGGGTTTCGAGCGCTACGACTACGTCAATCCCGACGCGCCGAAGGGCGGGACGCTGAACGCGGTGGCGCAGGGCACCTTCGACAGCTTCAACCCGTTCATCTCGCGCGGTACGGCGGCGGCCGGCTTCGCCCCGTTCGGCGGCGGCCTGCTCTACGAGACGCTGATGAGTCAGGCGACGGACGAACCGGGCACCTCGCACCCGCTGATCGCCGAGGCCTTCAGGTACCCGGACGACTATTCGTCGGCCACCTACCGCATCGACCCGCGGGCGAAGTGGCACGACGGCACGCCGATCACAGCCGCCGACGTGGTCTGGTCGCTGGAGGCGCTGAAGGCGAACAGCCCGATGTACAATCGCTACTTCCACAACGTGAAGGAGGCGGTGGCACTGTCGGAGCGCGAGGTCGAGTTCCGCTTCGACGAAAAGGGCAACCGCGAGCTGCCGCACATCATGGGCGACCTGACCGTCCTGCCGAAGCAATGGTGGGGAGGGACGGACGCGGCGGGCAAGAAGCGCGACATCGCCCAGCCGACGCTGGAGAAGCCGCTCGGCTCGGGTCCCTACAGGATCGACAGCTTCAAGGCCGGCTCGGAGATTGTCTGGTCGCGCGTCGAAGACTACTGGGGCGCCGGGCTGCCGGTGAATGTCGGGCGCAACAATTTCGACCGGCGCCGCTATGTCTACTTCAACGACGACGACGCCATGTGGCAGGCCTTCACCAAGGGCAGCTACCAGGACGTGCGCTTCGAGAACCGTTCGCAGCGCTGGGCCGAATACTACAAATTCCCCGCCTTCACCGCCGGCGACGTGAAAAAGCAGGAATTCGCGCAAGCTGCCGGCGAGCCGATGCAGGGCTTCGTGCTCAATACGCGGCGGCCGCAGTTCCAGGACCGGCGGGTGCGCGAGGCGCTGACCTGGGCCTTCGACTTCGAGAGCATGAACCGCACCCTGTTCTACGGGCTCTATACGCGCACCGACAGCTACTTCGAGGGCGGCGAGCTTGCCTCCTCGGGCCTGCCGCAGGGGCGCGAACTGGAGATGCTGGAACCTTTCCGCGACAAGCTGCCGGCGGAGGTGTTCGAGCGGGAGTTCAAGCTGCCCGCCTACGACACGCCGCAGGCGACGCGCGACAATCTGCGCAAGGCTTCCGACCTGTTCAAGCAGGCCGGCTGGGCGAGCCAGGGCGGCAAGCTGGTCAACGCCAAGGGCGAGCAGTTCGAGATCGAATTCCTCGGCGACGATCCGAGCGACGAGCGCATCGTCGGCCCCTTTATCGCCAGCCTGCGCAAGCTCGGCGTCGACGCCTCGATCCGCATCGTCGACACCAGCCAGTACATCAACCGGGTGCGCGCCTTCGAATTCGACAGCGCGGTCACTGTGATGGCGCAATCGCAGTCGCCGGGCAACGAACAGCGCGACTTCTGGAGCAGCGCGGCCGCCGACCTGCCCGGTTCGCGCAACTTGATGGGCATCAAGGACCCGGTCATCGACGCGCTTATCGACAAGGTGGTTTTCGCCAGAGACCGCGAGGAGCTGGTGGCGGCGACCCACGCGCTCGACCGCGTGCTGCTGTGGAGCTACTACGTGGTTCCGCACTGGCACAATCCGGTGATCTGGGCGGCCTACTGGGACAAGTTCGGCATGCCCGAGAAGCAGCCCGCCTATTCCGGCGTGGACGTCGATTCGTGGTGGATCGACAAGGACAAGGAGGCCGCGCTGGCGGCGAAGTACAAGGGGGCCAATTGACCGGACGCTCGTCCCTGGACCGTCGTTCGTTCATGGCGCTAAGCGCGGCGGCGGTCGCGGCGCCGCTGCTCGGCAGAAGAGCCTTCGCCGAGGTCCCCGCCGACACGCCGCTGCACGGTCTTTCGGCCTTCGGCGACCTTAAATATGGCCCCGACTTCACGCATTTCGACTATGTGAACGTCGATGCGCCGAAGGGCGGGACGTTCAATTTCCAGCCGCCGAACTGGGGCTATAACCAGAGCGTTCTGACCTTCAACACGCTGAACTTCCTCGTTCCGCGCGGCGACGCGCCGCCACGCATGGAACTCACCTTCGATTCACTGATGGCGCGCGCGCTCGACGAGCCAGACGCGCTCTACGGGCTGCTCGCCGAGCGCGTGATTGTGTCGGCCGACCGCAACAGTTACACCTTCCTCCTGAGGCCCGAAGCGCGGTTCCACGACGGAACGCCGCTCACCGCAGAGGACATCGCCTTCTCGTTTGCGCTCTACCGCGAGAAGGGCCATCCCGACCTGCAACTGTCGCTGTTCAAGATGGCCGGAGTCGTGGCCGAGGACGCGCGCACCCTGCGCCTGACCTTCGACGGGACGCAGTCGGCACGCACTGTCCTCGACGTCGCCACGTTCCCGATCGTGTCGAAGGCGTTCTTCAGCGAGAACACGTTCGACGGCGCGGGCCTAAAGCCGCCGCTCGGCTCGGGCCCCTACCGGGTCGGCCGCGTCACCGCCGGACAGACGATCGAATATGAGCGCATCGCCGACTACTGGGGCCGCGACCTGGCCGTGAACCGCGGCCAACACAATTTCGACCGCATCCGCATCGAGTTCTACCGCGAGCGCCAGGCCGGTTTCGAAGCCTTCAAGAAGGGCGACGTACACTACCGGCAGGAATTCACCTCGCGCACATGGGCGACCGGATATGACTTCCCCGCACTCGCCGAAGGCAAGGTGATCAAGCGCGAATTCCCGGGCGAACTGCGCCCCTCCATGCAGGCGCACGCCATCAACCAACGCCGCGAGCGCTTCAGCGACGTCCGCGTGCGCCAGGCGATCGCGCTGTGCTTCGACTTCGAGTGGACCAGGCGCAACCTGTTCTACGGCTCCTATGAACGGTCGCATTCGGTATTCGAACGCTCCGCCTATCGCGCCGAAGGGCTGCCCTCGCCCGCGGAACTGGCGCTGCTCGAACCATTCCGCGGCAAGATCCCGGACGCCGCCTTCGGCGAGGCCGTACTGCAGCCGGCCTCGGACGGCTCCGGGCGGGACCGGAAGCTCCTGCGCGAGGCTTCCGGGCTGCTCGCCGACGCCGGCTGGACGCGCGAGGGCGGCATGCTCAGGAACGATCGCGGCGAGGCGCTGTCGCTGGAGATCCTGGTCCAGGACGACGTGTTCGTACGCGTCGATTCGCCGTGGATGGAAAACATGCGCGCCATCGGCATCGACGCCTCTATCCGGATGGTCGATTCCGCACAGTACCAAGCGCGGGAGGCCGACTTCGACTTCGACCTGATCTCGGTCGCCGCCGCCTTCAGCGCCACGCCGACGCGCGAGGAAATCGAACGCTTCTTCGCTTCGCGCGCCGCTGCCATGCCCGGATCGAGAAACCTGCCCGGCACCGCCGATGCCTCGGTCGACGCACTCATCGAGGCTGTCGGGCGGGCCGACAACCGCGTCGACCTGACCACGGCGCTGCGCGCGCTCGACCGGGTCTTGCGCGCACGGCGCGACTGGATTCCAAATTGGTTCGCAGCGAATCACCGCGCCGCCTACTGGGACATGTTCGGCTTCGTCGAGCCGAAGCCCGATTTCGGCTTCCCGGTCGAGACACTGTGGTGGTTCGACGAGGAAAGGGCGCGGGCAATTGGCAAGGCGTAGTTCGGAACGGCACGGGGCCGGGCGCTGATGGGCGCCTATATCCTCCGCCGCGTCCTGCTGATGATCCCGACGCTGCTCGGCATCATGGCGATCTCGTTCGCCGTGATCCAGTTCGCCCCGGGCGGCCCGGTCGAGCAGGTCATCGCCAAACTCACGGGCCAGGGCGGCGACGCCGGCGACCGGCTTTCCGGCGGCGGCGCCGATGCCGGCAACAACCAGAACTTCGAGCAGGGCGGCGAAGGCTCGTCGAAATATCGCGGAGCGCAGGGGCTCGACCCCGAATTCATCGCCCAGTTGGAGAAGCAGTTCGGCTTCGACAAGCCGCCGCTCGAGCGCTTCTTCAAGATGCTGTGGGACTATGCGCGCTTCGACTTCGGCGAAAGCTTCTTCCGCGACATCTCGGTAATCGACCTGATCGTCGAGAAGATGCCGGTGTCGATCTCGCTCGGCCTGTGGATCACGCTGCTCTCCTACCTGATCTCGATCCCGCTCGGCATCCGCAAGGCGGTGAAGGACGGCTCGGCCTTCGACGTGTGGACGAGCGGCGTGGTCATCGTCGGCTACGCCATCCCCGGCTTCCTGTTCGCCATCATCCTGATGATCCTGTTCGCCGGCGGGTCCTTCTGGGACCTCTTCCCGCTGCGCGGCCTGACCTCGGAGAACTGGGACCAGTTGTCGGTCGTCGACAAGATCCTCGACTATTTCTGGCATCTCGCCCTGCCGCTGACGGCGATGGTGCTGTCGGCCTTCGCCACGACGACTCTCCTGACCAAGAACTCGTTCCTCGACGAGATCCGCAAGCAGTACGTCGTGACCGCGCGCGCCAAGGGCCTGACGGAACGCCAGGTGCTCTACGGCCACGTCTTCCGCAACGCCATGCTGATCGTCATCGCCGGATTCCCGGGCGCCTTCATCTCGGCCTTCTTCACCGGCTCGCTGCTCATCGAGAACATCTTCTCGCTCGACGGTCTAGGCCTGCTCGGCTACCGCTCGGTGCTCGACCGCGACTATCCCGTTGTCTTCGCCAACCTCTACATCTTCTCGCTGATCGGCCTCGTCATCGGCCTGATCTCAGACTTGACCTACACCTGGATCGATCCGCGCATCGACTTCGAGCGGAGGGACGTCTGATGTCCGCCGGGGCGGCGGCCGGCGCGGCGGCGGGGGAAACGGCGAAGCGGCCATGGCTGTCGCCGCTCAACCAGCGGCGCTGGCAGAACTTCAAGGCCAACCGGCGCGGCTACTGGTCGCTGTGGATCTTCCTCATTCTGTTCGTCCTGTCGCTCTTCTCGGAATTCATCGCCAGCGACCGGCCGGTGCTGGCCTCCTACAAGGGCGAGATCCTGTTCCCGACGCTGGTCGACTATCCGGAGGAGAAGTTCGGCGGCTTCTACGCCGTCACCGACTATCGCGACCCGGTGATCCAGGAGGAGATCGCGGCGAACGGATGGCTGATCTGGCCGCCGATCCGCTATTCCTACCGCACGGTCAACAACGACATACCGGAAGCGGCGCCGGCGAAACCGTCATGGCTCTATCCGGTCGAGAAACGCTGCGAGCGCTATCCGCTCGGCGTCGACGATCCCAACTGCACGATCGGCAACTGGAACTGGCTGGGCACGGACGACCAGGCACGCGACGTGCTGGCGCGCGTCATCTACGGCTTCCGCATCTCGGTGTTGTTCGGCCTGACGCTGACGCTCGCCTCGGCCGTCATCGGCGTCTCGGCCGGCGCCGTTCAGGGCTATTTCGGCGGCTGGACCGACCTCATCTTCCAGCGTTTCATCGAGATCTGGTCGTCGATCCCGGTACTCTACCTGCTGCTGATCATCTCGGCGGTACTACCGCCCGGCTTTTTCGTCCTGCTCGGCATCATGCTGCTGTTCTCGTGGGTCGGTTTCGTCGGCGTGGTGCGCGCGGAGTTCCTGCGTGCGCGCAACTTCGAATACGTCAACGCGGCGCGCGCGCTTGGCGTGCCCAACCGCACCATCATGTTCCGCCACCTCCTGCCCAATGCCATGGTGGCGACGCTGACCTTCCTGCCCTTCATCCTCAACGGCTCGATCACGACGCTGACCTCGCTCGACTTCCTCGGCTTCGGCCTGCCGCCCGGCTCGGCCTCGCTCGGCGAACTGCTGAAGCAGGGCCAGCGCAACCTCAACGCGCCGTGGCTCGGCCTGTCGGGCTTCGTCGTCATCTCGCTGATGCTGTCGCTGCTGATCTTCATCGGCGAGGCGACGCGCGACGCCTTCGACCCGCGCAAGACATTCCGGTGAGGGGACGGTAAGCTAAGCCTTCGATATGCATAGAACATCACCAGACATATGCGTATTGCGTCGTCATTGTCCCCGACAATGCTTTTCGCTAGAATGCGGTCGATGAAAGGCATAGACAGAATCCTTAGACTTTGGCCAAGCATCGCCGACCTGGGGCGGGATCTCGGCGTGCCCTATCCGACCGTCGCAGCGTGGAAACAGCGGGGCTCGATCCCGGTGGCCTACTGGCGCGCCCTCATCGACGCGGCGCGCAGCCGCGGGCTGCGCGAGATCACCAGCGAACTGCTGGTCGAATTGCACGATTCGAACGCTGAGGAGGCGGCCAGCGGTTTCGCCGAGCCGGCGACGACGGCGGGTGACCTGACGGCTCCGGCGAAAGCAAGCGCCGCTGCCGGGCAGTTCTCCCGGTGGAAGGCGCTGCGGCGGTCGCATTTCGCGGCGGCAGACGAAATCGTCGAGCACGTGCAGGCGCTGCGCTCGGAATGGGACCGACGGTGAGCACCGCGCCGCCTCGAGTCTACCTCGACGCGAACGTGTTCATCACGGCGTTCGAACACGCCGGCGCGCGTTCCGACCACGCCTGGTGGATCCTCGAGGCGGTTGAGGACGGCGAGATCGTCGGCGCGACCAGCGAGATCACGCTGGCCGAGGTACTGGTCAACCCGGCAGAGCGCGGAGCGACAGACCTCGCCGCCGCCTACGAGGACATGATCCGGCCCGGGCCGAACTTCGAGGTCCTGCCCGTGCGCCGTGACGTACTTGTGGCGGCCGCCGGGTTACGCGCCAGACGGTCGTCGGTCAGGCTACCCGACGCAGTCCACATCGCCACGGCGCGTATTTTGGACTGCGCGGCGTTCGTTTCCGACGATCGGCGGCTTAAGGTGCCAGAAGGAGTTCGATTGATCGAGCTGAACGCCTTCGCGCTGGACGACATTCTGGGAAAACGGCCATGACCGCCCCCCTCCTCTCAGTCCAGGACCTCTCCGTCGCGTTCGCGCAGGGCGGCAGGACCTCGACCGCGGTCGACCACGTCTCCTTCGACATCGCGCACGGCGAGACGGTGGCGCTGGTCGGCGAATCCGGCTCCGGCAAGTCGGTGACGGCGCTGTCGGTGCTGAAGCTCCTGCCCTACCCGGCCGCCAGCCACCCTTCCGGACGTATCCTGTTCGAAGGCCGCGACCTGCTGTCGCTCGACGACAGGGGCCTGCGCAGCGTGCGCGGCAACAAGATCACGATGATCTTCCAGGAGCCGATGACTTCGCTCAACCCGCTGCACACGATCCGCCAGCAGGTCGGCGAGGTACTCAAGCTGCATCAGGGCATGGGCGACCGGCAGGCGGAGACGCGCACGCTGGAACTGCTCGAGGAGGTCGGCATCCGCGACCCGCGCAAGCGGCTGGAGGCCTATCCGCACCAGCTGTCGGGCGGGCAGCGGCAGCGCGTGATGATCGCCATGGCGCTGGCCAACGAACCGGAACTGCTGATCGCCGACGAGCCGACCACGGCGCTCGACGTCACCGTGCAGGCGCAGATCCTGGAACTGCTCGACAAGCTCAAGGACCGCAAGGGCATGTCGATGCTGTTCATCACCCACGACCTCGGCATCGTGCGCAAGATCGCCGACCGCGTCTGCGTGATGACGCGCGGGAAGATCGTCGAGGCGGGCCCGACGAAGGCGATCTTCGACGCGCCGCAGCACGAATATACGCGCCACCTGTTGGCATCGGAGCCGAAGGGCAAGCCGCCGGCCACCGACGGGGCGGCGAAACCGGTGATGACCGGGCACGACGTGAAGGTCTGGTTCCCGATCAGGAAGGGCTTCTTCCGCAAGACCGTCGACCATGTGAAGGCGGTCGACGGCATCGACGTCACCGTGCGCGCCGGCCAGACGCTCGGCGTCGTCGGCGAATCCGGCTCGGGCAAGACGACGCTCGGTCTGGCGCTGGCGCGCATGATCTCGTCGAGCGGACGCATCGAGTTCAACGGCGCCGACATCGGCAAGCTTTCCTTCGAGGCGATGCGGCCGAAACGGCGGGAGCTGCAGATCGTCTTCCAGGACCCGTTCGGCTCGCTCAGCCCGCGCATGTCGGTGGCCGAGATCATCCAGGAAGGCCTCGCCATCCACGAGCCGAAGCTCTCCGCCGCCGAGCGCGAGGCGCGCGTGATCGGGGCTCTCGAAGAAGTCGGGCTCGACCCGTCGACCCGGCACCGCTATCCGCACGAGTTCTCCGGCGGCCAGCGCCAACGCATCGCGATTGCCCGCGCCATGGTGCTGAAGCCGAAGTTCGTCATGCTCGACGAGCCGACCTCGGCGCTCGACATGAGCGTCCAGGCGCAGGTGGTCGACCTGCTGCGCGACCTGCAGGCGCGCTACGGCCTCGCCTACCTGTTCATCAGCCACGACCTGAAGGTGGTGCGGGCGCTCGCCAACGAGGTGATCGTGATGCGCAACGGCCAGGTCGTCGAAGCGGGCCCGGCCGAGCAGATTTTCGAGCGGCCGCGAACCGACTATACCAGAGCCCTCATCTCCGCCGCCTTCCGCATCGAGACCGCGCCGGAAGGGGTCGTGAGCCAGTAATCGAGGAAAAGCGATGCCCGGCGATCCGAACAAGCGCGTGCTCCTGGCCGTCACCGGCTTTCATCCGCAGCGCTGGCACGAACTCCTGTCCACGAGGCGGCAGGTCGTGCTCGAGCCCGACGGCGAGGCCGATCCGTCGATCGAATACGCCGTCGTCTGGAAGCAGCGGCCGAACGTGCTTTCGCGCCTGCCGAACCTGAAGGCGATCTTCTCCATCGGCGCCGGCGTCGACCATCTGTTCAACGATCCGGGGCTGCCGCATGTGCCTATCGTGCGCGTCGTCGCGGCGAACCTCGCCCAGCACATGACCGAATACGTGGTGTGGCGCGTGCTCGACCATCACCGGCAGGGCGCGCTCTACCGCAACCAGCAGCCGCGCAAGATCTGGCGCGAGCCGGCGCAGCGCACCGCGAACGACATCTCGGTCGGCATCATGGGGTTGGGCGAACTCGGCCGCGCTTCGGCGAAGGCGCTGCTTTCGCTCGGCTTCCGCGTCAACGGCTGGAGCCGGACGGCGAAGCCGATGGAAGGGGTGACGGGCTATGACGGCGAGGGCGGGTTGGTGCCGTTCCTCAACGCCACCGACATCCTCGTCGTGCTGTTGCCGCTGACGCCGGCGACCGAAGGCATCGTCGGCTACAACCTGTTGCGCGAGCTGCGCCGGCGCAACGGGCTTGGCGGGGCCGTGCTGATCAATGCCGGCCGCGGGCGGCTACAGCGCGACGCCGACATCCTGCGCGCGCTGGACGACGGCACGCTGAAGGAGGCGAGCCTCGACGTGTTCGAGGTCGAGCCGCTGCCGGAATCGAGCCCGCTGTGGACGCATCCCAAGGTGTTCGTCACGCCGCACGCGGCGGCGACGTCGGACCCCGACCACCTGGTCGGCCCGATGCTCGACCAGATGGACGCCTTTGAGCGCGGCGAGCCGCTGAAGAACCTGGTCGACCGCGCCGCGGGATACTGAGACGCACTGCAATTTGCAGCGTGGCAGGCGCCACCTAGAGCATTTCCTGCCAAATCTGAATCGCTCTGCCGGCGGGCATTTGGCACAAG
>CAYJMY010000167.1:0-10929 GCA_964371125.1 uncultured Mesorhizobium sp. | reverse complement strand
GAAGACGTTGACGCCGATCGGCGGGGTGACGACGCCGAGTTCGACCATGATGACGACCAGCACGCCGAACCACACCGGATCAAAGCCGGCATGAACGGCCAGCGGGTAGAACAGCGGCACGGTCAGCACCAGCGCCGGCAGCGCGTTCATGAACATGCCGATGACGACGTAGAACAGGAGGATAGCGCCGATCAGCTGGTACGGGCCGAGATCGAGAGCGGCGACGAGGCCGGCGACCTGCTGCGTCAGGCCGCTGACGGCGATGAAACGGCTGAAGGCGGTGGCGAAGAGGAAGATCAGGATGATGCCGGCGGTCAGCCGCAGCGTCTGCTCGATCGACTTGATGAAGGCGCGCCTGGTCAGGCGACGCGTCGCCACGGAGATCAGCAGCGCCCCGGCGACGCCGATGCCGCCGGCCTCGTTGGGCGTGACCATGCCGCTGTAGATGCCGCCGAGCACGAGCACCATCAGGACGAGGATCGGCCAGATACCGCTGCTCGCTTCCATCCGCTCGCGCCAGCTGCTCTTCTCGCCGCGCGGGGCGAGCGCCGGGTCGCGCCACGCCCTGACGGTGATCAGGAGGACGAGGATCGCGGCGAAGAGGATGCCAGGCAGAACGCCGGCCATGAACAGCTTGCCGATCGAGACCTCGGTGATCATGCCGTAGACGATGAAGGCGAGGCTGGGCGGTATCATCACGCCGATGGTGGCCGCGCAGGCGATCGACGCGGTGGCGAGCTTCATGTCGTAGCCGTAGGCGCGCATCTGCGGCAGCGCGATCGAGCCCATGGCGTAGACGCCGGAGAGCGTGTCGCCGACGATGGAGGAGAGGCCGGCGCAGGACACCGTGCTCGCCGAGGCGAGCCCGCCCGGCAGATGGCCGATCCAGCGGTAGGCGGCGCGGTAGAGCTCCTCGGCGAAGCCCGAGGCGACCACGATCAGCCCCATCCAGGTGAACAGCGGGATGACGCTCCAGGTCTGGTCGCCGACCACGTCGAGCGTGGTGGTCGCGAGGCTGGTCAGGCTGGCATTGGCGTTGATCAGGAGGCTGATGCCCATCAGCGCGGTGATCGCCATCGCCGCGGCGACGTGGACGCCGAGGAAGATGAGGACGAAGCACAGCACGATGCAGAGAACGCCGCGCAGCTCGCGCGGCACGTCGAAAGGCAGGTGCTGCGGAAACAGGATCAGCCACAGGATGGCCGCCGCGGCGAGCGTCCAGGCGATCCCGACGGCGACGGCGCGGACGTCGCGCAGCCTCGCCGTGTCGGCGAGCGCGGCGGCGAGGTTGGCGACCAGGGCCAGGACAAACAGGATGATGAAGACCGCCGCGGCCAGCGCGAACGGCCATTCCGGCACCTTCAGCACGCCGGTGACGATGGCGTTGTCCCTGAGATAGGCGGTCTGCCGCAGCACCTCGACGGCGGTGATGACCATCGTGCCCAGGGTGAGCAGCAGGCCCGCCGCGACGGTCGGCAGGCGGGCGTAGTCCGGCAGGTGCGGGAGGATCATGTCGACGCGGATGTGGCCGCGCGCCAGCTCGACGACGCCGAGCGTCGACAGGGCGACGACGATCATCAGCAGGCCGTTCATCTCCATGCCGCCGGGAACCACGGTGGAGAAAAGGTTGCGCAGCGCGACGTCGGCAACGGTAAGGCCCATCATCAGCACCAGCGCGACGCCGCCGGCGAACTGCGCTGCGCGGTTCGGCCACGATACCGCGCGCCACGGCGCGTTCGACTCAATCTCGGTCATGGCAGCCATGTCGGTCGCGGCAGTCGTCATGAAAAAAGCTCGTACCGGCTTCACGACGGCCCGACGGCCTGGTCGCAGGCCGCCGGAACCGTCTGGTCGCAGTCCTACTCTAGTTCTGGTCGTAGAGCTTGAGCAGGCGGGCGGCTTCGTCGAGGATCTTCTGCCCCGGTATGCCCTTGGCGTCCGCCTTCTTCACCCATTCGTCCCAGAGCGGGCGCATCTCGCCCGCCAGGGCGGCCTGGTCGTCGGCCGAGAGGATGAAGACGTTCTCGGCCGGGATGGCGCCCATCGCCGCCGCGGCGCCGTCGGTCGTGTTGTTGAAGAAGTAGACCGGCAGCAGGTCGGCGATATGTGCCTTCTCCTGATCGGTCAGCCTGGCGTGCGTGTCCTTGTTCATCACGGTCGAGTAGGTGCCGGGATTGAGGTTGACCAGCGTGTGGTAGGTGGTCACCTCGTTGAGCTTGAAGTTGTTCACCCAGCCCCAGGCGCACAGGACGCCGTCGACGGCGCCGCGCTGCAGGGCGAGATAGGCGTCCGGCCCCACCATCACGCTGGCGCTGGCGCCGAGTTTCTCCATGACCTGCACGCCGGCCGAATCCTGCGCCGCCAGAACCTTGCCCTTGAGATCGGCCAGGCTCTTGATCGGCGAGCGCGTGTGCAGATGCGAGCCCATGGCGACGAAGGTGGCAATCTCGACCACGTTGTCGGCGTCGGCGAAGAGCTCGCCCATCTGCGGGTAGGCTTCGCGCAGGCGCCAATAGACGATGCTGGCGACGGTCTGGTTCTTCGACAGGCCCGGCAGGCTGAACAGCTCCAGCTGCGGGAACTTGCCCGGAAGTGCCGGATGCCAGACGAAGCCGATGTCGAGCAGGCCAGATCCGGTCGCCTGCAGCCAGTCCTTGAACGGCGTCACCGAATTGGGCGGGAAGAAGGTCGCCTTGGCGCGACCGCCGGTGATCGCCTCGAGTTGCGCGGCGAAACGCCGGTCCATGGCGTTCCACGGCGTGCCGTCCGCCGAGGCGAACTGCATCTTCAGTTCGATCTCCGGTGCGGCGGCCTCGGCGCGCGTCGACAGCGTCGTGCCGGCCAGCGCCAGCAGGGATAGGCCGCCGAACGTCCGGCGGCTGATCGCCGGTTCCGTTACGGCTTGGCCGATCGATTCTCCGGATGTCATGTCTGTTTCCTCCCGTCCAGTGATGCCCCGTACCCGTCACGGCGCGCTACGGCATGTATCGGCCAAGCCGTGCCCTGTACGCGCGTCCTCGCCATTCCGCCGAGCAGGTGGAACGGCTCTCCTCGATCGGGACAGTAGGACCGTCAAAAGATCATGAATACTTATTTCTTCTTAAGAGATCCATCATGATGGCTTAAAGCAGAAGCCATCACCCTCTGCCACTCCTCCTCGGAGCGGCGCAGTTCCTGATTGAATTGGTCGTAGAGCATACGGGCCGCGCGCGACAACGGATGGCGTGTCGGATTGATCAGCGCGACCTCCACTGCGAGGGCGGAATCGACGATCGGGTTAACGGTCAGCCGGTCGTTGCCGAGTTCCTTCTGGCCGATCCAGTAGGGCAGGATTGCCGACCAGTCGGTCTGGCTGAGAAACTCGAGGCCCGCCGACAGGCTGGCGATCGAGATGATCCGCTCGGCATGGATCTCGCCGTTGCGGATCGCCGCGTCGATCTTCGGCCGCAGGCTGTTCGCCGCATTGGGAATGAACAGCTTGAGCGGCGGCATGTCGGCAAGCCGCAAGGGCTTCATGGGCATCAGCCCGCGCCGCGAACCGGAGACCAGCGTCACCGGGAACCGCCCGATCGAGGTAGCGGACAGGCCGATCTGCGGCTTCTCGAACTGGCCGACGAAAAAGTCCAGGGTGCCGCCCGCCACTTCGGCGAGAAGCGAATCGGCCGTGCCGCTGGCGATGTCGATGTCGACCTTGGGGTACTCGCGGGTGAAGCGCGCCAGGGCGGTCGGCAGGATCGCCTTCGCCAGGCCCGGCGCGAAGCCGGCGGATACGGCGCCGCTTAGGCCGGCCGAAAAGTCCTCGACCTCCATCTCCGCCTCGGAAACGGCTTTCAGGATCGCCAGCGACCGCTCGTAGAAGCGGCGGCCGGCCGATGTCGGCACGACGCCCCGGCGCGTCCGTTCGAGCAGGCTGACGCCCAACCGTCCTTCCAGAGCGCTCATCTGCTGGCTCACGCCGGAGGCAGTGCAGTTGAGGCGGTTGGCGGCCGCGCTGAGCGAGCCCTCTTCACAGGCGGCGACGAAAAATCTTATCTGCCTGAGGTCCATTCGCGCTCCTTTCAGCTTTCAGTCCAGCGTAACACCTGCATTAGGAATTTTAACTACCGATAACAACGAATTCAATTCTATGGTCGGCTGGCGCAGGTGCCGGAATGAGCATTGGCCGTCCGCGAGGACAGTGCCGGCGCGGGGAGGATGATCGATGACTCCACAGGAACGCGGATTCCGCGTTCGCCAGATGGGCGCGCGACAAGATTGGTGGGCGCTTCGCGGCGAAGCCGTTGTCGCGCCCGAACGCGAGGTCGTCGACGCGCACGTGCATCTCTGGGACGAACGCGACTTCCCCGATCCGGCGGAGCCGGGCCAGACGCTGCGGACCAGCCGCTATCTCCTCGACGAGTTCCTTGGCGATGCCCGCGGCGGACACAGGGTCGTTCAGGCGGTCTACGTGGAATGCGGATCGGGATACCGCGGCGCGGGGCCGGAGCATCTGCGTCCGGTCGGCGAGACCGAATTCGCGGCGCGGATGGCGGCGCTTTCGGCGGGCGGCGACGGAAAGGAGACGATCGCGGCGATCGTGGCGCACGCCGATCTGCGCCATCCCGACCTGGAGACGCTGCTCGACCGGCACACAGAGGCTGGCGGCGGCCGCCTGCGCGGCATTCGCCAGAGCGGTGCCCGGCTCGACGACCCGTCGTTGCGGCTGCTCGCCGGTGCGGCGCCGCGCGGCCTTTATGCCGATCCCGCCTTCCGCCGCGGCCTCGCCGTCGTTGCCGGACGCGGATTCGCCTTCGACGCCTTCCTGTTCCATTTCCAGCTCGAAGAACTGGCGGACCTCGCCCGCGCCGTCCCCGCTGCGACGATCGTGATCAACCACCTCGGCGCACCGATCGGCTATTCGGGCGCGTCCGTCGACCGCGATCCGGTCTTTGCCGAATGGCGCGGCAGGATCGAGCGGCTGGCGGACCTTCCCAATGTCGTCATGAAGCTCGGCGGCATGGCCTCGATCGTCACCCAATACGACGCCCACACGCGGCCGCAGCCACCGTCGTCGGAAGAGTTCATCGCCGAGCGCGGCGCCTATTTCCGCCATGCGATCAGGCGTTTCGGCGCCGAGCGCTGCATGTTCGAGAGTAACTTCCCGGTCGACAGCGTGGCGATCAGCTACCGCAATCTGTGGAACGCCTACAAGATCATCGCCGCCGAGCACGACGCCGCGGCCGGCGATGCGCTGCTCGCCGGCACGGCGCGCCGCGTCTACCGGCTGTAGCCGGCGGGACCGCTATGCATCGCGCAGCGCAGACGCCGCCCCGCAGGACCAGGAGAACCGCATGAGACCGCTCGAAGGCTATCGCGTTCTCGATCTCACCCATGTGCTGGCCGGTCCGTGCGCCACCCATCACCTGCGCTGCCTCGGGGCCGAGGTCATCAAGGTCGAGAGGCCGGGGACGGGCGATCCGATGCGCGCGCTCGGCATGCAGCCGGAACTCGGCGGCCTGCCGCCGGGTTTCCGCGCGCTCAACGCCGGCAAGAAGTCGGTGGTCGTCGACCTGGCGACTGCGGAGGGCAGGGCCGCCGTGCTCGAACTGGCGCGCGGCTGCGACATCTTCGTCGAGAATTTCCGCCCCGGCGTGGCAAAGCGGCTGGGCGTCGGCCCCGACGCGATCCGGGCGGAGCGGCCGGACGTCATCTACTGTTCGATTTCCGGCTGGGGCCAGAGCGGCCCCAATAGCGGCTTCGGCGCCTATGACCACGTCATCCAAGCGGCGACCGGCATGATGCTGCTGCAGGGCGACGCTGCCGACAGCGCGCCGGTCAAGGTCGGCTTCCCGGTCATCGACATCGCCACCGGTATCAGCGCGGCCGAGGCGATCCTCGCCGCCGTCATCCGCCGACTGCGCGGCGAGGGCGGGCCGATCACGCTCGACGTGGCAATGGTCGACTCGGCACTGGCGCTGATGTCGGGTCCAGCCGCCGCGACGCTCTCCGCGGGCGAGGCGCCGAGACGCGCCGGTAACCGCGGTTTCGTCGGCAGTCCCGGCGCGGAGACCTTTGCCACCGCCGCCGGCCACATATCCGTCGCCGCCAACACGCTCGGCCAGTTCGCGACGCTGTGCGGGTTGCTCGGCCGGGCAGAACTGGCGCGGCCGCCGCACGTTCCCGCCGGCCTCGCCAGCGGCGACTTCCTCGCCAATGTCGCCAACGACGAGCTGCGCCGGCAACTCGCGTTCGCTTTCGCCGGAAAGGACGCAGCGACGCTGGAGGAGGCCCTGAACGCCGCCGGCGTGCCGGCGGCGCGGGTGAGAGACCTTGGCGAATTCCTCGAAGGGGTCTACCCGCGCACCGCCGGCATCGGCATCGCCGGCGAACCGCTTGCCTTCGGGCCGGCATTCCGGTCGATCGAGCCGATCGCCGTCGAGCCGACGACCGCGCCGGCCCTGGGCGCCGATACCGAGCTGCTGATACGCGCCCGCTGACGGACCTTTCGCCGCCGTTAGCGACGCGTCCACGTGCCGCGGCGCGCCTGCCGCGCCGGTGCGTCGCAAACGGCGCATTTCCAGTATGATATTAACACACAAGATAGTGAGTATTGACTTGTGTTTGCCGGGAGACCATTGATGCTGCCCTGACTTGAGGGAGGCAGGACTGTCAGGGAGGATCACGGACATGGCGTGTTCGGCCGCAACACGGTCGGAAATGGTGGGAGGCGGGTGCTGACCCGCGCCGCGAAAGGGCCGGCGACGGCGACCGGGGCGGACGGGCAGGGCGCTCCCGTCGCGCATTTCCCCGCCGGCGACGCGCGGGGCATGCGCGTCGGCGACCTTTGTGTCTTCCGCGGCCTGCCCTATGCGCTGCCGCCCGTCGGCGAGAGGCGCTGGCGGCCGCCGGCGCCCATGCTGCGTTGGGCCGGGTTGCGCGACGCGCTCCGCCCCGGGGCGGCCTGTTCCCAGCCGGCGCGGCGCGGCGGCAGCATCTATGTCAGCGCGCTGGACGCCACCGCGGAGGACTGCCTCTTCCTCGACATCTGGACGCCGAGCGGCGCGCGCGATCTTCCGGTGTTCGTCTGGATCCACGGCGGATCGTTCATCTGGGGCGCGGGCAGCGAGCCGTACTACGACGGCGCCGAACTCGCCCGCCGCGGCGCCGTGGTCGTCACCATCAACTACCGCCTCGGCGTCTTCGGCTTCCTCGCCCATCCGGAACTGAGCGCGGAAACGCCGGACGGCATTTCCGGCAACTACGGGCTTCTCGACCAGATCGCCGCGCTCGAATGGGTGAAGGAAAACATCGCCGCCGTCGGTGGCGATCCGGCCAGCGTGACCATTGCAGGGGAGTCGGCAGGCGCGCTCAGCGTGCTCCACCTCATGGCCGCGCCTGCGGCGCGCGGCCTGTTCGCCAAGGCGATCGCGCAGAGCGCCTACATGATCTCGACGCCGGCGCTGAAGGACGTGCGCCACGGACAGGAGCCCGCCGAGGCGGCGGGCGAGCGCCTTGCGGAGACGCTCGGCTTCGGCGGCATCGCCGCCCTGCGCGCGATGCCGGCCGAGGAACTCGCCGATGCGGCACTGCGCGCCGGTTTCGCGGCAGGCGGTACGGTCGACGGCGTCGTCCTGCCGCGCCAGCTGATCGAGGTCTTCGAGCGCGGCGAACAGGCGAAGGTGCCGCTTCTCACCGGCTTCAACAGCGGCGAAGTCCGCTCGCTGCGCTTCCTTGTGCCGCCGCTGCCGGAAACGGCGGAAGAATACGAGGCGCAGATTCGCGACCGGTATGAGGACCTCGCGGACAGCTACCTCGATCTCTATCCGCCGCGAGACGTCGTAGAGGCCGCGCTCGCCTGCGTGCGCGACGCCCTCTACGGGTGGACGGCGCTGAAGCTGGCCGAGGCGCAGGCGGCTGCGGGGCTTCCCTGCTTCGTCTACTACTTCGATCACGGCTACCCCGCGGCGGACGAGGCCGGTCTCCACGGCTTCCATGCCTGCGAATTGCCCTACCTGTTCGGCACCCCCGACCGCACGCCGCCGCTGTGGCCCGCTGCTCCCGCGACGGAGACGGAGGCTGCGCTGTCGCGGGCGATCGGCGACTACTGGATCTCGTTCGCACGATCGGGATCGCCGCGGGCGCCGGGCGCGCCCGACTGGCCCGTGCATGCCGATGGCAGAGCGTACATGCAATTCGCCGGTGCGCCGCGGGTCTCGAGCCACCTGCTCCCGGGCATGTTCGCGTTCAACGAGGAGGTCGTGCGCCGGCGGCGCGCGGCGGGCGATGTCGCCTGGAACTGGAATGTCGGCGTAGCGGCGCCGCTCCGAAGACCGAGGCATGGCAGGCCATGAATGACGGCGCGATGCAGCCCTATGCGCTGACGCTCGACAAGTTCCTCGACCACGCGGCCAAGTGGCACCCCGACGCCGAGGTGGTGACGGCGCGCGGCGAGGGCGCCAACACGCGGATCGGCTACGCGGGGCTGAGGGAACGGGCGACGCGCGTGTCGAGCGTGCTTGCCGGGCTCGGCGTCCGCGCCGGCAACCGCGTCGCCACGCTTGCCTGGAACAGCCAGGCACACGTCGAGGCGTGGTTCGCGATCATGGGCATGGGCGCGGCGTGCCACACGTTGAATCCGCGGCTCACCCCCGAGCAGACTGGAACGATGTTGCTCCAGTCGGGTGCGCGGATCCTGATCGTCAGCGCCGATCTGCTGCCTCTCGCGCTGGAGATCGCCGAACGGGCGCCGCTACGCTGCATCCTCACCATCGACGGGGGCGTGGGCGCGGCGGACGACGACGAAGCCATCCAGCCGCTCGAGACGTTGCTGGCCGGTGCGAGTCCGGATTTCGCGTGGGGCGGCTTCGACGAGAATGCCGCCTCGGGCTTGTGCTTCACGTCGGGCACGACCGGGCAGCCGAAAGGCGTTACCTACACCCACCGATCGGGTTATCTGCACACGCTGCGCCTTCTGCAGGCCGACGTGATGGGCATGACGGCGGAGGATGCCGTCATGCCCGTGGTGCCGATGTTCCACGCCAATGCATGGGGAATGCCTTTCGCGGCGCCCGCCGTCGGCGCGAAACTCGTGCTGCCCGGACGCCAGTCGGACGGTGCGAGCCTTGCCCGGCTGATCGTGGCCGAAGGCGTCACCATCGCTTCGGCCGTCCCGACCGTCTGGCTGGGTCTGGTCGAGCACCTCGAGGCGGAAGGTGGCGACGTGCCGTCGCTGAAGCGCGTCGTCGTCGGCGGGTCGCCGATGCCGCCGGCGTTGATGGAGCGGATCGAGCGGCGCCTCGGCGTCACCGTGCAGACGAGCTGGGGCATGACCGAGCTTTCGCCGCTGGGGACGATGGCGCCGCCCGGCGACCCCCATCGCCATCCCGCGCTCTCGGGAAGACCCGCGATCGGCATCGATCTGCTCCTGACCGACGCCGAGGGTCGGGTTCTGGGGCAGCAGCGCGAGGCGGAGGGCCATTTGCGCGTGCGCGGTCCGTCGGTCGTCGCGCGCTATCTCGGGCAGGAGGAGTGCGCGACCGACGACGACGGCTGGTTCGACACCGGCGACCTCGCAAAAATCGACACGAAGGGCAATCTCATCATCACCGGACGGGCCAAAGACCTGATCAAGTCCGGCGGCGAATGGATCAATCCGGCGCAGATCGAGGCGATCGTGGCCGCGCTGCCGCAGGTCTCGCTCGCCGCCGTCGTCGGCCGGACGGATCCCAAGTGGGGTGAGCGGCCGATCCTGCTGGTCGAGATGCGCAAGGGCGAGGACCTACCCGACGAGCAGCTTCTCGAACCCCTCAAGGGCCGGGTCGCCTCGTGGTGGATACCCGACGAGGTGGTGCGGCTTCCGAAGATGCCCACCGCGGCGACCGGGAAGGTGGACAAGATGCGCCTGCGTTCGCAATACGGGCAAGGCTGACATATGCGGTGATGACGGCGGCCGCGCGGCGCGGCAGGGCTGTTCGTGGTGAACGGCGGGGTCTATCAAGCGTCGCTGGACAACGAACGGTTTGCCGACGAAATCGGGATGGGTGCATGACTTCGACAGTGCAGAAGACTTCGCGGCGCAAGGGCTCCACCAAGGCCGAGCAGCGTGCGGAGATGATGGAACAGATCGTCGACGCGGCTGAATTCCTGTTCTCCAAGCACGGCCTCTACGGCGTGACGCTGAAGGACGTCGCCAAGCATGTCGGCGTGCACCATACGCTGATCAACTACTACTTCGCCGACAAGAAGGCGCTGTTCGACACGGTCTTCTCGAGGCGCGCCGTGGTCACCAGCGAGCGGCGCATGCGCATGCTGGAGGAGTACGAGAAGGCCTGCGCCGGCAAGCCGACGGTGGAGGGCGCGCTGCGCGCCTTTCTCGATACCGACCTCGATCTCTACATCGAGGGAGGCGAAGGCTGGCGGAACTACGCCGCGTTGGCATCGCAGGTCGCCAATACACCGGAATGGGGCGCCCAGATGATGGACCAGCACTTCGATCCCGTCGTCCTGCGCCTGATCGGCATCCTCAGGCGGGCGTTGCCGGATTGCGCCGACGAGGACATCTTCTGGGGCTACCATTTCGTCACCGGCGCGCTGATGCTGACGCTCGCGCGAACGGGGCGCATCGACAAGCTTTCCGGCGGCGTCTGCCGCTCCGACGATTTCGCAGCGGTCAAAGCGCGCATGTCGACCTTCATGGCGGCGGGATTCCTCGCGATCTGCCGGAAAGAGCAACCTTCACGGCCGTAAACCGGGGCGCCGGGCGCGCCTTTCGGGACGCTTGCGACGGTCCTCCGAGCAAAGAACCGCTTGCGCGTAACAAATTAATTATCTAGTGAGTGAATGGGATGAAAAACCAAACCGAAGATGCCGGAATGATGTTGGATGGGCGCGTCGCGATCATTACCGGCGCCGGCGGAGGGCTGGGGCGCTCGCACGCTCTCCAACTGTCCC